>CANQWE010000018.1 GCA_947627475.1 uncultured Clostridia bacterium
CGATCCACAGCATCCCTTACAGTGTAGCACATGACCTTGGAGAGGGTCACTAAAAACTACTACTCTATAATACAAGGCAGGTAATGAACAAAGGTATGATAGATTTCAAGCATGTAAAAAAGTATTATCCCAACGGAACAGTTGCATTGGATGGGGTGGACTTACATATTGACGACGGGGAGTTTGTGTTCATCGTAGGGCATTCAGGAGCGGGCAAAACCACGATGACCAAACTCCTTCTGCGGGAAGAGGCCGTGTCCTCCGGAACACTGATCGTAGGAAACTATAACCTGGCCAAGATCAAGAATCGAGAGATCCCTTTTTACCGCAGGGAGCTTGGGGTGGTATTCCAGGACTTCCGCCTGTTTCCCAATAAAACCGTATACGAAAACGTAGCCTTTGCCATGCAGGTGGTTGGTACGCCCCGTTCCATGATCAAACGGCGTGTACCGGCGATCCTCAGCACTGTGAACTTGGCGGATAAGCTGAAATGCTTTCCAAGAGAGCTGTCCGGCGGCGAGCAGCAGCGGGTGGCCCTTGCCAGAGCATTGGCAAACAACCCCAAAATTATTGTTGCCGATGAGCCTACGGGAAATATCGACCCGAAAATGAGTATAGAAATCATGAACCTGCTCATGAAAATCAACAAGCTGGGCAAGACCATCATCGTTGTTACCCATGAGAAAAATCTGGTGGATTACTATAAACAGCGGGTTGTCATGCTGAAGGACGGCAAGATCATAGAAGACCGGGTAGGAGGGATGTTCGAATGAGAAAACATTACAGCCTCCGGTATTTTACAGGGCAGGCCATGACAGGCCTTTGGCGTAACGGGGTCATGTCTGTGGCGTCTGTGGCCGTGCTTATGAGCTGTCTGGTGGTGCTTGGCTGCTTTGCCCTGCTGCTTGTGAATATTAATGTCAATCTGGACAACGTGGCGCAGCTGAATCAGATCGTGGTGTACTGTGAATACGATTTGGACGAGGCAGCGGTGGAAGAGATCGGCAGCCAGATCGAAGAATTGGATTATATTGATTCTGTAACCCATGTAACCAAAGAAGAAGCACTGGAAACCATGCGTGAGCAAAGCGGCGAATATGAGGAACTGTACAGCGGGATCACAGAAGAAAACAATCCCCTTTCCGATTCCTTTGAAATTATGTATAAGGGCACAGATGAAACTGAGGTATTTGATTTGGAGGCCCAGCTGCGTTCCATTGAAGGCGTGCGCAAAATTAACAGCGTATATCAGGTGGCCAAGACGCTGGACAACCTGAAAAGCGGCATTATGCTAGTATTTCTCTGGTTTTTGATTATTTTGTTTGTGGTCAGCATCTTCGTTATTATCAATACTATTAAGCTTGCGGTCTATTCCAGGAGAAATGAGATCAGCGTCATGCGGTATGTAGGGGCTACCAACTGGTTTATTACGATGCCCTTTATTTTGGAGGGTGTGCTTATCGGTATATTTGCAAGTCTCATTGGATTTGCAGTAGAGACCTATATTTACAACTATGTAGAGAAGATGGCCCTGGTGGATCTGCAGATGATTACCGTGCTCAGCTATGGAAAAATTGCGATTCCGCTATTTTTCGGGTTCGTGGTGATCGGTGTGATTACTGGTATCATCGGCAGTGTGGCATCCCTTCGCAAGTATCTGAAGTCATAAAAGGCAAAATCGGTATAAACTGATTTTCAGCTTAGGGCCACTTGACTGTTTTTGGCCCGGATGAAAGGCAGGTTAAACGAAAATGTATCTTATTCATTCCAAACGGCGTATCATTCGCGTCTTGTCAGCGGCCCTCGCGGCAGTGCTTACCGCAGCGCTTCTTGTGATGGCCCCAGCTCCCGGCAACTCTGCCAGAGCAGAAAATGCCCAGGTAAAAAAATACGAGGACCAGATTTCTGAACTGGAGCAAACCAAGAAGGAGCTGCAGAGAAAAATTTCCAGTGTCCAAGATGAAGCAGATCAAACAGCGGAATATAAGCAGAATTTAGATTCTCTGGTGTATACGCTCTCTCAGAAGATCGCCATTTCTCAGTCCCTTTTGGATGAACTGGAAACCCGCATCGAGGAGACAAAAGCCTCTATTGAAGAAAAAGAGACCGCCATTCAGGAAACTTTTGCAAAGTTTCAGGAAAGAATGCGTATGTCTTATGAAGAAGGCTCTGTCAGTTATCTCAGCATGCTGCTTGGGGCAGACAGCGTCAGCGATTTTTTGAGCCGTATGGATCGAATCAATTCCATGCTGGAATATGACAAAACGATGATGGATCAGTATAAGGCGGAAAAAGAGGATCTGGAGAGAGAACGGGACAACCTGGAAGCGTCCATTTCGCTCCAGAAGAGCACTTTGGAGACAATGGAGGCCGATAAAGCGGAAAGCGAGCAGCTGTCTGCCCAAGCGGCAAGCTATTATGAATCTTTGAAGGATGATGAGGCGGCATACCTGTCTCAATATGAAGCGGCCAAGGCTGAAGAGGATAAATTGGACCAGGAACTTGCTGCCTATCTGAAAAACTTGCAGGCACAGAACTCTTCGCAGGTTACGGCAGACGGAGAGTTTATGTGGCCCTTGCCGGTAGGCCAGGGATATATCTCCTGCTACTTTGGCGAATCAGATCCTGCAGGCCGTCCCCATTACGCAGTAGATACAGCCATTGCTTACGGCACGCCCATTTATGCTTCTAACGATGGGACCGTTCTCAAAGCGGAAAGCCATTCCAGCTATGGATATTATGTACTGATCGACCACGGCCAGGGAAGGTCAACCCTATATGCCCACTGCAGTTCTCTTGCAACTGTGGCCGGACAGACCGTATCCAAAGGTCAGGTGATTGGATATGTGGGTTCTACTGGATTTTCCACAGGCAACCATCTGCACTTTGAGTTCCGTATCAACGGAAACCGAACCAATCCCCTCAATTACGTGCAAAAAGGCGTTTGATGAAAAAAGACTGGCAAAGTCTGAAAGCAGAAATCGTTCTGCTTTCAGACTTGCTTTAACTTTTAGAACAAAAGTAAAACCGTGTTTGAAAAAATAGATTTCGGTTA
This sequence comes from uncultured Clostridia bacterium, assembly GCA_947627475.1. Classification (GTDB taxonomy): domain Bacteria; phylum Bacillota; class Clostridia; order Oscillospirales; family CAG-272; genus Avispirillum. Next base: position 3,056 of record CANQWE010000018.1, read on the forward strand.
AACTGGAAAGAGAAATCTGTAACCAAGGAAGGCATGCGCATTATGATGGATGAAAATGAAAGGCCGGATCCTGATGAAACCCAGGGCGGGATGTCGCCTTATACGCCTATAGAAATAAAGCCCCTTGCGCGGGACGCGTCTGCTGCGCCTCCTACTGCTCCTGCCCCGCGTGAAAAGAAAAGGCGAACTGTGTCAGTTGGGGCGGTGGCGGTTATCGCAGCCTTGTGTATCGTCGCCACGTTTATGACAACGTATGTGCTGCTTTCTGTTTGGTATACGCAGGGTGGTACGGGCACTGTAAATCAGGCTGTAGAAAAAATGGAGCTTTTGGATGCGCTGGTGCGCCAGGACTATGTAGGCGAAATTGATGAGGAGACGCTGACCGACTGGATCTTGAAAGGCTATATGGCTGGACTGGGAGATCCATATGCGGGATATTATACAAAAGAAGAATTTTCCGCGCTGATGGCAGACAACAGCGGGGAGATGCAGGGCATCGGTATCAGTGTAAACATGGATACAGAAACGGGGCTGATCGATATCGTTTCTGTATTTCCAAACTCCCCTGCCCTGGAAGCAGGCGTCATGCCCGGCGACCGGATCGCATATATAATCGAAGGTGAACAGTACTACAGCGTGGTGGAAATCGGTTACGACGCAGCTGTTTCCATGCTGCAGGGAGAGGCGGATACCTATGCTTCTTTTGTAGTACAACGCGGTCAGACCCAGGAAGAAATGCAAAAGCTAACTTTTTCTATCAAGCGGGGATATATCACGGAATATACAGTAACCAGCCGCCTGTATGCGCCGGATCCTACTGTGGGCGTCATACGGATCACTTCTTTTGACGGCGGCACGCCAAATCAGTTTACCGACGCTGTACAGTCTCTGCAGAGCGCCGGCGCCACCCGGTTGATTCTGGATGTGCGGTATAATCCCGGTGGAGACTTGAATTCTGTGTGCAGTGTACTGGATGCCCTTCTGCCCCAGGGGCCGGTAATCCGAACCATTGATAAAAACGGCAACGAGGAAACCGTATATGAATCGGATGCAAACGAGCTGGATATTCCTATGGTTGTTTTGGTGAACGAAGGAACAGCCAGCGCAGGGGAGCTATTCGCCTCGGCGCTGCAGGATTACGAAAAAGCTCCGGTGGTAGGCGTACAGACCTATGGCAAGGGAAGCATGCAGACGATCCGCGGCTTCGGAGACGGTACCGGATTTAAGTACACGTATCGGTATTACTGCCCTCCCTTTTCGGACAATTTTGACGGAGTCGGTGTGACGCCGGATATCGTAGCAGAACTGGATGCGTCGCTGGAAGGAAAAAATATTTACAAAATTACAGACGAAGAAGACAATCAGCTTAGGGCGGCATACAATGCCCTGCCGGATGCGTAAACACTTTATAAAAGATTCATTGGAAAGGATGGATAAGGTTATGACGAGCGAGACAAATTTCACCTTGTACACAAAAGAAGGATATCAGCAGCTGCTGGATGAGCTGGCCTATTTAAAGGATGTGCGGGTCCCGGAAATCAAAGTACAGTTGGCGGAGGCAAGAAGCCACGGAGACCTTTCTGAGAACAGCGAGTACGATGAGGCCAGAGATGCCCAGGCAAAATGTTACGCAAGAATCGCAGAAGTAGAAGATTTGATCAAAAACGCAAAGATCATTGATGAATCCGAGCTGAAGGACGATGTAGTGAACATTGGTTCTAAGGTGAAGGTGTATGACGAGACGTTTGAGGAAGAAGCCGAATATATTATGGTGGGTTCCAATGAGGTGAACGCCGCTATGAACATGATTACAGACCGCAGCCCCATCGGCAGTGCTATGATGGGCGCCCGGGCGGGAGACAAGGTTTCCTATACTGCCCCCTGCGGCGAGGTGCATCTAAAAATTTTGGAAGTATCCAGAGCAAAAAAGAACTGATGGGCTTGCTGCTCGAGGATCGCTGGCTGTTAACAGTGAATCTTGCAGCAGATGGCAGCGCCTCTCGGGTAAGCAGCTTGGCGCTCCATTTCCGGCATTTGCCGGTTGGAGCGCGTTTTTATTTCCGGGGCAGTTGTTCCCGAATATGTGGAGTGAAAAATGGAAGACAAGGAAAAAAATCACCTGCAGGAAGAAAACCTGCAAACGGATGCACCATCCTCTGAAGGGGAAAACGAGATTCCCATGTCAGCCGCTATGCGTGTGCTGCAGGCCAAGGGGGAGGATCTGAAAAATGAACATGAAAGCCAGTATACCGGGAAGAAAGTAAGCTGGCTGGAGAATTTTTGGTACCAGCACAAATGGCATGCAGGGCTGATTGGGTTTGCTGTAGTCATCGCCGCAGTTTTGCTATGGCAGATCGTTACCTATGTAAAGCCGGATGTATACATCATGTATACAGGGCCGGTGGCCTTTATCGGAAGCCGGTATACGGATCTGGAGGAGGCTGTCACCCAGGTGATGGACGACTATAACGGGGATGGAGAAAAAGCCATCAGTTTTGCAGATAACACCTACCTGACAGAAGAACAGATCGCCCAAAAGCAGGAAGAGGCAAAAGCACAAAATGAGGAGTATATTCCGGATTACGGTGGTTTAAAGGCCTCCTACAGCCGCTTTCAAACGGAAATGACAGCCGCAAAGCATATGCTGTGTATGCTGGATCCCGCGTTGTATGAGCAAATCCGGGACATGGACGGCTTTATGCCCCTGTCTGAAATTTTCGGTGAGGAGTTGCCTGACTGTGCGGCAGATGCATATGGGATCCGGCTGGGGGACACTGCATTCTATAAGAATTATCCCGGTGTTCAGGTCATGCCTGCAGATACAATTATCGCTGTCCGCTCCAAAGAGGCTCCGGGGATTGCAGACAACGATAAAAAACTGCAGCAGCTGGATCACCATGCAGAACTTCTGCGTGCCATTGCCACCTTTGTGCCGGATGAATAACCAGAAAAAAGTTTAAAATTGTTCAAAATATATTGACAATTGAATCGGACGATGCTACAATGCAGAAACAGGCTTTCATGAAAAGCCAACATCAGAGATCACAGGAAAGGATATATAGATGAAAACAATAAAGGATAAGCAGGTTTTGGTTGCTGCAGATTTTGCAGGCGTTGCGCTGAAGAACGCAGTTGTTGCCCATCTGGAAAAGTGCGGCTGGACCTGTACCGATATCGGTGTAAAAACCACAGATGAAAAGAATCCGGAAATGTTTCACAGAATCGGATTGCGGGTTGGCGCGAAAATTGCTGAAAGAGAGTTTGAGCGTGCGCTGATTTTCTGCGGTACCGGTATGGGTATCCATATTGCAGCGAGTAAGTGCCCCCATGTACATGCGGCAGTTGTAGAAAATGTACCTTCCGCACTGCGCTGCATCACTGGAAACAATTGCAATGTGCTTGCCATGGGCGGCCATTATATCGGTCACAATTTGGGTATTGAGATAGCAGAGGCATTTTTGTATCATAATCTGGGTGACGGCTACGAATGGTGGCCCAACTTCTACGAGTTTCATAAGCTGGCTTATGATGAGCTGGATGCATTTGATTATGAAACCTTTAAGAAGAATGGCTTTACCTTCCCGGATGCCGTAGACATTCCTCTTGAGGACTGTCCCAAGCCGGAGGAACTCAAGCGCAGATAAAAATTGCGCAGGGAATAAAGATATAAACCTTTGCATCGGATATAACGCGGAAATTTTTCCCCGATATTCCCTTGCAGAGGTTTTGTTTTTGTAAAGGGGAGAGCGTTTTATTGCAGGCGCTGTCACGGCAAATGACTGATGGAAAATACAAAGGCTCTCCCACCGGCGGCTTTGCCGCCACCAACCCCGGTGTTTCACTTTGTGAAACACGAACAGGGGAGGCTAAAGTGGTTTTGTGCCGCTACGTCCCCTGGTCATTTGTCGTGACAGTGCCTGCAAAAGAAGAAAAGACGACGGTAGACGGTATGACAGAAAGAAACGGAGGAAATCGTGACAGAAATTGAACGGATACCGGTCGGCGTATACGAGGCCGCAGCAAAACGGGGGATAACAAGGGACAATGCCATGCTTGCCGTATACGCCGACCGGAACAAAGATGGTACGCACTGCGACAACTGGATCTTTGCAACAAAGGACACCTTGACGCTGATCGGGGGCATTCAGCGGATCGTGCCAAAGGAAAACGTAGGCCGCCTGGACCGCAGCCGCTTGGATGTAAAATTTGGGCAGCTCACTTTTGAGGAATATGCCTTAAAAACGCTGCAGGATTTTCGTGTTGAGCAGCAGATATCTGGATGTATCCTTACAGCTTTTGATACGGACAAAGAGGCGTATGTGCTGCTTACCCATTTGTCCTGTTATAAAATGGAGGAAATGATCCAGTTTTGCGCCTGCCTCAACGAATACAAGGAAAAAGGAACCTTTGAGGCGCCACAGGAAAAAGAGGACGACCGGTATTGCCCCAAATGCGGCAGACTGTATCCGGATCAGAGCAGAAAACTGTGTCCCGCCTGTATGGACCGCATGAGCGTCGTACGCCGCATGGGATTGTTTATTGCAAAATATAAGGGTCAGGTGATCGCCATCCTGGCCGCTATGATATTGACTACCCTTTTAGGAGTTCTCACGCCGTATATCAGCTCTGGATTTTTCTTTGACCAGGTACTCACCGAGGGGGGAAGCTTTTACGGACAGGTGGGATTGGTCATCTTCCTCATTGTGTCTACCCGGCTGCTGGCCCTGCTGATCAATATGGTAAACGAGGTCCTAACTGCGCGGATCGTTCCCCAAATTACCTATGATTTAAAAAACGTCATTTTTCATTCTATTGAGCGGCTTTCCATCAGCTTCTTTTCCAAACGGCAGACGGGATCCCTTATGAATCAGGTATTCTGGGACGCGGACAGTATATATTGGTTCTTTGTAGAAGGGTTTCCCTATTTGATCATCAATAGTATCCAAACCATCGTGGTGGTGGCTGTTATGTTTGTGATCGACTGGCAGCTTTCCCTGCTTGCCCTGGTATTTTGCCCCGTGTTTGTAGTGGCCATCATGCAGCTTTACAAACGGATGCGTAAGCTGTATGCCAGGCGGTATTCCCGCTCCCGGAGGATGAACGGGATGCTTGCAGACGCACTTGGGGGTGTGCGGGTGGTAAAGGCCTTTTCCAAGGAGCGGACGGAGATCGATCGTTTCGGCCAGAGGAACGCGGCGTTTGCTCAGGCAAGCCAAAATGCGTCTCTTTATAACGGGACGGTGTTCCCGCTGGTTACCTTTTTGTTTTCCATCAGTTCCATTCTGGTACTGGGGATCGGGGGCTGGCGGGTGGCAGGCGATGGGATGACGTATGGCCTGCTGCTTACGTTTTTGTCCTATACTACCTTGCTGTACAACCCCATGACCTTTTTTGTAGACGTCAACTACCGGATTTCAGAAAATATGAACGCCATGTTCCGCCTGATGGAGATCATGGACGCAGAGCCGGATGTGCGGGAAGCAGCAGACCCGGTAACCATAACGCAGCTCCAGGGACGTGTCACCTTTGAAAATGTGGAATTCGGGTACGACAAAACCCGCAAAATCATCGACAATGTATCCTTTGACATTGCACCCGGGAAGAAAATCGGCATCGTAGGCCATACCGGAGCAGGGAAGTCCACCATAGCGAACCTCATTATCCGTTTGTATGACGCGGATCGGGGAAGGGTTCTGATCGATGGGATAGACGTGCGCGATCTTTCCTTTGAAACCCTGCGGAGGAATATCGCGATTGTCTCCCAGGAAACCTATCTCTTTCAGGGAACGATTTTGGACAACATCCGCTATGCTGTACCAAACGCCACCATGGAAGAGGTGATTACCGCTTCCATGGCATCCGGCGCCCACGATTTTATTGTAAAGCTGCCGGACGGGTATTCCACGATGATCGGTTGGGGGCATAAGGACCTGTCCGGGGGAGAACGGCAGCGGGTTTCCATTGCCCGTGCGATTTTGATGGCGCCGAAGATCCTGATTATGGACGAGGCCACCTCCGCAATGGATACAAAAACAGAGCGTCTGATTCAGACAGCACTGGAAAAGCTGTCCCGCGGCAGGACTACGATTATGATCGCCCACCGGCTGTCTACCCTGCGGGATGCAGATACGCTGATGGTGATCGAAAACGGGAAGGTGCCGGAGGCCGGTACCCACACTGAGCTGTTGGAAAAAGAAGGGATCTATCACAAGCTGTATACGCTGCAGCATGAGGCGTTGAAAAACGCAGGGATCCAGGAATAAGGAGGTGCACCATGGAAGCGAAAGAAGCATTGCAAAAGACAGAGACCGCTCAAAATATTTCCGATGTGGCAAAGATCCGATATCTGCATCGGGAGAATACAGATATCTTTTTAAAAAACGGATTCCCCGGCGCCCGGATCAGTGTCCAGCAGGAGGATGGAACGGAAACGACAGAAGAGCACAATCGAATTTGGCTGCACCGTGCATTTCCCTTTGATCTTTTAGAAGAATACATCTCTGTACAAAATAAGGATCAGGAAGAGATTGGCCTGATCCGCACCCTTACAGATTTCGATGAAGCGGCGCAGGAGATTTTGCGCGGCGAATTGGAGCATAAGTATTACACGCCGAAAATCACAAAGATTGTGTCCCTGAAGGAAGCACACGGATACTCCTTCTGGCAGGTGGAGAGCGACGCGGGGGCACTGCAGTTTACGCTTCAGGACACCTTCCGCAACCTACTGCGGGTCGGAGAGGATAAGGTGTACGTCTTTGACAATTATGGGAACCGATATGTAATCGAAAGCCTGGAGAAATTGGATCGTCACAGCCTGCGTAAAATCGAGCTGTATTTGTAAAGGGGGCCGGAATGGAAGAAAATTGTATCACCCGGATCCGGTTTAATCTGGGTCCGGATAACGAATCCCTGCAGGGACAGGTGGAATTTTTTACGGGCGGCCTGCACATCACCGCAGACAGAATCCAGAAGTGGATCCCTATGGAGGGGATTCAGGAGTTTCGATGTGACGTAGGTGTGGGCAGCGTAGCGCTGGAGGCCAGCCGGGAGGATGGGGATCACCTGATTTGCCGGGGCACCATGGATCACCTTGCTGTGTTTTCTGCAGCGTCCAAGCGGATGAACCGATTTTTGGACGGCGCAGTGCCTACAGAAGAATGGAAGCAGTTTAAGGAAAGTATTTGCCCCAAGTGCCATCGGCCATATCTGCCGGACTCGGAGATTTGTCCCCGATGCGCGAAAAAAGGCGGATATTTGCGGCGTTTGTGGAAAATGGCAAAATCCAGCCGGGGATATATTTATCTGTCCGTTCTAATATTCCTTGCGGTGGCTGCCTTGAATCTGGTACTGCCGTACCTGAACCGGGTGCTGGTAGACGAATATATCAAAGCAGATCGGCTGCCGGCAGCCAGCCAGTATATCCTGGCCGTACTTATGATTTTGCTGGTCACTTTTGCAGTGCGGCTGCTGGGTATCGCCCGCAACTTTGCCCAGGTACGGGCGGGTACCAAGTTGATCGTTACCTTGCGGCAGACCCTGTTTCAAAAAATCGAAGCTCTGTCTCTTTCCAAGATATCCAAGCGGACTGCGGGGGAGCTGATGAACCGGGTTACCCAGGATTCCAACCAGATTCAGGACTTTTTTACCAGTGACGTTGGTGGCCTGATCGAGCAGGTTCTTACCCTACTCAGTCTTGGCATCATTTTATTTATGTATGACTGGCGGCTGGCGCTGATGATATTGCTGCCGACTCCCCTAGTGATGCTGTCCCACCGTCTTATGTGGCGGTACCTGGGCCCTCGTTACAACAAACAGTGGTGGTGTGGCAGCCGGCTGTATGAAGTGCTGTACGATATTTTCTCCGGTATTCGGGTAGTAAAAGCCTTCGGCATGGAGAAAAAGGAAGTGGATCGGTACGACGCGGTCAATTCGCGGGAAACGAAGGTGCGGGTCAAAAACGAGACGTATTTTGCTATGATTTCTCCTGTCACCAACTTTTTGATGGGTGTGGGTGAATTCTTTCTGCTGTATTACGTAGGCAATCAAATTTTGGATGGAACCATGACACTGGGCGCTATGCAGCAGTTTTCTGCCTATGTAGCGATGATTTATGGACCGCTGCGATGGCTGTCCTTTATGCCCCGCAGGCTGGCACGCACTATGACTTCCATTGTCCGGGTGTTCGATGTGCTGGATGAAACGGAGGACGTGGCGGACCGGGAGGACGCTGTAGATCAGACAATTGTAGGAAACATTCAACTGGACAATGTATCATTTGGATATGAAGATGCAAAGGATGTGCTGCGCAAAGTAAACCTGGAGATACAGCCTGGAGAAATGATCGGCATCGTGGGCCGTTCCGGTGCTGGAAAATCTACACTCATCAATTTGGTGATGCGGATGTATGATCCGGATGATGGGGTCATACGCATCGATGGGACGGATTTGCGGGATATTACCCAGCAGTCCCTGCGCAGTCAAATCGGCGCAGTGCTCCAGGAGACGTTTCTTTTTACCGGAACGCTGCTGCAGAATATTTGTTATTCCAAACCGGATGCCTCCTACGATGAAGTGATTACCGCGGCAAAGCTGGCCGGAGTGCATTCCTTTGCGGTGAAGCTTCCCGATGGATACAACACACTGGTGGGGGAGCGGGGACATACGCTTTCTGGTGGAGAGCGGCAACGAGTGGCAATTGCCCGGGCGCTGCTTCACAATCCCAAAATTTTGATTTTAGATGAAGCGACAGCTTCGTTGGATACAGAAACAGAAAAGGATATACAGGACGCACTGCAAAAGCTGATTGCCGGCAGAACCACCATTGCCATTGCCCACCGGTTGTCTACCTTGCGAAATGCTACCCGTTTGGTCGTGCTGGACCATGGCTGTGTGGCAGAGGTAGGTACCCATGACGAGTTGCTTGCCAGAGAAGGGCTCTATTATGAGCTGGTTATGGCACAACGGCAAATGTCGAAAATGCCTGAGAAACGGGAACTGTCCGGAGAGATGGCATAAAGAATGAAAAATACTTCATTTATGTGACGGTACAAACAAAAGGCTCCCCTGATAAAGGAAGTTCCCGCGACAGCAGGTGAGGGGTTATCAATATAATCTCAAATTTGCTACAACCCCACCGTCAGCATTACACTCCCTTGCGTTTCACTTGTGAAACGCAAGGGAGTGGGGCGCCGCAGGGAGAGACATATATGTCTCTCCCTTATTTATAAAAGATTTTTAATCAAATCCTTCACACAAAATAGAAAAAGTGCTATAATGGGTTTACTTTGAAAAGGAGGTGCAGATCATGCATAAACATATTCAGCGGCTTGTAGGTACTGCGCTGCTTGCCGCGATGATTTTTGTGGCAACCATGCTATTGAGTGTTCCGCTGCCGGGAAGCGGTTATGGAAACTTTGGAGATGTTTTTGTCATAACTGCCGCATTTTTCCTTGGCCCGGGATGGGGATTTGCAGCGGCAGCCATTGGTTCTGCACTTGCCGATATTGTACTGGGGTTTGCCTTGTATGCACCGGCCACATTTGTGATCAAAGGATGTATGGCCCTGGTGTTTGCAAGTCTGTGCCGACATCCGCGGCCCAGGGGATGGTTTGTATTCAGCGCGTTTCTATCAGAGACTATAATGGTCGGCGGATATTTCTTTTTTGAATGTCTACTGTACAGCCCATCTTCTGCCCTTGCAAATATTCCGGGAAATTTGGCGCAGGGCGCTTTTGGTTTAATTCTTTCCTCTGCAATTGTGATTGCCGCTTCTGCCAGCAAGCCTATCATGCAGTATGCGGCTGCATGGAAGAAGAAATAAAATTTTGTTACAACCCCACCGTCAGCTATGCTGACCCCACCCCGTTGTTTCACCTTGTGAAACACGAACAGGGAGGCTATTTTGTTTATGGAAACTGTTACAATGCACCTCTTTTGAAAATTTGCTATGTCACAATGCGAAAAAGGCCCCCCTGACAAGGGGAGCCACCGCGTGAGCGGGTGAGGGGTTGCCAATATAATTTGAATTATTTTTCCTGTCGTACGCGGTAGGTGCGGATATATACACGGCGCAGCTGTCCTGCGGGGGCCCCATCTGCAATACCTTCCTTGGGGTCATCGAAAATAATGGTGATTTCTCCGGGGCTGCTTTCAAAGGCGCTGTTGTAGCCGGAAGGACTTTTATCCCATTTTCCGTCGCAGGGCTCGATAATGTGGGGCTGACTCCAGGTGTGACCCTTGTCCGGAGAAAATAGCAGCATGGTGTGGATATGCCCGGATACGCATACCAGCGTGCCGTCTTCCATTGTAAACAGTTTCGGTAAAACGCCCCAAGGGCAGATTTGATAAGGCGGTTCCCAGGTTTTTCCGCTGTTGTAGGAATGGGTACAGTACAAGGGCGAATATACCTCATGTCCCCCGGTACGGATCACGCATACAATATGGCCCGGTTCGAGTTCAATACAGTCCGGCTCACAGTATCCCTCCGCGTTGATATCTGGAATAGGGTAGGTTTGTACATCTGCAATGGTGGACAAAAAGGAGAAGGTGTTTCCGCCGTCCGTGGAGAGGATGCACCAGGAACGGTACAGATAAAAATCATAGCCTCCATGCTCCTGAAAATAAGGACACAGGGTGGTGTCGTCTTTTGTTTGTCCATACATAGTGGCCAGGATACTTCCGTCTGCCAGCTGGATCAGCCCATTGGAAATACAGCTGGTGTGCGTATTCCCTGAATCGCCCCACCCCATGCATAATCTGGGGATGTCAATTTGCGTAAAGGTAGAGGTGATATTTCCGGCAATCACGTCTTCCATGGTTTTGGCCCGGTACACACCGGCGACAAAAGGAATGATTTCCTGCCCAGGATTTCGGATAGCGTGGTGAACCACATTGTCAAAAGACAGTGCCAAAAAGGATCCGTCCTGCAGCTGAATGAAGCGGTCCGTTTGGCGGCCTTCTTTTAGAGACAGCGTTTTCCAGCTTTGTCCCTTATCCCCTGAATATAATGCATAGGGCGTTGGAGTATCAATGGGAAGAAAAATTTGTCCGTCCTTTGCTCTGGTGTCTTTGTAAGCATAGCTGCCGCAGCCTACGCACTGATGGGACAGCTGTTCCAATACGTATTTCATAGGTATCTCCAAGTAAAAAATAAAAATGGTTGTTGTGTTGCAGACAGTATAGCAAGGGAGCGATCAAAAGTAAAGGATTTTTTGAAAATAAAAAGAAATAGTTTTTTTCATAAAGTTCTTGACAAGCAGTTCTATATATGCTATAATCTCACTTGCGCGAGTGGTTTGCATGAGATGCTGGTGTAGCTCAGCTGGTAGAGCAGCTGATTTGTAATCAGCAGGTCGGGGGTTCAAGTCCGTCCACCAGCTCCATCGGATCTGAAAATTGAGCCACAGTCTCACGGCGTACAAAATTACATAATTTATTATGGGGGAATTCCCGAGCGGCCAAAGGGGGCAGACTGTAAATCTGTTGTCAGTGACTTCGCTGGTTCGAATCCAGCTTCCCCCACCATCTGATCGGATGACAGTATTTTGGACAGTTTTTTGTGGACTGTTTAAAATACTGTCATTCGTTTTTTATTTCGCATTTAGAGCAGAAAAGTATTCGGCTTCGAATTGAGCTGGAGTTTTCATATTTAATTTTCGATGAGGTCTGCCCTCGTTATAGAACTCGATGTATTCGGCAACGGATGCTTCGAGTTCTTCTTTTGTACGATACACATTCCGGTACACCTGTTCTTTGTTGAAGCCGGAAAAGAAAGCTTCCAATACAGCATTATCGTGGGGTTGTCCCGGTGTAGAAAAGGACTGTTCCACATGATAGCCTTTCAGGATCTGCTGAAAGACATAGGATGTATACTGGCATCCCTGGTCGCTGTGAAAAAGTAAACCTTGCGGCTGACTTCTCAATTTGTAAGCTCGCATAAATGCTTTAATGGTTAAATTCGTATCAATGCGATCTGATATGTTGTAGGATAATACCCGTCGGGAAAATAGATCAAGGATTACACAAACATAATAAAACTTATCTCCGACGGGTACATATGTAATATCGCTGGCCCATACCTTATTTGCCTCCGTCTGATCAAAATTTCTGGACAGTTTATTGCGATAGAATTTTGATCGTGGATGCATATAAGCTGCATCAGGCTTGGGAACAACCGCAGAAAGCTTCATTTCTTTCATGAGATAGTTAATCCTTCGGACACTAATTTCATATCCCATTTCATGCATTTTGGCTCGGATTGGTCGAGCACCCAATCTCCCTTTGCTGTCTTCAAAAATTTTCCGAATGGTAGGCCGGAATTCTTCGTTTTGCCGATCTACAAGTTTTTGAATTTTTTGGCTTTTCATGTGGTTGTAAAAGGTCCCTCGTGCTAATCCAAGTGCATCGCATAGAGCTCGAAGTGAATACTGCCCATATAATTCCTGTACCGCCTGAATCTTTTCGGAACGAGACGCATTGCAGCCACAACTTGCTTTCTTTAGAATTTCATTTTCTTCTCGCAGTTTTCGGTTCTCCTCTTCTAGACAAACAATCCGGTGGCCGGAAATAATTGTACCGGTTTTGGGTGCTTTCCTTTCTGTATAAAGCTTTATCCAATTGTATAAAGCGCTTCTTGAGATTTGATTTTTTTCACAAATCTCTTGGACTGATTTTCCGTTCACGTAGAGCGAAACCATGAGCTTTTTATCTTCCTCTGTGTGCCTTTTGCCCATCTTGCTAATTCCTCCTTTACTTTGAAGATGGATTTTTAATTATAGCAGATTTGTCCTTGCGATTTGCAAAAAGTATTTAAGAAATAGTTGGTGAATCAAGAAGTTTGTAGAGAGGTGGAAATTTTATACCGCCAAACTGCAGTAGCTTTCCGAACAGAAAACGGCAGATCAGGTATAGGAGTACCAACATACCCCGATTTATATGAATAATGAGGAAAATCTGACTCTTACCGACTTTAATGATGACTTTACCCGAAGAATCATTGAACAAGTGACCGTCCTATCCGCACCCTAAATAAGAATATGGTTTGTCGGTGGGTACGAGCAGGACGCAAATCTACCACTAAAGAAATAGGTTGCCCACAAAGAAGTAGCGCCGACGCCACCGGATTAAGGAAATCGGCGCTACTTCTTTGTGGGCAACTTTAATCATAAAGGCATTTTAAAAACAAAGTTTTGAAGTTCCCTTTTGCGCTCTTGATTATAACCCAAAAGTATAGTACAATATAAAAATGTACAATAGGGGTGGTGTAGACTTGAATACATTAGAACGCATTAAAGGGCTGCTAAGTGACCGGAATTGGTCTGTGTATAAACTGTCAAAGGTTTCAGGCATTCCTCAGTCCACACTTTCTAATATGTTTAATCGCAATAATGATCCAAGTATTAGTACGCTTGAAGATATATGTAGGGCATTTGGGATTACTTTATCCCAATTTTTTGCAGATGAAGGTGAGTTGGTTGCCTTAAATAAAGAACAAACTGAAATGCTTGATAAATGGTCAACATTAACTTCTGAGCAGAAAACAGCATTATTAAAGCTATTAAAATGAAAGGGAGTGGAGAAATTGTCTATTAATACAAAATGTCAAGTTTTCACTCCTCCAAAAAATGCACAAGATCTATTGAATGCTGTAGGATATAAGGAAAATCTATATGGGAAAAAAGTGTCTGAAAACTCATGTGGTGATGGGAGTATTTTGGCAGAAATCGTTGAGCGTTACATTAAAGATGCACTAAAACATCAGCATAAAATAGATGAAATTAAAGTCGGACTGGAACAGGATATTTGGGGAGCTGAAATTGATAAATCTCATATCGCTAATTGCAAAATAAGACTAGATGAAGTTGCCGCTTCATTTGGATTATCCGATGTTTCTTGGAATATATTCGAAGGAGATTTTTTGAGAGAAAATATAGTTCGGAAATTTGATTTTGTTATTGGAAATCCTCCATACATTACATATAAAGAATTAAACTTAGAGGATAGGATTTTTGTACGAAAGTCGTTTGAGACCTGTTCAAAAGGAAAATTTGATTATTATTATGCTTTTATTGAAGCAAGTATCAAATCACTGAAAAACACAGGGAAGCTTGCTTATTTAATACCTAGCAATATATTCAAAAATCAATTTGCATTAGATTTAAGAAAATATATTTTACCGTTTCTTACTGATATTTACGACTATTCTAATCAAAAACTATTTGCAGGAAAATTGACTGCTTCTGCGATAATTGTTTGTGATATCAGTAGTAATTCTTTATATTTTAAATATCATGATCTCGTCAAAAATAAAATTTCTATTATAGATAAAAACCAGCTTGACGAAAAGTGGGTTTTTCAAAAAAGCAAAGAGGAAATAACGACTGTTGAACTTTTTCGATTTGGTGACTATTTTCATGCGGCTAGTAGCATTGCTACCCTTTCAAATGAAGTATACATCATAGCTGATTTTGTTGATGATGGAGAATATATCCAGGTAAATGGAAAGAAAATTGAAAAAGCATTGCTGAGAAATGCTGTAAGTCCACGCTCTTTAAATTATGAAAAAAAGGAGTATGTAATATTTCCCTATTATTATTCTGCAGATGGTCTACAAAGATACAATGAAGATGAATTCTGCAAGAAATTTCCTTTCGCCGCAAATTATTTACGGCAGTTTGAAAAGAAACTAAGTGAAAGAAAAAGTGATAAAGGAATAAGCTGGTTTGAGTATGGTCGCTCTCAAGCGTTGATGCACTTGAATCAGCCTAAAGTACTTATATCCACATTGATTACAGGAAAAGTAAAAGTCAAAATGTTGGGCAAAGATACAATTCCTACTTCGGGAATATATATTGTTAAAAAAGAAAGCCAACAGACGTATGCACTTTCAAAAGCAGTTGATATTTTGAACAGTAATTTATTCTTAGAATATGTGAAAAATATTGGTGTTATTTCTAATGGGAATTCATTTCGGATATCTCCTAAAGACATTAATAATTTTATGTTTCCAGAAAATTTACTGTGATAGAATGCAATAAATAGGAGGAACTTTTAATGCCAAAGATTCCGTTTAATGTAGATGCATATACTGCAAAATTAATTGGACGTGAAAATGTATCCAAACTCGATGGAGCTGTTTTAGAACTAGTTAAAAACACTTATGATGCAGATGCCTCTGTTTGTTTGCTGTATTATGAAAAGAACACAGATACTCTGTATATTGGCGATAATGGAACCGGGATGACTGAGAATGTAATTTTGAAGCATTGGATGACTATAGGAAGTTCCTCTAAGAAAGTTGACTTCAAAACTAAGAAAGGCCGCATACAAACAGGCGCAAAGGGTATCGGTCGCTTTGCTTTAGATCGAATCGCTGATAGTTGTAATCTGTTAACAATATCAGAGACGGAACACCTACTTTGGAATGTTGATTGGTCTGTATTTGAGTTTGGACAAAAAATCACTGATATAACGGCTGACCTTAATAAAACAGAGTGTACTTTTTTGGAGTTTCTCAAAGGTATCGAAAACAAGAGTGTGTTTGAACTGATTAAGAAAAACTTTTTAACTACCGGGTCAATTTTTAAACTTACTAGTTTAAGAGATAAATGGAATAAAACTGTTGTGGAAAGCATAAAATCAAATCTTAAGACTTTAATTCCACCAGAGTTTAAAGAAGTGTTTAATATTTACTTTTTTGAAAGTGATACTACACTAGAAGACGCTGCATTATTACAAGATAGTGATAACTTTTCTTACGATTATAGAATCAAATTTAAAGCTTTAAGTGATGGTAAAGTGGATGTAATCATAAATCGTGATGAGTTTGACTTTGGTGATGATTTTGATAAAATAACCACCGAAGCAGGATTTGATGCGGAGCAAAAAAGTTATTTCAAAGGGACACCTATACACCTTGAGACGAATATCACTGATGTTTTAGGAAGTAAAACTTTAATTGAAAATACAATTGGAGATTTTGAAGGAACATTATATTTTGCGAAACTGTCAGCGCCAAAAACAGAAAGAGAAAAATATTACTATAAGGATATAACAGGAAGACCAGATATAAGGGATTCATTCGGTGGAATTCGAATTTATAGAGACGGATTTAGGGTTCGTCCCTATGGCGATCCCAAATCCACGTCGGTTGATTGGCTAATGTTATCACTTAGAAAAAACAAATCTCCTGCTGCTGTTTCACATCCAACAGGTGCATGGCGTGTTAATTCAGATCAAATGCATGGAAGCATATACATTTCACGCACAAACATCACTTTGCCTGACCAAGCGAATAGACAAGGTATTGTTGAGACTAAAGAGTTTTTGTTGTTACAAGAGTTCATACAAAACGTTATAAAACTATTTGAACGTGATAGGCAAACTGTATGTCGAATTTTAAACGAATACTATGATAAATTACATCCCACTGCTGAGATAGAAAAAGAACTTGAGTCGAAGTTAAAATTGGATGTAAAAAATCAGCAAGAATCCAAACAGGAAAACAGAGCGTATACTCCAGAACTTATTGATGTAAGAAAGGTCTCCGCTTTAGTCGAGAAAAAAGATTCAACCATTAAACAGCTTGAAACAGAGCTTCAGATGTTACGTGTTTTGGCTACTACAGGCATTGTAACAAATACATACATTCACGAAATTAAAGACATAACTCAAAAATTAGGCCTCAAAATTACAATGGCAAGAGAGTCTCTGGAATTGGATAATAACCTGGAAGATGCTCTAAAATACGTTTTGGAAGCGAATGAAATTCGCCATTTTTTCACTTCGTGGTTCAAGGTAACCGTCGAATCTGTGCGCCGCGATAAACGTACAATGAGACAAACAAGGCTAAATGATCTTTTGACGCAGCTGATTACAGGTTGGGATTCTGCATTAACTCCTAAGGGTATTAAAATTAATTACTGTATAGAGGATATTGTTTTCAGATGCTTTCCTTACGAAATGGAAAGTATTTTAAATAACCTGATAGCTAATAGTTCATCATCTTTTGATGGAGTCCAGTCACAGAAAAAACTCATTGACATTAGCATAAAATCGGTCGAAAATGGAATAATAATTAAATATGAAGATAATGGTGTCGGGTTGACTGGTATTTATAAAGAAAATCCCAGACGGATATTAGAACCATTTGAAAGCAATAGGCGTTCAATAACTGGAGAAATTGTCGGTACAGGGATGGGAATGTGGATCATTAACCGTATTGTTATGGAGTATAATGGGTATATCGACTTATCAGAAAATAAAAACTCTGAAAAAGGATTTTATATAACAATTAGGCTAAATGAAAAGTAACTGGAGGTGTTACCGTGTTTAAAGTCGGTTTTATTGATGATGATCAAACCATAATTGATGATTACAAAATTAGGCTAAAAAGAAAAGGCGTTGATCTTTACTTTGTTGAAAATTGCAGTACAAAACAGAATGTTATTGATTGGATTCTAAAAAATGAGATAAAATGTATGCTAGTTGATTATAAATTGACGGGGGCATATGATTTCAATGGAACACAATTGGTTGCATTTATAAATAGTGAATTGCCAGATTTGCCTTGCGTGATTTTGTCTAATTATTGTGAATCAGGTAAAGAGGAAAATTTAGTAATTGAAAATCTATTTATTGATAGAGATGTATTAGCAGCAGATTTTGACTCAAACGAATTTGAACAGTTTATAAACACATTAAAGCAAGCAGTAGAAGTTTTTGATAATCGATTAAAACTACATTTAGCTGAGTATGAGGAAATAAAGATTAAGAAAGAGAAAAATAGCATTACTGCGCGTGAAGAAGAAAGATTACTGGATCTGTTCAAAATTTTACGCGCTTATAATGAAGTTGATGATTTACCTGCGGAGTTATTGACAACAAATGCCACTAAAAAAATGTCGGACATTTTGCAATCGCTAAATGAATTAATTGATAAAACAAAGTAGGTGCTTTATGAGGATACATGGGAATGTTAAAATATGTAGAAGAAATAATGTGGGAGAGCAAACAGATTATGAAAAATATCGAGACGAATTAAGAGAAGACTTTGGTTTTATTTGCGGATATTGTGGTAAAGAAGAAGCGATAACTTCTAAAGGCTTTGAAATAGACCATTTTGTTCCCAAAAGTATAGCACCAGAGCGCGAGACAGATTATTATAACCTAGTATATGCTTGCTTTACGTGTAACAGAAAAAAATCTAAAAAGTGGCCTACAAAAAATAAAGATCTTCATAACGATGGAAAAGTAGGCTTTGTGGATCCTGCAACAGATGAATTTGACTTACATTTGCAAAGAAGCGAAGATGGGAATATTCAGGGAATAACTGATGTTGGAAAATATATGTGCAATCAAGTTTTTAAATTTAATATAAGACCTATCAAAGAAATGTGGTTATGTTCAGAGATACTGAATAGGCAAAAAATATTAGAAGGTAGAATTGAAAATATGTCTCCTGAAGAAAGCAAAGAATACATAGAAATAAACAAACAGCTTAAAGAACTGTTACAACTTTTATTTGCTAAAAAGGAATAAGACTTGTTATCTCTCTAAAAACTCTTTTGGATATGTATGGGAATCAGTTGACGAGAAAATAAAAATAAAATTATTTGGTTTTGAGCATTCAGTAGACATTTGGAAGTGGCATCTAAAGTGTCCACCCCTTCCAGCAAAAATCCGACATGTTAAAGCATGTCGGATTTTTGTAGTTTGTCTGTTTTAAAGGCAAACAGCCGATCATGTTTGAAAATACCAGTGGAATATAATTCTTTTTTTGCTAAAGCAGTGTAATGATCCGGTTTCGCTTTATTCTTTTGCCCATAAGAACTTCGATGGTTGATGGTTGCTTTAAAATTGTTATTGCTTGAATATGCTGGAAAATGGACGGCAAGTTCCTATTGGAGAAACAAAGAATGTCATTGAACGGGGCAAGGACCACTGCTCCCTTCTGATTTCTGCAGTTCGCTTCAGTTCCAGCGTGTCTTTGAAATTACCAGCGAGAAATTTAAGCGACGCCAACAAAGGGCTATGAAGGGCTGCCCATCCGTCTCATGCGTGCGGATGGAAAATTTGCGGTTGGGAACCGAAAGAATACAAAGGGGGAGTGTGCCCTTTTTAGAGCCTGTCCGACAGGCCTTCCAGAGACTTTTCACTGCAACCAGCCGGTGTTTCGAATGTTGCGTTTGGCAAGATGCTGAAAATTGAGGTAGGGCTGCGCTACAAATAAAAAGCAATTTATTTTTTGAATATCCTGATGCGGTTATTGGTAATGTTTTGTGTATATCGTCTGCTGAAAAACTTTAAATACAAAATACAGATAAGCGATTTGATTGTATTGACATTGGATATTATGATTGTGCTGGTTATGTTTTTTTATTTCGTTATATTTGTTTTTTAATTTGGACACAATCATGTTGCACACCCTGGATGCGATTACAATGATGCTTGGTTTAGTATTTATGAAACATTTTCTTTATCCAAAAAATATGTTTCCTTTGCGGGAGCAGGAACAGAAGGATAAAATGCAGATTGCACATCTTCATCATCAGCACTTGTATTATAAGGAAAAACGAAAGGCGGAAGAGCGGGTTCACGGCATCTATCACGATATGAAAAACCATCTGCTGTATTGGAATGCAGTCAAGATACGGATTTGAACCGCCGGATGGTAGATCAATTGCATTCACAGATAGCGACTATGAGAACGATATTCATACGGGAAATGCGTTTTTGGATATTATAGTCCGGGAAAAAGCAGCAGTTGCGAAAGAAAAAGGAATTGATTTCAATGTTCTTGTTCACTTTGAGGACGGCCTGTTTCTTTACGCGCTGGATATCAGTACAATTTTTGGCAATGCGTTGGACAATGCGGCACTGAAATAGCAGACGGCATCTTAACCCTGAAACTTATACTTTCTATTCCATAATACATGTTTGCCTTTTTTAGGCACTGTCAATAAGAGCAGCGCCCATTTATATTTTTTACAGAACCAAAAACATTTTTTACAAAGCCCCCAAAAATACTATGGATACCCTGTCGGCTTTCCTTCGTGTTCGTTTTTACATTGTAAATATTAAATTTTTCATCTTTTATTGTTTCCCTATGCCCACGCGATAAAATAAAGTAAATTTAAAACCGGAACGAGCAATTGAAAAGTGGAAATAAAGACCTTGTCTGCAGAAAATTTGTATCGTGAAGTGCCCAAAGACAGTGCAAAACAAAATTGCGTCATGATACGTTTATGAAAAAAAGAGGAGTAGAAGCGATGACTTTTTCAGTATATGAGGAAGCCTTACCAAATACGCCCAGGGGACGACGGTGCTATGGAATACAGAATGAAATGGTAGAATATTTCCTTGCGTCCTTGATGAACGGCGTCAGATAGAAGCGTTGGTTAGCCTTCTGAATCAATCAGACAGCAGTGAAAAACACGTAGAGGAAGTGGTTCAAGATTTTGAAGGTTACTGGATCTACAAACAAATGGGAAATTGGTAATTGGAAGAGGCATCGGATATTGGCATTAAAAAGAAAACGCCTGAAATAGAAAAAAGCGGCTTGACTTTCATTCCCTTTCCTCGCGTCTGAAAGAAGATAGCTGTTATTTTGCGAATGTATTCTGCCTTCTTCTGCATCATTAAAACAGCCAAAGTAATTTTCCCGGTCCGCCAAATTATTCAGATAAAAAGGAGAAAAAAGAGCCAGACAGCCGATATGAAGTATATAAACAAAAAGGGTTCACGTCTTTTTCATATGCAATGGTCCTGCGGAAACCAAAAAGAATAAATTCGTAAAAGACGTTCCAAATATAAGCGTTATCTAAAAGTTAACCTGCGAGGAAAAAGCATCGCAGGTTTTTTTATTTGAAACAGTTTTCCTGCGCAAATACGGTAGCTGTATTGAAAACGCCCGATCTTATCATACCGGATTGAAATATTTTTTAAAAATTCAATGTCAACGCAAGTTTTTCACATTGCATCGCCTGACGACTACAAAAAAGCAACTTGGTTTTGTAAAAAAACAGACAAAAGTTCTATTGACAAGATTTTATTTGTGTGCTAAAATTTGTTTGGTTCCGAACAAATGCAGAGCGGTGACATAGTTTTTCCGCCGGAAAGAGAAGGGATTCAAATGAAAAAAGACTGTGGGTTTTGGATTAACGTCCTGTCCCATAAGCTGAAAAAGCGTATGAATGCCAATATGCAGAATTTGGGCATCACAGGGGTACAGAGCCGGGTAATGCACTATATTCTTGTGAAATGCGACGATGGACCGGTATTCCAGCGTGACGTGGAAAGCGCATTTGGATTGAGTCGATCCACAGCCACCGGCATTCTGCAGTTAATGGAAAAAAACGGCTTGATTCTACGGGAAAGCGTAGCCAGCGATGCGCGCTTAAAAAGCCTGATCCCAACAGAAAGGGCGGCGCATCTGGATGCACAGGTGATGGAGTACCTGCATCAGACTGAGCAATGTCTCACCCGCGGTATGTCCAGCGCCCAGCTTACACAGTTTCTTGAGACCGCCGCGCTTATGTCCGTGAATCTGGATGAATAGTCGGAAAACAGATCTGTTGGTACAATCAATTTAATGATGCATCTCGCATGTGCAAACTGGTTGCGTCATGTTAGGAGGAATGTCACATATGATAAAAACCCTTTCTCGCAGTATTCGCGAGTATAAAAAAACGGCAATTCTTACGCCGTTTCTGGTCATGGCCGAAGTGATCCTTGAATGTATTATCCCGTTTACGATTGCCAATCTGGTAAACCAGATGCAGGCAGGCTGCGGGATGGATGTCATTGTGGGTTATGGGATATGGCTGGTAGCAATGGCTGTTCTATCTTTGATCTTCGGGGTTGCTGCAGGCAATACCTGCGCTACTGCATCTACAGGCTTTGCGCGCAATCTGCGTAAAGACATGTTTTACTGTATCCAGGATTACTCCTTTGAGAACATCGACAAATTCTCGGTGTCCAGCCTTGTTACCCGTATGACCACCGATGTGGTGAATGTGCAGATGTCCTTTATGATGATCATTCGCGTGGCGATCCGCGGCCCTTTGATGCTCATCTTCTCGTTTATTATGGGATTTGCCATGGGCGGGCGTTTGGCTATGATTTTCCTTGTCACCATTCCCCTGCTTGGCATCGGGCTGGTACTGGTCATTCGTGCGGCCACGCCAATTTTTCGCAGGGTATTCCGGAAATATGACGCACTGAATGATTCGGTACAGGAAAATGTACAAGCTATGCGTGTCGTAAAGAGCTATGTGCGGGAAAAGTATGAGAAAAAGAAATTTTCCGCTGCAGCAGGAGACGTCTGTAAGGACTTTACCCGTGCCGAACGCATTATGGCCCTTAACAGTCCTTTGATGCAGTTCTGCGTGTACGCAGGCATGGTATTTGTTCTGTCTTTCGGATCTTATGCTGTCATCAGCAGTCAGGGTACTGAAATCGCGGTGGGCCAGATGTCTGCTATTCTTACATATAGCTTCCAGATCCTTATGAGCTTGATGATGCTGTCCATGGTATTCGTAATGATCTCCATGTCTATGGAATCGGCTGAGCGCATTGTGGAAGTCTTGTCGGAGAAAAGCAGTCTTACAAGCCCCCAATCCGCTATCACTCAGGTAAAGGATGGATCGATCGATTTTGAGAACGTCAGCTTTAAGTATTCCAAAAAGGCCGAACGTATGGCGCTTGCCGATGTGGATCTGCATATTAAGTCCGGTGAGGTCATCGGTATATTGGGCGGAACCGGCTCGTCCAAATCTACATTGGTACAGCTGATTCCCCGTCTGTACGACGTCACCGAAGGTTGCGTCAAAGTGGGAGGCGTAGATGTACGCGCGTATGATCTGGAGGCTCTGCGCAATAACGTAGCGGTTGTGCTGCAGAAAAACGTGCTGTTCAGCGGTACAATCAAAGACAATCTGCGTTGGGGCAATCCGGACGCTACTGATGAAGAGATGGAGGAAGCCTGCAAGCTGGCCCAGGCCGATGAATTCATCCGGCAGTTCCCCGACCAGTACGATACGTGGATCGAGCAGGGGGGATCCAACGTCTCCGGCGGTCAGAAGCAGCGTCTGTGTATTGCACGCGCACTTATGAAAAAGCCGAAGGTGCTGATCTTAGACGATTCCACCAGCGCTGTGGACACCCGAACCGACGCGCTGATCCGCCAGGGATTTCGCGAATTTATTCCCGAAACGACCAAGATCATCATTGCGCAGCGCGTGGCCTCCGTACAGGACGCCGACCGTATCGTCGTGATGGACGGCGGACGTATCAGCGCCATTGGCACCCACGATGCGCTGCTCGAAACCAGTGACATCTACCGCGAAGTATACAATTCCCAGAACAAGGCAGGTGATCATGATGGCCAGGAATAAATCATCCAGTGCTGCTCCGGCCGCTCCGGCACGGGGACAGCGTGCACCAAAGGGTGTGCTGCGCCGTCTGCTGCGTACCTTGTTTGAATTCTATCCGGTTCTGCTTCCGATCACGCTAGTGTGTATCCTGATCAATGCTATCGTCAGCGCCGCTCCGGCCGTGTTTCTGCAAAACGTCATCGCCGTCGTGGACGAAAGCTATAAGAGTGGTGACTGGGCGTCTGTGTCCGGGAGAATCATCACGTATGTGATCATTCTTGTGGGGATGTATATCATCAGCCTCATTGCCGGTACATTTTACACGCAAATGATGGCCATTATTACCCAAGGCTCATTGAAAAAGCTTCGTGAGAAAATGTTCAGCCACATGCAGGACCTGCCTATCAGGTACTTCGATACAAAAGGTCACGGCGACATCATGAGCTATTATACCAACGACGTGGATACCCTGCGGCAGATGATCAGCCAAAGCTTGCCGCAGATGTTGATATCTGGTGTGACGCTGCTGACAGTATTTTGTATTATGATGTATTACAGTATGATACTGGGTTTGGTTGTGGTTGCCGGCGTGATCTGCATGGTAGTCGCAGCCCGGGCTGTCACCCGCCGTTCTTCCAAATACTTTCTGCGTCAGCAGATTACGCTGGCCAAGGCCGAAGCTTTTATGGAAGAGATGATGACCGGCCAAAAGGTTATCAAGGTGTTTTGCCATGAGGAGGGCGCTCGGGCCGACTTTGACAAGGTCAACGGTGAAATTTTTTACAACGCACGTAACGGAAACCGGTTCGCCAACATTTTGATGCCCCTGCTGGGCAACATCGGTAACGTGATGTATGTTGTAGTGGCCCTGGTAGGCGGTGCGTTGCTGCTGACGGACATGCCCAACATCAGCATTTCCGGCATGGCTTTCAGTATCAGCATCGTTGTGCCGTTTCTGAACATGACAAAACAGTTTGCCGGCGCCATCGGCCAGGTGTCCAACCAGGTCAACATGGTTATCATGGGTTTGGCAGGGGCGCATCGTATTTTCGCCCTGCTGGACGAGCAGCCCGAAACGGACGCAGGCTATGTCACATTGGTAAATGCAAAAGAGAATGCAGACGGCAGCATAAGCGAGTGTGCGGAGCGAACCAACGTGTGGGCATGGAAGCATCCACACCACGACGGTACTGTCACCTATACACGACTGCAGGGTGATGTGCGTTTCTATGACGTGGATTTCGGCTATACGCCGGAAAAAACGGTGCTGCACAACATTTCCCTGTATGCCAAGCCTGGTCAAAAGGTGGCTTTTGTAGGTTCTACAGGCGCGGGCAAAACCACCATTACAAACCTGATCAACCGCTTTTATGATATTGCTGACGGTAAGATTCGTTATGATGGCATCAACATCAACAAGATCAAAAAAGCGGATCTGCGCCGCAGCCTGGGCATTGTATTACAGGACACAAATCTTTTCACCGGTACGGTGATGGAAAATATCCGATACGGCAACCTGGACGCACGCGATGAGGAATGTATTGCAGCGGCGCAGCTCGCCGGCGCGGATGATTTCATCCGGCGCCTGCCGGAGGGTTACAACACAATGCTTACAGGGAACGGAGCCAATCTCAGTCAGGGCCAGCGTCAGCTGCTTGCCATCGCGCGCGCAGCCGTAGCCGACCCGCCCGTTATGATCCTGGACGAAGCTACCAGTTCCATCGACACGCGTACTGAAGCCATTGTGCAGCGGGGCATGGATGCGCTGATGACCGGGCGCACTGTGTTTGTCATCGCGCACCGTCTTTCCACCGTGCAGAATTCCAACGCGATCATGGTACTGGATCACGGCCGCATCATTGAACGCGGTACCCACGAAGACCTGATCGGGCTCAAGGGCACTTACTATCAGTTGTACACTGGTGCACTGGAGCTGGATTGAGTATCTGTTTAATTTGCCAGAGCTTCTTAGCCTGGGGTAAAGCGATATCGCTTTACCCCTTTTTTTATTGAATAACAAAAATTTTATTTAGAAACATTTGACCTGTGTCTCCAATGCTGTATTGCAGACGCCGCCCCAACTGGCGGGGAATAAAATTTTTTCAAAGGGTGAAACTGTTTGTAAGTATACCAGCATCATCCGCGGCAGTGTCGGAAAATTTGGAAAAATGTCAAGCACACAATAGCTGCCCGTTTCGATGAGAGCACGAAACATGGCCTGCCAATTGTCTTCACCCAGAAAAGGGAGGGGAATCGCATATGGAGAAACACATCCTGATCCTCACGACTACCAATGACTTTCTTGGAAAATTTGAACAGGAAAACGTACGCATTCTGCAGCAGCGGGGATATGTGGTACATTATGCCACCAATATCCATGAACCCCATTATTTTTCCGATTTGGAGAGACTGCACAAAATGCATGTGATCGTGCATCCTATTGAGATCGCCAGATCGCCATTTATGATTCAGGACAATCAAAAGGCACTGAGACAGATCGTGGGGCTGTTACAAAAATATCCCATACAGGCCATACACTGCCATACACCGGTAGGCGGGCTGCTGGGACGTCTGGCAGGCAGGCTTTGCCCGGGGAAAAACATCGTTGTTCTGTATACAGCACATGGGTTTCATTTTTATCGGAATGCTCCCTTTATCAATCATCTTGTATATTATAGGGTGGAAAAATTGCTGGCCCGTTATACCGATATTCTGATCGTCATCAATGAGGAGGACTACAGAAGCGCCCGAAAATTCCGACTGAAGAAAAACGGAAGTCTATATAAACTCCCCGGCGTGGGATTGGACCGGCAAATTTTCAGACCTGTGTCACAGCAGGAGAGAAAAACGCTCCGAGATCGTCTGGGGATTGGGGATGAAATATTTTTTCTCCTGTCAATCGGGGAACTCAATGAAAATAAAAACCATCGGGTGGTTTTGGAGGCGCTGGCCAGACTGCGGCGGATGCACAAGGATATATCCGCCATCCGCTACGGAATTTGCGGGGACGGCTTTTTCCGGCAGCATATGGAGCGATGGATCGCAGAGATGGGGCTGGAGGACAATGTGATCCTTTATGGTCACCGAACCGATATTCCTCAAATGATTGGATGCGCTGACGCCACTGTCTTTCCTTCCAAGCGAGAGGGTCTCGGCATGGCAGGGTTGGAGTCGCTGGCCATGGGCATTCCGGTGATCGCGTCGGACAACCGGGGAAGCCGGGAATATATGGAACACGGAAAAAACGGATTTGTCTATCGGTATGACGATATAGACGGATTTGCCCAGGGCATTGAGGCTATGAAAAAGCTGTGTCCCCAAAAAAGGAAAAGAATGGCGGCCTGCTGTGTCGCATCCGTAAAGCCATTCGATCAGGAATATGCGAGCGCTTTGATGAGAAGGGTTTATACAGATATGGAACGAAGGATAGAGGCGGAGGCGTATGAAAAGGACAAGCAGGGCAGAGATCAGTATCATTATGGGCGTGTATAACCCACGAAGAGAACGCCTTTTGAAAGCGTTGGACTCTATTATCGGGCAGACCTATCCAAACTGGGAACTGCTGTTGTATGATGATGGTTCGGATCCGGCGCCTGCAAAGTGTATTCGTACCGCTGCAGAGCGGGACTGCCGTATCGTATATATCCGGTCTAATGGGAATCAGGGATTGGCATATGCCCTGAACGGGTGCCTGCGCAGGGCAGTGGGACGATATATCGCCAGAATGGACGACGATGATATAGCAACTTTTGACCGACTGGAAAAGCAATATGCTTTTCTAAACGCCCATCCCCGTTTTCAGTGGGTCGGCTCCAATGCAGAACTCATAGATGCAGACGGCGTGTGGGGATATCAGAAAATGCCGGAGTTCCCAGTAAGAAAGGATTTTCTGTATAATTCTCCCTATATCCATCCTTCTGTAATGTTTCGCAGGGAAGTGCTTATTGAAAACGGCGGATACAGTCTGGATCCGCAGGATCGGCAGGGAGAAGATTATGAGCTGTTTATGCGGCTGCATCGAAATGGGTGCCGAGGATACAATTTGCAGGAACCGCTGCTGCAGTACTGGGAGGATTACACATCCCACAGAAAAAGAACATACCGGCGGCGAATCCGGGAGATGGGGCTGCGTTACAGGGGATTCAAAGAACTGGGTATTTTAAATAAAACGACGTTGCCCTATGTGCTGAAGCCGCTGCTGGTGGGCGCCGTGCCTGCACCGGTGCATCACTATATCCGGCGGCAGCTGAAGGGAAACCGGCGAAATAGATGAAATGCAGCCACGGGAAACGGGAAACGAGAAAGGAATCCATATAGGATGCAGGAGCGGGAAGAAAGAAGAGAAGCATATCGAAGAATATGGCGCCGCTCTCCCCAAATGGCGCCGATTTTGGAAAACTACCCTGTGCCTGAGGATACAGTCGGGCTGGTGGGCTCTTACGTGCTGGCCCCGGCACTGGGCAGCTTTGTACAGTGGCTCTTGCATGAGGCGGCAGGGAGCGGGAAAAAGCGGTTGTATTTTTTTGCCAGAGACGGATATTTTCCCTATCGCGCTGCCCAAGTCTTTTGTGAAACACACCATTTGCCCATAGAGTGTCGTTATCTGTATTGTTCTCGCTATTCCCTTCGCTTGCCCCTGTTTCATCTGGACAGAGAGGCGGCGCTGACATATGTCTGCCGGGGTGGCATAGACGTCACGATGGAGCGGATTTTGCGCCGCGGAGGACTTACGGAAGAAGAACGGCAGGCAGTTTTGCAGCAGCTTTCTCTTCCGTTTGCCCCTGGAAAGGTGCTGCCCCACGCCAAACTGCCGTATATCCGTCGCTGCCTTGGCAAATGTACGCTGTTTTTGACGTATATGGACAGGCATTCCCGGGCGGCGCTGCCCGGGCTTATAGGATATCTTACCGGGGAAGGTCTTTTGGAGGATATTCCATATGCCTTGGTAGACAGCGGCTGGGTGGGCTCCATGCAGAAAACGATAGGGGATGTACTGGCGTTCCTGGGACAGCCAAGGCGGCTGGAAGGGTATTACTGGGGACTGTATGATCTGCCTGCAGACGTTTTTCAAGGGGATTATCACACCTATTATTTTTCCCCGGAAAAGCAGCTTGCGGAAAAAATTTATTTCAATAACTGTTTATTTGAAGCAATTTATACGGCGCCCCACGGAATGACCCTGTCCTACCGGCAGAAAGGGGGGCAATATATTCCCTGCTGCGGCCAGATCCGGGAAGCGGGGAGGGCATTTGTCAGCAGAATGGAAGCTTGCCTGCTGCCGTACATCCGCTGTCTTGCCAAAACAGGGGTAGCAGTTTTGGACGCGGGGACGCTTCAAAGGGACAGGGGCGTAGTTTACAGATTGCTTCGCCAGTTTATGAGCAGGCCTTCCAGAGAAGAGGCGGAGGCTTTTGGAAGCCTGCCCTTTTCAGACGATGTGTTGGAAGGAGATGAGCAGCAGCTTGCCGCGCCCTTGACACAGAGGGAGCTGCAGGCTTATCATCTTCTTCCAAGGCTTGGGAGCATAATGGGACTTTGGAATCATCCGGTCCGGGAGAGCGCTTGGTATGAGGGGAGCGCGGTGCGCGGCG
The DNA here is from genome assembly GCA_947627475.1 of uncultured Clostridia bacterium. GTDB lineage: Bacteria > Bacillota > Clostridia > Oscillospirales > CAG-272 > Avispirillum. Next base: position 32,019 of record CANQWE010000018.1, read on the forward strand.
GAAAACGGGTGGGGCACCACTTGAGACAGTACAGGCTATACCAGGCAATACGCCAGATACGCAAGATGATCCAGTTTCGGAAAGAAAGGGGGTGGAGAGATGCGGGACTTTAGGCAGCGTAAGCAGTTTGCGTTTGTAGTCCGGCAGCTTACAGCGCGGGAGATCAAACGCAAATATGCTAGGTCTTACCTGGGGATCGTGTGGAGTGTTTTGAATCCACTACTTTCCATGGCGGTTCTTTCCTTGATTTTTTCCCAGCTGTTTCGGCGTTCCATCGATAACTATCCCATTTATTATCTCACCGGCTATATTTTGTGGCAGACCTTCACAGGGGCCACCAACGCCGCTATGACGACGCTGGTGGATAACAAGATGCTGCTTCTGAAGGTAAAATTCCCGATGGATCTCTTTATTCTAACCCGGGTTTATACGGCGCTGATCAATCTTTTTTATTCCCTGGCAGCCTATGTGCTGATGCTGGTCGTATTCCAGGTAACGCCCAAGTGGACAATGTTTTTCACCCTGTTTGTGATCCTTTGTCTGACTGTTTTTTCTTTGGGCATTTCCTATATGCTGGCAACAGCGTATGTGTTTTTCGGGGACATCAAGCATTTGTATTCTGTTGTGCTCACCCTTTGGATGTACTGCTCAGCGATTTTTTATCCGGTGGAGCAGCTGCAGGGTTTTATCCGTGTCGTCATTTGGAACAACCCCCTTTATACCTACATCCATAGTATGCGGGGGGCTGTGATGTATGGTACACTGCCGGGCACAGTAGAGCTTTTCCAGATGATTCTTTGGAGCACGGGGATTTATGGCCTGGGCTACTGGATCTTTCGGAGAAACCGCAGCAGGATTTTGCAGAGGATATGAGGGAGAGGGGATCGCAATGGGAGAAAAAAACGGGGTAAGCCAGCCGGAGATTGTGGTGAAAAATGTGACCATGCAGTTTCGGCGGGTAAAAGATGAAGCTACCAGTCTCAAGGAACTTATGATACGCAAATTGCGCGGGGCTCATCGCTATGAGTTATTTACGGCGCTGGACGATATCAGCTTTCACGTAGAAAAGGGAGAAGTGGCAGGGATCATCGGCACGAACGGATCGGGGAAAAGCACGCTGCTCAAAATCATATCCGGCGTCCTTGTCCCCACAAGAGGGGAGGTGCTGGTAGATCGGAGAAAGGTACAGCTGCTCACCTTGGGAACAGGATTTGATCCGGAACTAACCGGACGGGAAAACGTCTACTTGAACGGTGCGATCATCGGATACTCCAAAAAATACATCGACGAAAAATATGACG
>CANQWE010000019.1 GCA_947627475.1 uncultured Clostridia bacterium
CTGCAGAACGGTCGTCGATCCAAACCTGCACCGCCGTTGTGTCCGCTGCCTCCGTCTGGGGGCGCTCCACCCGAACGGTACGCCCATCGGCAAGTACCGCTTCCACACCGGTCCCGGCCCGCTCCTGTACCGACACCGTTTCTGTATACTCCCCTGCTGCGGTGCAAATCGCCTTTGCGATCGGGTGAGAAGAGTGCTGCTCCGCCGCAGCGGCAAGGGAAAGCAGCTGTTCCGCTGTCATATCCCCTTCTGGGCGCACATTTTCCACTGTCAGCGTGCCCATGGTAAGCGTTCCTGTTTTATCAAATACAGCCATATCCACAGAAGCCATCGTGTCCAAAAAGGCGCTGCCCTTAATCAGCACCCCATTTTTTGATGCGTTTCCAAGGCCGCAGAAATATCCCAGCGGGACGGAAATGACCAACGCGCAGGGACAGGAGATCACCAGCATTGACAATGCCCGTCTGCCCCAGTCGGGAAAAATAGCACCGTAGGAAACGCCGGTTGCGAAACAAATGCCCAGCGGGACCAAAAACGCGATAGCTGCGGCGATCCCTGTTACTGCAGGCGTGTAAATTTTTGCAAATCGGGTGATAAACGCCTCAGATCTGGTTTTACGTTCTCCTGCTGTCTCCGTCAGCTTCATGATCCGACCGGCGGCACTTTCCTGAACAGGACGCAGGACTCTTGCCTCGATCATCCCGCTTTTGTTGAGACAGCCGGAATATATCGTCTCTCCAGGCCCTGCATCCCTGGGCATGCTCTCCCCGGTGACCGGAGAGGTATCAATGGCCGTTTGACCAGACAAGATTACGCAATCCGCAGGAATTCTTCCCCCAGGGGTAACACGGATCGTATCACCCGCCGCAAGATCTGCAGTGGGGACTGTTCGAAATGTACCATCCTCCCCCTGGACTTCTGCTGTATCCGGATACAGGTTGCTCAGCGCATTGATGGCCCGGCGGGATCTGCCCACTGCAATGGACTGGAACAACTCCCCAACCTGATACAAAATCATGATCGCTGCGCACTCGGGATATTCCCCAAGGAGCACCGCGCCGATTGCCGCGATAGTCATCAGTGTATTTTCATCAAAGAAATCCCCGGACAGAATGCCCCGTACCGCCTGGATCACACACATCGCGCCGGCAAAAACACCTGCAGCGATGAATAGGACAGCGGCTGCAGGATTCATATGCAGCAGTGAAAGAATCCCGCCGCAAAAGAAAAGTGCCGTGCCTGCTATGATAGAAATCAACCGCTTTTTCTGAGAAAGTGTAAACCGCATTGCCAAACGCCTCCCGCCTATATTTCAATCAATTCACAATCCGGCTCTACCTTACGCACAGCCTTGCCCACCTGCTTCAAAATTTTTGGGAAATTCACCTCTTCTGCTTCCAACGTCAGCTTCATCACCAAAAAATCCACCCGTGCCTGGGATACACCGTCGATTTTTGCTACCGCCTCCTGCATTTTATTTGCGCACACCGGGCAGTCCAGTTCTGTCAGCTTAAATGTTTTAACCATTCTTTCTCCCTCCCTATTCTGTAATATGTTCCATACCGCACCCAATGATTTCCCGAACATGGTCGTCTGCCAATGCATAATATACAGTCTTCCCATCCCGTCTGTATTTCACAAGTCTGGCGCCTTTCAAAATGCGCAGCTGATGGGACACTGCCGATTGAGATACCTGCAAAAGCTCCGCCAGATGCTGCACACACATTTCCCCTTCAAAAAGAATATACAAAAGTTTCACCCGAGTGGTGTCCCCAAAAATCTTATACAACTCTGCCAAGTCATACAACACCTCTTCATCAGGCAGCTGCTCCTTTACGCTAGCAAAGGCATCACTGTGAACTGTATCCATTTTCTGTTCCATTGCTTTCTCCTCCCAAACATATGAATAACTGTTCATGTGTTCATTATATCTCATGTGTCTTGATTTGTCAATAGAAAATGAAAAAAATCTTGTTTTCATTTTTGCAACATGATATAATACTTTTGTATTTGTATAAAATAAAAATTGTAGCCTTATTATGTAAAATAAAAAGGGCAAAGCTTGAAATAACAGCACTGCGCTGTATTTTTTCGGGGCAATACTATTACCAACAGGAGAAAGGCCTGGTCATACTATCATGGATGAAAAAACCGCAAAGCGGGAAATTTCCCGGCTGCGTAAAGAAATTCGACGGCATGCAAAGCTGTACTATGAACAGGACGCCCCCGAGATTTCCGACTTTGATTACGATATGCTGTTTCGTCGTCTGCAGGAATTGGAAACGGAATTTCCTCAGTTGGACAGCCCCTCTTCTCCTACCCATAAAGTAGGGGGACGAGCAAGCGAGCGACTGAAAAAAGTCACCCATCTTGTAAAAATGGATTCTCTCTCCGACGTGTTCTCCTTTGAAGAACTGGCCGCCTTTTTAGAAAAGTCCCGTCAACCGTTTGCGGATACCGACGAGGAAGTTTTCTATACGGTAGAGCCCAAAATTGATGGGCTTTCTGTCAGCCTGACCTATGAAAAAGGAGAACTGGTGCTGGGCGCCACCCGAGGAGACGGCATAGTGGGAGAAGATGTGACGGCCAATATCCGTACCATCGCCTCTATTCCACAAAAGCTTCCGGAGCCTCTGTCCCTGACAGTGCGGGGCGAGGTGTATATGCCCAGAAATGTGTTTTCCAAGCTAAATGAAGAGAAGGAGGCCGCCGGGGAAAAGCTTTTAGCCAATCCCCGCAACGCGGCGGCCGGATCCCTGCGTCAGCTGGACCCGGCAGAGACAGCCAAACGGGGACTGGATATTTTTGTGTTCAATTTTCAGTCCGGCAGCTTATACGAAGATGGCCACGCGCCCAAGTCGCACAGGGAAACCATCCAGCGCATCCGTTCTCTTGGGTTTCACACTGTGGATATTCTCTGCACTACCACAAAAGACGAAGAAGTTTTTGCGGCAATCGAAAAACTGGGTAGCAGCCGGGATGCCCTGCCCTGCGGAATCGACGGTGCTGTGGTAAAAATAGATGCGCTCCGCCAGCGGGCGGTGCTGGGGGAAACCAGCAGCACCCCAAAATGGGCTGCTGCTTATAAATATCCGCCGGAGGAAAGGGAAACAAAACTGTTGGATATTACCGTGCAGGTAGGCCGCACCGGCGTGCTTACCCCAAACGCGGTGCTGGAGCCGGTGCAGCTGGCTGGTACCACCGTATCCAGGGCAACCCTGCACAACATCGATATCATTCGCCAGCGGGATATCCGTATTGGGGATATGGTTATCGTGCGCAAAGCGGGAGATATTATCCCGGAAATTACCAGAAGCGTTACAGAGAAGCGAGCGGGAAATGAACAAATCTATCAGATTCCGTCCCGCTGTCCTTCCTGCGGGGAAAGTATTGTATTTGACAAAGAAGAGGCAGAAGGAGAGGTAGGTGCTGCCCGGTGCATCAATGCGGATTGCCCGGCGCAGCTGGAACGCCGCCTGATCCATTTTGCATCCAAAGGCGCCATGGGCATCGACGGCATGGGCCCGCAAATGGTACGCATGCTGATCGACAACGACCTGATCCAAAGCGCGGCAGACATATATACGCTGACCCCTGGCCCCCTTGCGGCGCTTCCCCGAATGGGACAGCAGTCTGCAGCCAATTTAATGGCTGCCATAGAAAAGTCCAAAGCAGCCGGGCCTGCACGTCTTTTGTTTGGACTGGGAATCCATCACATCGGTATCGCAGCTTCAGAATCTATTATAAAACAGTTTGGCAGTGTGGGGGCGCTGTTTGCAGCAGACATAGAGACGCTGTGCCAGGTGGAGGATATCGGAGAGATAATGGCCCAATCTGTTGTGGATTTCTTTTCTCTCCCGGAGACAAAGCAGCTGATACAACGCCTGGAGGATGCCGGCGTTGTTATGGCAGCAGATGACAGCGCGCCTGCCAGAGACTCCCTACGTGGACTGACCTTTGTGCTCACCGGTACGCTGCCTACCATGTCCCGTGCAGAGGCAGGAAATCAGCTGAAACAGCTGGGGGCAAAGGTAGCGGGAAGCGTGTCCTCTAAAACATCCTATGTCGTTGCGGGGGAGGCTGCAGGCTCCAAGCTGGATCGCGCAAGGCAGCTTGGGATTCCGGTAATCGATGAAGCGCAGCTGAAACAGCTGCTCCAGGGAGAACCTATTGCATAATCGATGCATGTAGATAAAAAGAGGGATAAGAAAGGGAATATTGTCATGAAAAAACTATTTGCGCTGCTGCTTGTTTTTGCTGTTGTGGGGACGGCAGCCGGATGCAGGAAGGCAAAGTCGGAAACAGACTCAGGGGGAGACGACGCAGGCCAGGAAAACACAGTACAAACAAGTATCAAAGATGAAGATTACGAGACGGTTACCATTATCAACGGCCAGGTTTTGGAAATTGGTGAAACCTATTCTTTTAAACGGCTCTGGGAGGACGCAGAATATCGGTCTGCTAAGTCTACTGTAGTATCTGTGGATCAAAAGGGGACAATTACCGCAAAAGAAGCAGGTACTACTTTGGTTATGGCAAAATCGGAAAAAGAAGACCGAACTTCTGCTGTTGTCATCACCGTGCTCCCCAGCGGAAGCAGTTTGGATCCCAAGGCAGCTGGGCCGCAAGTACATCAAGTAAACTCCGCTTACAAGCTGCAGCCTTCTATTCCGGCTACTGCATTTCAGTCCAGCAATGACGCTATTGCTGTCGTAAGTGAAAACGGACTTTTGCAGTTTAAGTCTCCCGGATATGTCACTGTCACCGCCAGTGGCAGCGGCGTCACGGAGATTTACAGCTTTATTGTATATGATCGAACGGTAGAAAAATAAAAAATCCTAAAAAAATTCCACTGTTATCACAGTGGAATTTTTTATTTATGTTATGTCGTTACCGCTTGGCTGCCTGGCAAATCATCTGAGCTGCTGTATCTACGCCCAACGCTGCCGCATTGAGCATCATATCATAATTGCGGCGGTCGCTCCAATCCCATTCTGTAAAGGTAGCATAGTGCCGGGCACGGCCCTTGTCTGATTTTGTGATCACATCCAGCGCCTTCTTTTGGGAGTATCCATATTCCTCTACTGCACGTTTGATCCGGTCCTCCATAGACGCATAGATAAATACTTTTAATATATCCTGTCTTTCCCGCAGAATAAAGTCCGCGCAACGGCCGACAATTACACAGGGCGACGTAGCAAACTTCTGAATTACCTTTTGCTGCGCCAGGAAAACCTGCATAGTAAGCGGCATAGAATTGGTCCCGCCCAGGCCCAGCATACCGTATGTATAGCTGTTGCCCATAGCAAGATTATACAAAAAGCTGCTGGTGATTTCCTGCTCGTTGTTTTCTATAAAATCCGAAGAAAGTCCGCTTTCCTTTGCAGCTTCATCAATCAATTCTCTGTCGTAATAGGGGATCTGCAGAATTCTGGCAACCTCTTTGCCCACGGTTCTGCCTCCGCTGCCCAGTTCACGGCCAATGGTGATAACGCGATCCATAATAAAACCTGCCTTTCCAGAGGAGTATATAGCATATTGCTGTATTTCATACTCTTATGTAATTATATTTTAGCACATTCTCCAAGCGAATGCAATTCCTAAATGGAAAATTCCTGTGCCTTCACTTTTAAAGGCACAGGAATTTCAACCGTGCATGCTGCTGACCAAACGGGCAAGCTCTTCTCCGCAGCGAACAGCGCAAGCCTGACGGATCACAGCATCCTGCTGGTTGGCTGTCATTTTTGCAAAAGCATCTCTGGCCGCCGGATCTGCAGCAATGGATGCTGCAAGGAATGCAGGCATGTATCCTTCTTCCTCCGGGTAATGGTATATTGACACGGGAACACCTCATTTTTCTGCAGCGGCTTAGCCGCGAAATACGATAAAATACATCCCGGATTTCCTGCGCTGCCAGTAAAGCTTTATTCGTGGGATCGTTTTTATTCTATTTTTATTTTGTCCATATTTCATTTCATATTTCGAGGCAATTTTATGTTTTGTTTCAGGCAGCTATTTACATTTATTGTTTTTTTATATAAAATAGAAAGGAATGATAAAAAGCAAACGGAGATTACCATGAATCTGACGAATGAAACAAGAGCCTTGGCAGCAGAAGCTGAGGCGGCCCTTTCCGATATTTTTCAAAAAATTGACGAAACTGCACGAATCCGCACAGAACAGCTGCTGGATATATTTCGGGAGTGTCGGGTGTCTGAATCCCTGTTCGCACCTTCTACAGGATACGGATACGGAGACAGGGGACGGGACACTATTGACCAAATCGCCGCAAAGGTGTTTGGTGCCCCTGCAGGATTTATGCGTCCCTCCATCCTCAGCGGCACCCATGCTCTGACCATCGGCCTGTTCGGCCTGCTGCGTCCGGGAGACATTATGCTGTCCATCACCGGCGCGCCGTATGACACCCTCCACAGCGTCATTGGTATCAGCGGCAGAAAGGGGGATGGCAGTCTTGCAGATTTCGGGATTCAATATGTGCAGGTAGAGCTGGCCGGCCACGGCGGGGTTGATTTGCCCTCTGTAGGCGCCGCACTGGAGCAGTATAAAGACAAAATTCGGGTCGTGTTTCTCCAGCGGTCCAAGGGCTATCAAAACCGCAAGACCCTCACCGTAGAGGAAATCGGAGAAGCTGCGGCATTTGTAAAAAAGCATGCTTCCTGGAACCCCTATGTGGTGCTGGACAACTGTTACGGCGAATTTACACAAGAGACAGAACCCTGCGCCCACGGGGTGGATCTGATGATCGGTTCTCTCATCAAAAATCCCGGCGGCGGCCTGGCTGACTGCGGCGGATATTTGGTAGGAAGCGAGAAGGCAGTAGAGCTGGCTGCGTACCGACTCACATGTCCGGGAGTGGGTCTGGAAGTAGGCGCATCTCTCGGACAAAACCGCAATTTGCTCCGGGGACTGTTTTATGCTCCCCACACCACTGCCCAGGCACTGCGAACAGCACATCTTGCAGCATATATCTTCCAAAAGCTTGGGTATGCGGTAAATCCCGGCCCCTTTGACCTCCGCAGCGACATTATCCAAACGATACAGCTGGAGCGGGGAAAAGCGCTGGTGGAATTCTGCAGGGGGATTCAGTCCGCCTCTCCGGTGGACGCTTACGTTTCCCCGGAACCATGGGATATGCCCGGCTATGACGATCCTGTGATTATGGCCGCCGGCGCCTTTGTAGGAGGCTCTTCCATCGAGCTGTCTGCGGACGGCCCCATGCGTCCACCTTATCTGGCCTTTTTGCAGGGTGGCCTCACCTATGAAAGCGCGCGGCTGGGGATTATGGCTGCCGCCCAGCGCTGCGGTGAAAAAAAATAAAGTCCGAAAAAACCGGACTTTGTCTTGCAACTACCGTTTTTTGTTCCACCTGGGGCCAGCCGCCCGCCGCTGTCTGAAAAAAGCGGTCAATACTGCCGCGCACTGCGCCTCCATTACGCCAAAGCAGATCTGGGGCTTATGGTTCACCGGGAAGGAGCAAAGATCCATCATACTGCCAAAGGCGCCCCCTTTGGGGTCCCTTGCACCGATAATCACCCAGGGGAGGCGGGCATTTACGATGGCGCCGGCACACATAGGGCATGGTTCCAGCGTGACAAACAACTCGCACCCGGTCAGATGCCATCCTCCAAGTGCTTTGCACGCGCTGCGAATGGCAGACAGCTCTGCATGGGCCGTGGCATCACGCTCCTGTTCCCGGCCATTGCCGCAGCGGGCAAGAATCTTGTTTTCCCGCACGATCACCGCACCCACAGGGACTTCCCCTTCCCGGGCGCAGGCGGATGCTTCTTCCAGGGCGATGGCCATATAATACTGATCCCGTTCTTTGTCCCGCTCTGCCATATCTGCACCTTTTCCTTATTTGACATTTGCAGGCAGAAACCCTGCCCTGCATTTTAAACAAATTCTCATTCCCCGGGGCGCTGTCGCCACAGTGTCCCGCGCTGTCTTTGCTGGTATCCTTAATGCGGGGCTTCCGGCGAAGCTATAGGAGAGAGGGACACATGAATTCCCTTGCTTTCTTGTATCCCGGTACTTTATTTTTTAGTATACAATACGGTAAAAATTCTGTCAAGATTCCCTGTGAAAGGTAAAAAGCCATGAACTACGATGCTGTCATATTTGATTTGGACGGAACGCTTCTCAATACACTGGAGGACCTTTCAGCTAGTGTAAATTATGCACTGGCGGAGGCCGGTCTTCCTGGCCGTACCATCGAAGAAGTCCGCCGATTTATCGGAGACGGTGTGCGCATGCTGATCACCCGATCCGCCTTCCCTGTGGAAGAACCCCAGGCGATCCAGTCCATTTATCAGTGTTTTATCCAGCATTACAAAGAAAACTGTGAAAATAAAACACGCCCCTATGAAGGCGTGGAGACCCTGCTGGAGGAGCTGCAGGCTCATGAAATTTCCACAGCCATCGTCTCTAATAAAGCGGATTTCGCCGTCAAAAAACTGGCGCAGCAATACTTCCCTGGAAAAATCACCCTTGCAATAGGTGACCGGGACGGCGTCCCGCGCAAACCTGCGCCGGACTCCCTGCTGGAAGCCATCCAAACGCTTGGGTGCAGCCGGCCCTTGTATGTAGGGGATTCTGACGTAGATGTGCTGACTGCACAAAACGCCGGTGTAGAAGGTGTTTTTGTTACCTGGGGCTTTCGCAGCCGGAAAGAACTGATAAAAGCCGGTGCCGGACGCTTGGCGGACAGCACCTCCCAGCTGATCCAAATGATTTTACAGTCCAAGTAGCGGAAAGGATACGTCGTGCATATTCCAAAATCGACTACAGATCAGGCGGACGTGCTTTCGTTTGCCGCCGCCATGGATCAGCGCACCTATAACGGATATAACCGGGAGCGATGGCTGTATGTTCCCGACTTTTATACAGAATATCGATATATTCTGGGCACCCGCGGAAAAAAACCGCTGATCGCCATCGGGGTCAACCCCTCGACCGCAGAGCCGGATCATTTGGACAATACACTGAAAAGCGTAGAGCGCATAGCATGGGCCAATGGCTACGACAGCTTTATGATGGTAAACGTATATGCCCAGCGGGCCACTGCGCCGGAGGATATGGAACAAAATTGCAATCCATATCTGCACAGGGAAAATTTGCTTGCCCTGGAATATGTGCTGCAGCGGTGCCAGTCTCCCCCTTCTATGTGGGCAGCTTGGGGCACCATCATCGAAATGCGTTCCTACCTTCCCACGTGTGTCATGGATATGATTCGTGTGGGAGAAACGTACGGGGCCCGCTGGTTTACCGCCGGGCCCCGGTCCAAAAAGGGAGGCCACCCGCATCATCCCCTGTATCTGAAAAAGGATACGCCGCTGGATCCCTTTGACGCACGCGTCTATTGTGCAAAGCTATTCGGAAAGCACTGTGCTCCGTCAAAATAAAGCACAAAAATCGTTGACTTTCTTTCATATTTTGTATATAATTTATACATAAATATAAAGAAAGGATCCTTTGGAAATGAAGAAAACGATTTCGTGCCTCCTTGTGATCTTGATGATGGCTTCTATGATCCTGTGCACAGCCCCTGGCAGTCACGCGGCAGACGATCCCACCGCTTCTTATGTTCCCCAGAAAGCGGAACATGAAGACAGCGGGATTTCTCTGTGGTTTGACTACAGCAGCAAAAAAGTCAGCAGTTCCAATACCCAAAGCAGCGGGTTGGATACCTTTGCTGCCTATATGGCCAAGAATGAAATAGAAAATATCCAGTTTGTCCTGTACGCTGAAGAGGGCCGCGCAGATATGGACGCCCAGATCCAGCCCTTTACCAATGAAAGTGGAGATACCATTGACAGTGAACTGTTTATTCAGTACTATCATGACTGTGGGGAAAATGGGATGGTGCCGGATGCCATTCCCCCCCTTGCGGCATACGGTGCTTTTGATTTGCCTGCAGGCAAGTCCCAGGCTTTTCTGATTAAGCTGAAAACGGCGGCAGACACCCCTGCAGGCTGGTATTCCGCCGATCTCACCGTTCGAAACAGCCAAGGGCAGGAAGTGAAAGTGGCAACGGTTTTTGCATATGTATGGGACTTTGCCCTGTCGGAGGAAACTGCCTGTGCCACCAGCATCAATTTGGACAGGGGATATCTGCTGCGGGCCCATAAAGGAACAACCCTTTCTGATACAGAACTGTACAAAGTATATTACGATTACATGCTGGAAAACCGGGTTTGCGCGTATAATCTGCCGTATGATCTGTACGAAACAGAGGCGCTGGAATATATGGACAATCCCAGAGTCACCTCATATCAATACGCTGCAAATAACGCATCCATGATGCAGATTCTCTTTATGATGGTTTTCAATGATCCGGAAATGGGGCCTTCCCGCTTTGATAAAGCATATTATTTCAGCAATATTGTAGACGCGGCAAAGCCCGCCGATCTGGAAGCGCTGCGGGCGCACTATGATAAAATAGCAGAAAGTGTTTCCTCCTATACCCCAGATTATGCAAAAGTTCCCTTCTGGTTTATTTCTACATATATCAACGATATTGATTACCCGACCTCGGAAGGAGAGGTTATTGACCAGATCCAATACTACAGTGACTTCGTCAATCTGTGGTGCTCCAAAACCTTTGCCTTTACCGGCAAGGAAGAGCTGTCCGTTCCCGGAGCAAAGGTCCTGCAGCCGGAAAAATGGGATAGTGTGTACGGCACCTTCCAGGAAAGAATGGCTGCAAAAAGGGAGGCCGGTCAAAAGGTTTGGTGGTTTATCTCCTGGGATGTAGAGGCGCCGTATATCAACTACTATATGCAAACAGACGGTACTGCTCAGCGCCTCCTTTTCTGGCAGCAATTTGACCACAATGTAGAAGGGTTTCTATACAATTTTGTAAACTTCTGGATCGCAGACACAGAGGATCCCTACGAAAACAACGTATCCAACGCGGCTTATCCCAATGCGCACGGAGAGTCCATTCTTCTGTATCCTGGTACAAAGTACGGCATCGACGGCCCTGTAGGCAGCCTTCGAATGGAAGCGATGCGGGATGGCATCGAAGACTACCAAATGCTTACCATGCTGCGGGATTACAAAGATTCTGCAGCCACAGATGCCCTGATCGATCAGCTCACCACTGGAATGGTGCATTATTCTACAGATGCAGAAAAATATAATACCGTTCGCAGAGCTTTGGGAGAAGCAGTTGAAGCTGCCGCACGGACAGAAAACTGCCCCCACGATTATACCTGCGTCACTGTGCCTGCAACCTGTACTGCACCCGGCAGCAATACTTATACCTGCAGCTTGTGCGGTGATACCTATACGGAAGAACTCCCTATAATCGCACATACCTTTGAAAACGGCGTGTGTACCCAGTGCGGTGCACCGGATCCCAGTGTTACGCCCAGCTTTAAAAAGGGAGACGTGGACGGAGACGGGGAGATCACCATCCGGGATGTGGGCATTCTACGCCTGTATCTGGCAGATAAATATACCTTGGATGTCCTAGGCAGTCTGGCCGGAGATACAGATGGAGACGGGGAGATTACCATCCGGGATGTGGGGACCCTGCGCCTGTATCTGGCAGATAAAATTGCTTTAGACTAATAAAAAAGCAGCGCTGTGCTATGTATGGCGCTGCTTTTTTATGATTTTTTCAAAAAACTATTGCAATTTTTGAAGAATTATGCTATACTTTTTGATGCTGATACGCGGCCCGTTGGTCAAGCGGCTAAGACACCGCCCTCTCACGGCGGAAACGGGGGTTCGATTCCCCCACGGGTCACCAATCCTGAAAGCTTTGGCTTTCGGGATTTTTTTGTATAGAAACGGGAAATCCCTGGGGATTCCTTGACAAACATATATAAATATGGTAGCATTTTGTAAATAATATTTTTGTTAAGTAGCAAAGGAGAAGGCCTATGAAAAGCACCCGGAAAATTGCAGCATGGCTTTTAATCGCTGCCCTCATAACAGGCGTCCTTGCCAGCTGCTCTAAAGATGAAGACAAGCCTGATGCAGAATCTACTAAGCCGGAAACCACAGAAGAAGTGCAGACAACGGCCTTGGAAGAGACCACAGAATTTGAGCCTGGACAAACACGACCCACGGCAGATTCGAACTCTCAGCTAGAATACGAGATCAGTTATACCCAAGTACATCTTTATGAAATAAGCAGCGGATCCGTATGGATGCAGGCAATTGCCGAAATAAAAAATACAGGAGAAACAAATTTGAGTATGGACACCGCTACATTCCTTGTCAAGGACAGTACCGGAGAAACCATCGCCAACAAGGGCAACGTCCTTTCCTATCCCAGAATACTTTCTGCGGGAGAAAAAGGATATTTCTATATGGAAGCGCCCCTTTCCGGTGTTGATGTAAACACACAGCTCACCCTGGAACCCCAAGTGGAAATTTCAAAAACGTCTGTAGTGAAGCATACCTTTGAAGCAACAGACACAAAACTCTCCACCAATGCCCTGGGAGATTTGACCGTCACAGGAAAAATTCATAACACCACTGACAAAACCTATGAAACCATATATACAGCCACGATCCTGTATGATGAAAAGGATCTTCCTATCGGGTTGATTCCCTCCAGTGCGTCTTATTCCCTTGTATCCGGAGAGACGGCAGAACTTGCAGATGCAGCGTTTGCCCTGCCGGATACGGTCGATGAAGACGCTGTTGCGAGCTTTACTGTGTTGGCTTACGCAATTTCATTTACGTAATAAAATACAAAATAGTCTGCTGGAAATAAATTTCCAGCAGACTATTTATTTATATCTTTTCAGGCACAAAGTTTCATTTTTTTACAATCTTCTATTTACATTTCAGACAAATTCTGCTATACTTTGTTTAGTATTTGTCAATATATAAAAGAACGCATAGGTGAAATTTTTAAGCGGCTCCGTGAAGCCGGTAAGATTTACAGCCAGTGCTGCAGTCTTGCCGCGCGCAAGACTTTTTTTATGGAAAGAACAGGAATGGGCATAAAGTGAATTTGAAAGCAATTTTAATGGATGAAGCGGCTATGATGCGCAGCCTGGCCAGAATCACCCACGAAATTATCGAGCGCAACCGTGGATGCGACGACCTTTGTCTGATTGGAATCAAACGTAGGGGCGTTCCCCTCTCCGCTGTACTGGCCGCAAATATGCAGAAATTCGAAGGTGCAGCCGTACCGGCCGGTTATGTAGATATTACACGTTACAGAGATGATCTGACACAGGTCTGCGCGGTACCGACGGCGGCGGACAGTCTTTATCCCGTGGATGTTACAGGAAAAACAGTGGTGCTGGTAGACGATGTGATCTATACAGGCCGCACCGCGCGGGCCGCCATCGAGGCCGTTTTTACAGCAGGCCGCCCCAAAAACATCCAGCTTGCAGTGCTTATCGACCGGGGGCACCGGGAGCTTCCCATCAAACCGGACTTTGTAGGAAAAAATGTGCCCACTGCCCACGATGAAATCATCCAGGTGATGGTACAGGAAACCGATGGAATATGGCAGGTTTGCCTTGGCAAGGCAGAGTAAAATAGGTTGATGTGCGGCTGCAGCCGCTTTCAATAGAATCTGTGCCGCTATGCGGCAAGAACGGAGTGTTTTATGAAACTGATTTACAACATGCAGGACAAGCCCCGAACCGGGCAGCTGATTATTTTCTCCCTGCAGCAGCTGCTGGCAATCATGACCGCTACGCTGGTGGTTCCGGTGATCGTAGGAAACGGTATGAGCACCGGCGCGGCACTGTTCGGCGCGGGTGTTGGCACCCTTGTGTATATCCTCTTTACCAAAAGAAGAAGTCCTGTATTTTTGGGTTCCTCCTTCGCGTTCATTGGACCTATGTCCACTGCTTTCGCAGGGGCGGTCGCCATGTCCTCTCTCGAGCTTGGGTACCTTGGACTGATCATTGGCGCGATCTTCGCAGGACTGGTTTACGTGGTTATTGCAATTGTAGTAAAATTTGCAGGGGTTAAATGGGTATCCAAACTGATGCCCGCAGTCGTTATCGGCCCTACCGTAGCGCTTATCGGACTGTCTCTTGCAGGCAACGCGGTGGGAGACCTAACAAAGGGAAATGTGCTGGGAGCAGACGGCCTTCCCGCAGCATCCCCTCTGATTGCCATCCTTTGCGGTCTGGTCACCTTGATTGTAACCATCCTTTGCTCTACTTATGGCAAAAAGAATGTAAAAATGATTCCCTTTATCATCGGCATCCTGTCCGGTTATGCCTTTGCCGCTGTCTTGACCATTATCGGCAATGCGGCTGATCTGGATGTACTGAAGGTGATCGACTTTTCTGTGTTCAACCGTCTGCTTGTAGATGGGAAGGTTGCGCTGGGAACCTTTTTTGCCGTACCGGACTTTACCTTTCTTACAGCAGTGAAGGGATTTGAAAGTCTGGATGTTCAGTATCTGGGCACAGTTGCTGTAGCCTACATTCCCGTTGCGTTCGTGGTGTTTGCAGAGCACCTGGCTGACCACAAAAACATCTCCTCCATTATTGAAAAGGATCTTCTGGAAGATCCGGGGCTTCATAGAACACTGCTGGGAGACGGTGTTGGTTCTATGGTAGGCGCTGTTTTCGGCGGTTGCCCAAATACCACCTATGGCGAATCTGTCGCTTGTGTTGCCATTACAAGAAATGCTTCTATCTATACCATCATCGGCGCAGCAGTAGGTGCTATCATCGCTTCTTTCATCAATCCCTTTATTGTGTTTGTCAACTCCATTCCTTCCTGTGTAATGGGCGGCGTTTGTATGGCCCTGTACGGATTTATTGCAGTAAGCGGCCTCAAAATGATTCAGAAGGTAGACCTGGAAGAAAACAGAAACTTGTTTGTTGTATCTGTAATCTTGATTTCGGGGATCGGCGGTCTGACGGTGACCTTTGGCAAGGTAACCCTCACATCTGTTGCCTGCGCTCTGATCCTGGGAATTCTTACCAATGTAATTCTCGGAAAAAAGAAAGAACAATAAAATTTTATATTCTTCCTGCAAAAGAGAACCTTTGCCACAGGCAAGGGTTCTCTTTCTCTTTTATCCCGAATATAGTAAAGGGACGGAGGAAAAGCATGAAGCCGCTCCCTGCGGCCTGCTTATACATATATGAAACAGACAAGTAAATCCCAAAAATATTTTATGAATGCCATTCTGCTGTCCGCTGTAACAGTGGGACTACGTGCCATCGGCGTGAGCTTCAACGCTTTTGTGGCAAAAAAAATAGGGTCTCAAGCGCTGGGGCTGTTTACCCTTGTGATGAGCGTATATTCCTTAGCAATTACCCTGGCGGTGTCCGGCGTCAATTTGGCCGCTGTGCGCATGACGTCAGAACGACTGGCCCGGTGCGAACAAAAGGGCATCGGGGGAAAGGCGCTGCGCCAGGCACTGCGCCAGGAGCTGGCCGGTTGTATCGGGTACAGCTTATTCTTCGGTCTTTTCGCCGGTATGTTGCTGTTTACCCTGTCTGGTATTTTAGGTACCTATGTTTTGGGGGATATCCGCACAATTCCCTCTCTGCGCCTGCTTAGCATAGGACTTGTCCCTATCTCCCTGTCCTCTGCCCTTGCCGGATATTTTACAGGACTACGCAAAGTATACAAAAATGCAGCTATTTCTATCTGCGAGCAGTTTGTGCAAATCGCGCTGGTATCTGCCGGTCTGGTAATCATTGCCCCAAGGGGTATCGAATATGCTTGCCTTGCCGTAGTGGCAGGTGCGGCGATCTCCGAAATTGCTTCTCTGATTCTTGCCGTCCTGCTTTATATAACAGACCGGGGTGTGAAAATACGTTCCAATGAAAGCGTAGCCTCCCCTCCATATAAGAGACGCTCCGGAGCCTTGTCCCGGGCTGCTGCCATTGCGTTTCCGGTAGCGGCCGGCTCTTATGTCCGTCAGGGACTGCTGTGTGCGGAGCATCTTGCTATCCCCTCCGGACTGCGCAAAAGCGGCGCGAATCCCGATGGCGCCCTGGCCTCCTATGGCGTACTTCATGGAATGGCTTTCCCCCTCATATTTTTTCCCTCTTCGGTAATCAGCGCTTTTGCCTCCCTGCTGGTGCCGGAACTGTCAGAATGTCTGGCCACCAACAACGAAATCCGGGCACGGGAAATCGGCATTAAGGTAGTGCGGGTCAGCCTGTGGTTTTCCATGGGAGTGGCCGGAATTTTTCTGGCTTTTTCTCATGCTCTGGGTATGGGGGTATACGACAGCAGCGAGGCAGGGCGTTATATCGCCGCCTTTGCACCCCTGGTACCGCTGATGTATCTGGATACCTCCGTAGACTCCATTTTAAAGGGGCTGGGGCAACAGGTATACTGTATGAAGGTAAATATACTGGATGCAGGCCTCAGCCTCATTCTGGTCCTTACACTGGTTCCACGGTTCGGCATATGGGGATACGTGGCATGTGTTTATATCACAGAAACGGTTAACGCCGCCCTCAGTATCAGCCGAATGTTGGCTGTGACAAAAATCCGCTTTTTGCTTCGCTGGGTCGCCGTACCGGGCCTGTCCGCCCTGGCAGCCTGCAGCGGCGTTCGCCTGCTTACATCCTTTCTGCATACCTCCCTGCCAATGCCCCTGCAAATCGGCCTTACCATCCTGATATATGTCATTTTATTGATTCTTTCCCGCTCCATTACCCGCCTCGATATCCAGTATGCGAAAAAAATGCTGCTTCGTACTTGACTTTGCTGACTGCTATGATAAAATATAGGTTGATTGTTTAAAATGTGTAGGAAGGACTGCCATACATATGAAAGAATATCATAACAAGTTTGATCCGTCGCCTTACATGACCAAGGCGACGGAGATTCTGCAGAAAATGACGCTGCAGGAAAAAATCGGTCAGCTGCATCTTCTGGGAACCGTACGAAATTTAAATGAGGATATGGTGCGTTCCGGCGCCATCGGCGCATTTTTAAATGTGCCGGATGTGCAGACCGCGAACCGGCTGCAGCGTCTTGCAGTAGAAGAAAGTCGGCTGGGGATCCCGCTGATTATCGGCCACGATATGGTACATGGAGACAGAACGCTGTTTCCCGTTCCCCTGGCAGGGGCCGCCAGCTGGGATATGGCCCGAATCGAAAATTCCGAACGGATCTCTGCAATGGAGACCTACGCCGAGGGAATCAACTGGGTATATTCTCCCATGATCGATATTTCCAGAGAACCCCGCTGGGGCAGGATCGCCGAAGGAGCCGGCGAGGACAAGCTGCTCGGCAGTGCGGTAGCTGCCGCGCGGATACGGGGATTTCAGACCATCAATCCGGAGACTGGATACCCCTATGTAGCCGCTTGCTTCAAGCATTACTGCGGATACGGCCTCAGTGAAGCGGGCAGAGATTATGAATCCTGTGACATCAGTGAGCGTACGCTGCACGGGGAGTATCTTCCCGTATACAAAGCAGCAGTAGAGGCAGGCGCTATGACCTGCATGTCCTCGTTCAACTCCTTGAACGGTATTCCCGTAACCGGTTCCCGGTATTATCTCACCCAGCTTCTGCGGGAGATCTGGGGATTTGCGGGATTTGTGGTTTCCGACTGGACCAGTGTGGAAGAGCTGGTAAATCACCGGGTAGCAAAGGACAAGAAAGACGCGGCGCGGCTTGCGCTGTTGGCCGGATGCGATATGGATATGCACTCCGGTGCTTATCTGGAAGCATTAGAGGAACTTGCCGACGAAGTGCCGGAAATTTTACCGGCCATTGACCAAAGCGTACTGCGCATTTTGTGCGTTAAACTTGCTGCAGGTATTTTTGCAAACCCCTACCGGGACGAAGACACCAGCACTGCGTTTCTGAAAGAGGAGTACCGGGACGCTGCAAGAGACCTTGCCGCCCATTCCATGGTTCTGCTAAAAAATAAAGACAATATACTTCCCCTCAGGCGGGACGGCAAAAAATATCTGGTCACCGGTCCCATGGCCGACGCGCAATATGAAGCCATGGGTGTTTGGGGCGGACGGTGCGACCCTGCTACCGTTGTAACAACGCGTATGGCATTGGAAAAAGAAGAGGGTATCGAAATCGTTTATCTGGCAGGCTGCGACTTTGAAGGCACCGACCGGGCAAAGTTCAAGGAAGCGGCCCGTTTGGCAGCGGGATGCGACGGCATCATTTATGTGTGCGGCGAGCCCTGTCAGTGGGCAGGAGAAGGCGGCGGACGCATTGATATCGATCTGCCGGACATCCAATACGAATACTTAAAGCTTCTCAAAGGACTGAAGAAACCCCTTGTCTCCGTACTGCTTACCGCCCGTCCGCTGGCTTGCAGCCGGCTGGATGAAATGTCCGATGCACTGCTCCTTGGCTGGCATTCCGGTGTAGAAGCAGGGAACGCAGTGCGCCAGCTTCTCATGGGAGACTTGTCCCCCAGCGGCAGGCTGCCGGTTACCTTCCCCAGAGCAACCGGACAGATCCCCATCTACTACGCAAGTCTTTCCGCCGGCAGGCCCAGAAGTCTCTTTCCCCGCCGGTATCGGGACTGTCCTTCCGATCCCCTTTATCCTTTCGGATACGGACTCACCTACAGTACGGTGGTATATGATAATATTTCCGTTGAAAATCCAAGTCTGCGTCCGGGAGAAGCACTGCGGGCCAACGTCACCCTATCCAATACGGGGGATGTACCTGTAGAAGAGGTTGTACAGGTGTATTTCTGCGATGTAGTGTCCTCCATCGCAACACCGGATAAGCTGTTGTGTGATTTTGAAAAAGTATCCCTGGATCCGGGACAGACCCTGCAGGTTTCCTTCTCTATTCCCTCTGATCGGTTTACATTCCTGAATGAAAAATTGGAGCGGGTGTTGGAGCCTGGGGACTTCCGTTTGTATATTGGACCTGATTCTACCTGCGAGTCATTTGCATCCTTCACAGTAGAGTAAATTGCTGTCACCATAGCTGCATGTAGAATTACGCATTATATGACGACAAAAATACCCTGCAAGCCCTGGGGGCTTGCAGGGTATTTTTCTATGGTAATTCCTTTAAAATCTGACTAAAGTCTACATCTCCAAGCGCAATTAAATTTTGAATAATAGAAGAAAGCTCGTTCTTGATGGTTTCACCGTCCTCTTTTGCCCCAGCGTGTTCAACATATACCGTACTTTCTCCGAGCCGAAAGGCAGCATAATAAATGGCATTTTTGTTATTCGTGAAATACCCTGCATGAACCAAAACGCCATCCACCTCGGAAATATTTTCTTCTCCCTCGATTACAGTATCGCGGATCATTCCATTCGATGCAGAAACAATCAGGCGGATATCGTCCACTTTCCCTTCCAGTCCGATCATACTTCCATCTTCCGCGTTAAAGATAGCATGCGCTGCAACCGGCATTTCATGAAACAGCATCTCGCACTCGCCCTCTGTCAAATCACGCGTTTCAATTGGAACAGCAATATCCAAATTCCCCATTCCAGCATCCGACTGGATAAAGTAAATTTTATCTCCATTGTCCAGTGTGGCGATTTGTTCTTTGCTACTAAATAAGCTTCCTTGAAAAACGCCGATCCCGAGAACCGTGGCAAGGACGAGGCAAGCGGCGACCGCCCCCCATTTCATCCATCCAGTACGGTGGACCACCTTTGTTTCTCCAGTATAGACGGCGGCTTCATTCACATATTTCTCGCTGATATTTCCAATGGCCTGGGAAATATACTTCCTTTTCATATAGACACTCCTTTCTCAATCAGGTACTTTTTCAATTTTGCCCGTATTCGGGCAAGCCGAACGGATACAGCATGGTTGCTGATTTGAAAAAGATGCGCGATATCTGTAATAGAATCCGAATACCAGTAGCGGCGAACAAACAGAATGCGACGTTTCTTATCAAGGGTTTCCAGAAACGCGTCTATCATGCGGGCTGTTTCAACAGCTTGAAACGTATCTTCCACAGCGTTTGATGCGGGAAAACAATTTTCCAGTTCATCCAAAGCTACATCATACATGCTATTTCTTTTTGCGGCGGTATTCGTATGATACTTTTTGATTGCCAGGTTACGAACAATGCGGCACAAATAACTCGGCAACGGATCGGGCTTTTGAGGCGGTACCGTATTCCATACTCCCAGATATGCATCGTTTACACATTCTTCGGTATCCCGTCTGTCGTTTAGTATATTACCGGCAACCTTTGTACATATTGCGCCATACTTTTGCGATAGTTCAATGATCGCCTGTTCTGAGCGCGCATAGAACAGTTCAATGATTTTACTATCGTTCAATCTGCTCACCATCCTTTCTGCCTCACCCTCACCTATATACTACGGATTCATCCGGTATTCTCTCATCTGATGATAAAATGATAGCAAAAAAAGATAATTTTTTCTACCATCCGATAACAGCAAATACATTAGATTCGAATTTCAGGGAAAAACAGGCGGTCAAATGCAGAAAGGGATGCTATCAAAAGATAACATCCCTTTCTGGCATTCACTTGTAACCTGTTACCCCCTGTCCGAAAACAGGGGCAATAGAATTGTTTGAATACGCTGCGTTCATCGGTACAGCTGTTTTATTGGATCGGATCGCCATTGTTATCAAATAAGGGAAGAGGAGCAAGATACTGAATATCCTGCCGGCCCTGAGCATCCCCCTCCGCTAAAATGCACATGCGTCCCGCTACCTGAGCGCCGGCGGCAGTCACCAGCTTCTCTAGCGCGCCAAGGGATTCTCCGGTGGAAATTACATCGTCCACCAATAAAACCCGCTTTCCCTGCATCAGCGCAGCATCCGCTGCGTCCAGGTAAAGCTTTTGCTCCCCTTGGGTAGTGATAGAACGGACCGTTACTTCAAATACATCTTTCATATACAGCTTCGGCCTCTTGCGGGCCACAAAATATTTCTGATTGCCTGCAAGACGCGCCATTTCATGAACCAAAGGGATTCCCTTGGATTCTGCCGTAATCATGTAATCATACGCCGGCGCAATTTCCAGCAGGGCCTGTGCACAGGCGCTGGTCAGTTCCGGATCCCCGAAAATTACAAACGCTCCGATGTAAAGTGTTTCATTTAAAGGGCACAGGGGCAGCCGGCGGCGCAGCCCTGCCACCTGTAGTTCATACTCGTTTTTCATAACACACCTTTACGCCCGCAGCACAATGCCATATTCCTCGTGGAGCCGCTTCATAATCTTTTCTGCGGTAGCGTCTGCTTCTTCGTCTGTCAGGGTGCGATCCTGCGCCCGCAGCATCACCGCAAAGGATACGCTCTTTTTGCCTTCGCCCACCTGAGGGCCGCGATACACGTCAAACAGGGACACATCCGCCACCGTTTTGCCACCGGCACGCAGCATAAGCTCCCGTATAGCCCCGGCTTCCAGATCCTCACTGCACACAAAGGAGAAGTCTCGCTCCAACGCCGGATACTTCGGCAGAGGCGTATATTCAAATTTTGTTTTGCGCACCTGGAACAAAAGGTCAAAGTCCAGCTCCGCTCCATAAACCGCTACGCCAAATCCATAGGTTTCACAAACGGTCGGGTGTACCTCACCAAACACACCAAGGACGGTTTCTCCCACCATTACGGCAGCGCAGCGGCCGGGATGGAACGCCCTGTTGTCCTGCACGCTGATATACTGGGCATCTGCAATTCCGGCAGATGCCAAAATTGCTTCCACATATCCTTTCATCCGATAAAAACCAGCTGTGCTGTCCATATTGTTTTCATAAAAGCCCAGCACCAGACTTTTGGGTTCCTGGGGCAGCTGCTCTCCCTCCACAGGCAGATACAGGGAAGCCATCTCATACAAATGTACGCCCTGATTTTTCTGGCTGTAGTTGTAGGCCAACGCCTCCAGCATAGATGGAAGCGCAGTGGTACGCATAACGGAGGTATCCTCCCCCAGGGGGTTTTTGATGACCACGCTCTTTCTTCTGGGGTCATCTTCCGCCATACGGATTTTGTCATAATACCGGGGACTGATGAAGGAGAAGGTGTGGATCTCATCCATGCCCATATCACAGAGCGCGTCACTGATGCGCACTTCAAATTGCTGCTTCTTATTTCGGCCGCCCTGGGTCATGGGACCCTTGAATTCTGTAGAGGGAATTTTATTGTACCCGTAAATGCGGACCACTTCTTCCGCCAGGTCTTCCATACACTCCACATCCGTGCGCCAGGAGGGCACTTCTACCATTCCATCCCGGCAGACGAAGCCCAGCTGCTCCAGCACCTGCTCCATATACGCCCGGTCCAGCTGTACGCCCAAAAACCGGTTGATTCGCTCTGCCTCCAGAGGGATTACTGTCTGCTGCTTCTTGCCCGGATATACGTCAATGATCCCGTCTACCACCTCTCCGGCGCCCAACTGCTGGATCAGTTCCAGCGCACGCAGCAGTGCGGGCATGGTGTTTTCCGGGTCCATTCCCTTTTCAAACCGGGCGGAGCTTTCTGTGCGCATTCCCAGCTTTCTTGACGTGATCCGCACATTAGAGCCTTTAAAGCATGCGCTTTCAAACACCACTACTTTGGTACCATCTGTGATTTCGCTGTTTTCGCCGCCCATAACGCCTGCCAGGGCCACCGCTTTTTTCTCGTCGGAGATCACCAGCATAGATTCATCCAATACATGCTCCTTGCTGTCCAGAGACGTGTACGCCTCTCCGGCAGCAGCACGGCGGACGATAATATGACTGCCGTCCAGGCAGGCATAGTCAAAGGCATGCATAGGCTGGCCATACTCCAGCATTACGTAGTTGGTAATATCTACAATATTATTGATCGGACGCACCCCTGCCGCATGCAGCCGCATCCGCAGCCACAAGGGAGAAGGAGCAATTTTTACATTTTTCACAGCCGCAGCGCTGTACCGGTAGCACAGCTCGTCGCAGTCGATGTCCACCCGCAGATAGTTTTCTACGCGGTCTCCATCGCCCTGCGGGCGCACCTGCGGCGCAGGAATATGCAGCGGACGCTGGAATGTAACAGCACTTTCTCTGGCCAGACCGATGACAGAAAGACAGTCCGGTCGGTTGGGTGTGATTTCAAATTCCACCACATGGCCGTCCATAGTAAGCAGTTTTTTCATATCGGTGCCTGGCAATGCGTCCCCAAGGCCCACGTCGCCAAGAATCAAAATTCCGTCTTCTGCCGCGCCGGGCATTTCATGGAGGGTAAGGCCCATTTCCTCAAAGGAGCACAGCATTCCCTCACTCACTTCTCCACGCAGCTTTCCTTTTTTGATTTTCACCTGCCCCGGCAGCTGCGCGCCGTCCAAGGCAACAGGCACCAAGGCGCCTTCCAATACGTTTTTTGCTCCGGTCACGATTTGCAGCGGGTGTTCCCCGCCGACATCCACCGAGCAAATCACCAGCTTGTCCGCATTGGGATGAGGCGTGATGGAAAGAATCCTTCCCACGACAACACCGCTAAAGGCGCTGCCTTCAGCGGTATATCCTTCCACCTTACTGCCCGTATCGGTCATTTGGTCGCAATAGTCGCCGATCTCTATATCGCCCACGTCTGTGAAATCCGCAAGCCACTTCATTGGTAAATTCATAATAATCTCCGTTCTGCCGCAGGGCGGCGGTGAAAATAGTAAAAATTTCGACTGGATTTTCAAGGAAAAAACGGGACTGTCCGTTTTCGGGAGGATTTGCGCGTGAAATCACGAAATGGAAAGCTTAACTTCCATGAAATTTCATGCGGGTCTCCCTTCCCCATCAAAACTGCGCCAGAAACCGCACGTCGTTTTCATATAAATACCGTAGATCGTCTACGTGATGCTTGAGCATAAAAATTCGTTCCACGCCCATGCCAAACGCAAATCCGCTGTATTTTTTTGGATCAATATTGCAGCCGCGCAACACATTGGGATGCACCATGCCGGCGCCCAAAATCTCGATCCAGCCTTCGCCCTTGCACAGGCGGCAGCCTTTACCGCCGCACTGGAAGCAGGATACATCTACTTCTGCAGAGGGCTCTGTAAAGGGAAAATGATGAGGACGGAACCGCACTTTTGTATCTGCACCGAACATCAGCTGGGCAAATTTTTCCAGCGTTCCCTTCAGATCTCCCATCGTGATGCCTTCATCCACTACAAGCCCCTCCAACTGATGGAACAGGGGGGAGTGGGTGGCGTCCATTGTATCAGAACGGTACACACGGCCGGGAGAAATGATCCGGATGGGCGGGCGCATATGCTCCATGGTGCGAACCTGCACAGGAGAAGTCTGCGAACGCAGCAGCACGTTGTCCGTAATATAAAAGGTATCCTGGGTATCTCTGGCAGGATGGTCCGCCGGGGTGTTCAACGCCTGGAAGTTGTAGTAGTCTGTTTCTACTTCCGGTCCCTCTGCAATGGAAAATCCCATGCCGCTGAAAATATCCTCCAATTCTCTGCGCATTTTCGTAAGTGGATGCAGATGTCCCACATACATTTTTTCCCCGGGCACCGTAACATCCAGTTTTTCCTTTTGCAGCCGCGCTTCCATAGCAGCAGCCTTCAGCTCTGCCGCGCGCTTTGTAAGCTGCCCTTCAATCTGTGCCCGCACTTCGTTGGCGATCTGCCCCATAATGGGCCGCTCTTCGGGAGAAAGCTTTCCCATCCCGCGAAGCACCGTGGTCAGTTCTCCTTTTTTTCCCAAATACCGGATCCGCAATCCTTCAATATCCGCATCCGGCGCAGCAAGAGCCGCCAGGGCTTCTTCCTTGATTTTTTGCAGTGTTTCTTTCATACGATTTATCCCTCTCTATATTGTTTCATAAAAAAATCCGTCCCGATTTTCTAAATCGGGACGGAAGAATCCGCGGTACCACCCAAATTCCGCAGAAATGCGGCACTTGTCTCGCTGTAAGGGGCGCCCCCCGGCAGACTAATGGCAATTCACCTGCCGCGCTCCGAAGGGAAAGGCATCCTGCGCCGGGCGGTGTGCTTGCAGCCGGCGACACACCTCTCTGAAAACCCGTTTGCCCGCATTTGCCGGCTTCATCATTGCGTTTTATCTTCTAAAAGGTATTGTAGCACAAACAGATAAAAATTGCAAGATATTTTTTATCCCTATCATTTTTCCGGTGTACGCGGATGACGCAGGCGTTTTTACCTATACCTCTGTTAATAGGTGGACTTTTACAAGATTACATAAATGCATTTCTCTGGGTTCTCCGCTCTCCTCGTTTCCTCAGAGAAACGCCATAGCGGGAACCATTTGAGGATATATAAGCCTCCCAAGGTCCATGTTTCAACAAGTGAAACACCGGTGTGGTACTCAGCAAAAGCTGGGGACGGGATAGGTAATTTTCTCTGTATTGCTTTCTTCGTTATATGTTAATATGTTAGTGCCAAATAAAAATCCCCAATTTCTCTTTATTTTTCATATATCCCATGGATTTTACTTTCTATTTGCGGCAATCTTTAATAAAGTATGAATTCTATGAAAAGGTGCTTTTCGTAAAGATGCAAAGTATTTTTCACTCCACTCAGATATAATCGGGATTCCCCGTCTATATTATACAGAAATTTTATAAAGGAGCAAAAATTATGACAAGCAGAAAAAATACCAAAAGAGCCTTGCTGGTGAGCTGTCTGTGCTGCTGTGCACAGCAATACTGATCGGTATAACCTTTGCGTGGTTTACCGATTCTGTTACTTCCGGGCAGAACAAGATTGTAGTCGGTAATCTGGATGTGGAACTGGAGTACAAAAACAGCACCGGTACATATCAAACGGTAACAAATACGACGTCCTTGTTTGACGATGCTGCCCTTTGGGAACCTGGCCATACAGACAAACTGTCTGACTATCTGGTATTAGGTCAAGCAGCAGGAAACTCAGAGACTACATATGCAACCCGCGAAGAAGTATGGGCCGCAGCTGGCAGCCAGAGAGGGCTAACAGCTTATTCTGACCTGCAGACACTGGTATGTCAGGAAGAAAAGTATGTGGCGTTGGTAGTTTATATGCCTACAGATGTAGATAACGAAGCGAACTACCGGGGCGATGCGATTCCAACAATCGATTTGGGTATCAGCCTGGTAGCTACGCAGGCAAAACAAGGGTCTGACAGCTTTGGCAGCACTTATGATGCTCAGGCTGCTACAGATGAAAATATGTGGCTGATTGAGCTGGAGGCACAGGGCTGGAGCCTGGTAAATTCTGCAGGCGATATCGTTGGAGATGGAAAATATGTTCTCACAGAAGATATTGCTAATACGGTTGCACTGACTGCTGCGGACAACGCCGTTTTGGACTTAAACGGTAAAACGATGCATCAGCTCACGGTAAACGGCAACGTAACGCTAATCGATAGCAGCGACGAAAAATCCGGTGCGATTACTGCGAACCATATCATAGTTGGTAAGGGCAGTACCTTGACGATTGAAGCAGGTACATATAAGGGAAATAACCCCACTGAAACTGCAAAGGTTATTGTAAATGGTGGAACGATCACCGGACAAAGCTATGGGAATAAGGCTGCATGGACGATCAATGGCGGACATTTTTCCTCTACGGGAATTTTGTTTAGTGTAACCCAGGGGGAAACCATTACGATCAATGACGGTACGTTTGATGGAATGGTCAATTTTGGAAGCAAGGCATACCCGGCTACAGTAATCATCAACGGCGGAACATTCAACAGCGATGTATCTGCCACGTGTGAAACCTGGAACATTCACAATGGTATTTTCAACGGTCCTGTTTATGCCTCCGTGTCCACCGGATATGTATACGCCACTTGCAGTATTGCCGGAGGAACCTTTAATCATATCGGAATAAGTGCGGTCACGGGAACAGTCACTATATGTTCTACGGAAACGCATCTACTCCCAGCAACTACTATGGTGGGTATACAATTATTGGCGGCAGCTTTAAAACAGGTCCTACAAGCTATATGAACAGCGCTTCCAGCAGCGTGCAACAGGATGCTGTAACAAACTATTTTGTAGCTTCTGAAAACTAAAACTCTTGTTAAATAAACAGAGTCGACTGCTAGTCGACTCTGTTTTTTGCTTTAATTAAAAAATGTTTTACAGTACGTATTGTCGCAGTAAAGCATCCATCACAGTATTTTAAATGGATTGCTTTGCATCCCGCTTTTTCCAAAAGGCAGATAAAGCAGCATGCAGCGTGTATGCATCCCGCACAAATCGGATATGCCGCCACATTTTTGGAAACAGCTTATAGGTCTGGGGTTGGGCATACCGATCGTCGATCAGCACCACTACTCCCTGGTCCGTCTCGCTGCGGATCACACGACCGGCAGCCTGCTGCACCTTGATCATAGCCGGATATGTATATGCATAAGCAAAGCCGCTTTCCCTGGTTTTCTCAAAATAATCCCGCAAAAGATTTTGCTCTGCCGTAATTTTTGGCAGTCCTGTCCCCACAATGATTGTCCCAATCAGCTGCTCTCCCCGCAAATCTACTCCCTCAGAAAAGGCACCACCCAGCACGCAAAAGCCTACCACCGCCTCTCTCTTCTTAGAAAAGGTCTGCAAAAATTGGTTGCGCTCCCTATGTCCCATTCCCTGTTTTTGTACCACTGTATGCATATGCGGTGCTATTTCTGCAAACGCAGAATATACACTTTTCATATACGCATAAGAGGGAAAATACGCGATATAATTGCCCTCTTTTGCCTCTGCTACAGCCAAAATCATCTCTGCAATTTCCTGGACGTACTGCTCCCGATCCCCATACCGTGTGCTGACAGAATCTACGCCAAAAAGCCCTAAATTCTCCGGATCATAGGGGGAATCCAGTTCCAAACAAGGCGCGTCGGGGAAGCCCAGCACATCCGCAAAATATTCCATTGGGGTCAATGTCGCCGAGAAAAATACCGCTCCTCCAACCGGCTGCATCATATGTCGAAGAATGTTCGAAGGATCTAAGCATCGGGCATAAACCTGCAGTCTGCCACCGATATTTTCTGCATAAAATACAAATGCAGCGTCAAACAGATCTAAACTGCGCAAGAAATTGTTACACTGGGCCACTGTCTGATCCAGCAAAGCATGCGCCCCTGTGTCGTCCTCCAACCGCAGCACGTCCCCGCCAACCTGTACAAATTTTTGCAGAGCCGTATCAAAATCTTCCGGTACCCGAGTGGACAAGTAATATCCTGTCTGTCTGCCCTGGGCATCCAGCTGTTCTTCCGATCGGCAAAGTTCTGCGGTTTGCTGCAGCAGCCGAAGCATTTTCGTAAGCGCCTCCCGCAGAGGTTTATGCTTGGGAAAATAGGTGTCCAGATTTTTATAAAGACGCAGAAAATCTGCAGCAGTAAGAGACGCAGAATACATTTCCCTTGCTCTGTCGGGAAGATTGTGGGCTTCGTCCAATAAAACGGCATATCGTCCGGTGCTGGCCTCAAAATACCGTTTAAAGCGAACGGATGGATCAAAGAGGTAGTTGTAATCGCATATTACCACCTCGCAGTATTCACTCACATCCAACGATAGTTCATAGGGGCACAAGCTGTGTTTTTCCGCTGCAGCACACAGTGTAGCTGCATCAATTACAGGTAGGCCTTGCAAGAGTTCCAGCATAGCCGCATCCCTGCGTTCTTCATAAGAAAGACGCTGTACTGTTCCCATATAAGGACATATATAGCAGTTCCGCCTCTGCAAGCCGCTGCGCGCTCCTCCTGCAGGCGCTTGGGGACAAGTTTTTTCCTTTGAGACAATACTGATGGCACGCAGACTTGGTATTTGCGCAGACATAGCACGACATGCATCGGCCGCTGCATTTCCCGTTACAGTTTTTGCAGTGAGATAAAATACCTTATCCGTATATCCCGCGCCCAAGGCACGCAAGGCCGGATATAATGCGGAAATAGTCTTTCCAATTCCCGTGGGTGCGCATACCAGCAGCTTGCTTCCATTTTTAACAGCACGGTATGTGTCCTCAATAAAGTCCCGCTGTCCTGCTCGGATTTCCCGATAGGGAAAGGCCATAGATGCCATAGATGCATATCCATGAAGGGACTTTTCTGCCTGGATAGAAATAAAAGGCGTAGCGCGAGCTATCAGAACTTCGGACATTTGTCGAAGAATAGTTTGGGAAAGCGTACAGGAAAAGGATGCCGTTCCTTCTCTGCCAGGTACTGTATAAGTAAGCCGCAGCGTTACACAGGACAAGTCCTCCTCACAGCACAGCATGTACGCGCACAAAAATCCTTCTGCCAGAAAGGTTGGATCTCCCGCAGGATTGGTACGGCTGGTGATCCTGCCAATTGAACGAAATTTTTCTATAGTAACATCACTTTTGGTACGATACAGCAAATCTGCCGATCCTGTCAACGTAAAGGGAACATTTCCATCGGTGACAGCAAGGGACATGGCCTTTCCTCCCTGGGGTTCTTCTGCATCTGAAGCAGGCAAAAAAGCGATTTTCCCCCCCTGCGAATCCTTCCTGGTACGTGCGAAATAGGAAAGCGCCTGTACGCTGACGCATATTTCATGGGTCTGCGGATCTATGCGTATTTTCAAATGCATTTCCCTCCTGCTAAGGCTTGGCGTTTATATGTCGGAAATAAACCTCCATAGCCGATCCTGATCTTCTTGTGCAGCATAGGCAATTCCTACCCGAGGGGCCATATGGTAGGTAGGCATGTATCCATCCTCTTCAATCCAAAGCTCCTGGCTGCTGCATAAATCCCCTCCGTTCAGTGCTCTGGTGATTTCTAACGCTTTGGTCACGCGACCGGGACCGAAAATCGTATCGATTCCACGGATGAGCACCGCCTCAGGATACCCCACATCCCCCGCCACTATATTGAGCATCTCGTGGATACCATAGCATAGATATACATATATGGTTCCACCGGTCTCATACAGTGTCTGTGTCCGCTTTGTTTTTCCCCTTGCAGCATGGCATGCGGTATCTGTTTCACCCATGTAGCACTCTGTTTCTGTAATACGAACGCGCAAAATCGTATCACCGATCTTTCTGCAAAGGATCTTTCCCAGCAGCGCTGGGGCAAGCATATCTGCATGCATCTGATAAAAGGTGCGTTCCAGCTTGCGTTTTTTATCCATATATGGGCCCTCTTTTATATTCTATCATAATAGTATTATCTTAGCACAGAACCGGGAAAAAATCTACATCTACCTTGCATTTTATCTTCCTGCATGCTATACTGTTTCATAGTAAAAAACGAATTGCTATATAATGAAAGGGACAGCTACAGCGATGCAGGACCAACTGAATTACATTAAACCGGGCAGATATAAGAAACCCGTGGACGCAGATTCCAGAAGAGATGAATTTGATTTAAAAAACGGAGAGGTCTTATACAGCGGCCGGCCGGTAGATATTATTTTCACCGGGGACTCTATCACACACTTTATGGAAGCCAATCTATATTATGGCAGATTCGGTTTGGTTTTAAACCGGGGAATCGGCGGAGAAGTTGCCGATATTTTGGCATGGCGCTTCCATGCGGATGTGACCCAGCTCCATCCCCGCCTTTGCATTCTTATGGTCGGCGTAAACAATATCTGGGAACTGGACAACAAAATTAGCAAAAAGGGAGCGTACGACCGGCGTGCTGCAAACAAAGTACTGGCCTTATTAGAAAAAAGCTATCGGAGTATGCTGGAGGAGGCTAAGGAAAACAACTTCCCGCTGTGGATGTGTTCCTGCCTTCCTACCGGAGAAGCTTTGCCGAATTTGGATCTGCGCAACCGTTTTATTGTGGAGATTAATCAGATGATTCAGGGCCTTGTGGCAGAATACGGCACGAAATATGTGGACTATCACTCTCGCCTTGTGAAAGAAGACGGCATTACCCTACAGGATGGAATCAGCAGAGAAGGCTGCCATCCCAATTATAAGGGCTATACCATGATGAGCGAGGTGCTTACCCCCATGCTGGAGGAATTCTTTCAGAAATAAGGTGAATGCGCATGTTTATGATAGGCATGCTAACGCTTATGGAAACGAAACCCTTGGAAGACTGCGCCTAGCTCTGTAAAAGATTGCCCTACAAATTTATTGAATGGAATATGAAATTTCCAGCTTATCAGGCAAATACCATAAATGTTTCTTACATTACAAATATGCATGATATTATAACATACACTACCCCGTCCATTTGGAGGACGATTTAACGCTTGTGATTTTAATTCTTATATTGCCAAAGCATATTTGCAACTATGGAAAACACGCGTGGACTTTGCCAAAATTGCATATTTCCATTTAAATATGCATTGGGCAGCAGGTGCATATTTTACACTTTCGGATTAGAAAATATTTCTCTTTAAAAAATATAAGCGGAAATACTTGAAAAGCATGCTGCTGTTTCGGAATATATGTGAAAAAGGAATGCGGGAAAACGACTCCCTAAAAATAAAATATGTTTAAAAAATTGTGGTGGATATCTCAGCTGGCAAAAAGAAGCCTTGGCGCTGCTGCAAAGTTCCGTATTCGGCCTCACTTTAGATATTGGACATAACGCCTGCGCCAATAATACAGATATGCCATGCATTGCAGAACACAAGGACGTCTATATCATATGCATGATGCGCATGTTGTAACCGGCAAACAGAACCATCTTCCGCTGGGTATTGGTAATTTAGATCTGCAAAAGTATTTTACAATGGCAATATCGCAAGGATGCGGCGTAATGTTGGAAATAAACAATTGCAGTGCTGAAACAATCTATCGAATGGTTGCAGAAAAATAATTTAGCATAGAATAAATTGAGAAAAAGCCTAAAGAAAAATATATTTTCTTTAGGCTTTTTCTCTTTTATGTATCGCTCTGACACAACAGATAACAGACAAGAGTTACTTGGGCTATCTTTGCCCGCTGTTACGGTACCCCCTCAGAGATTCACCTAAGATACAGGGGGGATGGCAGCCCCTATGTTTTGACTGTAGGGGAAGTCACTATGCTTTCCCTACACTGTGGGATTCCCTAATCCTCCCTCTGACGAGGGAATCTATGTAAACGGGCTCCCTCATCCTTTTGCTGCAACGCAGCCTATTTTACTGACATTTCTTTTGTCAACTGTTTTTGTGACTAACCCTTTTATATAATAAAAGCTGTTACAAAAGTAACAGCTTTTTTCTTTCTATCAAAATCCGCATAAATTCGGAAGAACATAGAAAAACCGAACAAGAAAAGCGAACAGCAGCATGTCTCGGGTGAGACAAGAGAACGATTAGTAGT
>CANQWE010000020.1 GCA_947627475.1 uncultured Clostridia bacterium
TGGTACGTGTACTTTGCTACGCAAAGTACCATTCTCGCTTTGGAGAAAAGTACCATCGTTCCCCTGCTATGGAAAGCAGGAACGAAGCTGCTCCTCTTCCAAGAGGAAGGAAGACTATTCCTCTTCCAAGGGAAAGAGAAAAGGACGTTCCTTTTGTAATGTGACAAAAGGAACCAAAAGCACAGAAAAGGGAAGGAGGCTTCCCCTTCCCTTTTCAAACCCAACCCCTTTGACAAATAAAGGGGATAGAACCTTTCCGGTATGCGCTAAGTTTGCAGCAGCTGCAAGACAAATCGGAAACAAAAAGATATCGTCTATCTAAGCAGGTAAAAAGAAAGTCTGCACAGACTTTCACGTAAAGCGGAAAGCCAAAGCAGCACTGTGCAGCATAAATCTAAACGTGGGATTACAAAAGGAGACACCATGTTTCTGTATCTTGGCGGAGATGTCTCCGTAAAAAAATCTGATATCATCGGTATCTTCGATATCGATAATGTAAATACACAAAAAACCACAAAGGAATTTCTTCGTGCCGCAGAAAAAAGCGGCAGGCTGCTCCTTGCAGGAGAGGATCTTCCAAAATCCTTTCTCCTTACCGGAGAAAAAGGAAAAAAACAAACCGTAATTTTATGCAGACTGTCTGCCCGCAGTATTTATGGACGGGCCCGCCGGGATGAAGCATACGAATAAATGAGGAAAGAGAGAAACCAATATGCCGGATAATAAGACCACTATGGCGTATGATGCAGACCAGATACAGGTGTTGGAGGGGCTGGAAGCCGTTCGAAAGCGGCCCGGTATGTATATCGGAACTACTTCTGTCCAGGGCCTGCATCATTTGGTGTATGAAATTGCTGACAATTCCATTGATGAAGCGATGGCGGGATTCTGTACCCATATCGAGGTCACGATTTTAGAGGACGGATCTATATCTGTACAGGACGACGGACGGGGCGTTCCCAGTCAGATCCATCATAAAATGGGCATTTCTACCCTGGAGGTGGTATTTACTGTTCTGCACGCTGGGGGAAAATTCGGCGGGGAAGGATACAAAATTTCCGGCGGACTGCACGGCGTGGGCGCTTCCGTTGTAAACGCACTGTCCGAATGGATGGAAGTAGACAACTGCTATGAAGGAAAGCGGTATACCATGCGCTTTGAAAAAGGCGTCACTGTGCGGGCCATTCAATGCGAGGGAGACTGCGGAGAGCGGCACGGTCTTTACGTCCGGTTTAAACCGGACGGGACCATTTTTGAGGACACCACCTTCGACTATGACATCCTTCTCACCAGAATGCGGGAGCAGGCGTTTTTAAACGCCGGCATCAAAATTACCTTAAAGGATCTGCGGCCCGGACAGGAGGACGAAGAAGGAAATCCCAAGACTGCCGTGCTGCAATATGAAGGAGGAATCTGCTCCTTTGTAGAATATCTGAACGCCAACAAACACGCGGCGCTGCTCCATAAAGACGTCGTCTATATGAAGGCAAAAAAGGACGATGTCACCGCGGAGGTAGCGCTGCAATATAACGACAGCTTCAACGATACCATCGTCACCTTTGCCAACAATATGGCAACAGTAGACGGAGGCACCCATGAGGCCGGATTTAAATCCGGCCTGACCAAGGTAATCAACGATTACGCGAGAAAGTGCGGCGCCTTAAAAGAAAACGATAAAAAGCTGTCCGGCGACGACGTGCGGGAAGGACTGTGCGCCGTAGTATCTGTAAAACTGCCCGACGCCCAATTTGAAAGCCAGACGAAGGCAAAGCTGGGTAACTCGGAGCTGCGGGGCATCGTAGACGGAATTGTCACCCAAAAGCTTTCCGAATACTTTGAAGAAAATCCTGCTGCCGGAAAACTGATCGTGGAAAAATGTATGGCTGCCAATCGGGCGAGAGAAGCAGCCAGAAAAGCAAGAGAGCTAACCCGGCGCAAAAACGTGCTGGAGGGCACAACCCTGCCCGGAAAGCTGGCAGACTGTCAGGACCGGCGGGTAGAATTTACAGAAATTTATCTGGTAGAGGGAGATTCTGCAGGCGGAAGCGCCAAGACTGGGCGGGACAGCCGGTTCCAGGCGATTCTGCCCCTGCGGGGAAAAGTGCTGAACGTAGAGAAATCTCGGCTGGACAAAATTTATTCCAATCCATCCCTGATCCCCATTATACAGGCCCTTGGCTGCGGCATCGGAGAAGACTTTGATATTTCTAAGCTGCGGTACGGGAAAATCATTATCATGGCCGATGCGGACGTGGACGGATCCCATATCCGCGTGCTGCTGCTTACCTTCTTTTTCCGGCATATGCGGCAGCTTATCGAAGACGGGCATGTTTATTTGGCGCAGCCGCCTCTATACAAAGTATATAAAGGAAAAAGCCAGGAGCGGTACGCCTTCTCCGATGAGGAACGGGACCGGATCATCGCAGATTTCGGCGGCAACGCGGAAGCAGAACGCTATAAGGGTCTTGGAGAGATGGACGCCCAACAGCTATGGGAAACTACCATGGATCCGGAGAGTCGGACGATCCTGCGGGTAGATATCCATGACGCCATGGCCTGCGACGAGGTATTTTCCCTACTCATGGGAGACAAAGTAGAGCCCAGACGGGAATTTATCGAGAAAAACGCCAAATACGCGGAAAATATCGACATCTAAGCGGGATCACCGCTTTCAATAAAGGGGTACAAACGTGCGCGAAGAAAATAACAATATTGAATTTCCCCAGCAGAAGATAAAGCCCATTGCCATGGACAAGGAAGTGCGGAAATCCTTCCTAGAATATTCCATGTCCGTTATCATCAGCCGTGCCCTGCCGGATGTGCGGGACGGTATGAAGCCGGGGCAGCGGCGTATCATGTACGCTATGTATGAAGATAATCTTACATACGACAAGCCCTTTCGCAAGTCTGCAACCACAGTGGGCAACGTGCTGGGACGGTATCATCCCCACGGCGACGCTGCCGTATACGGCACAATGGTGCGTATGGCCCAGGACTTTTCTCTCCGCTATCCCTTGGTACAGGGGCATGGAAACTTCGGTTCTGTAGATGGGGACGGGGCGGCGGCATACCGGTATACGGAAGCAAGAATGTCCAAGCTGGCCGGGGAACTGATGCGGGATATCGAAAAGGATGTTGTGGATTTTATGCCCAACTTCGATAACCGGAGACGGGAACCTACCGTACTTCCTTCCCGGTTTCCCAATCTCTTGGTAAACGGATCTGTGGGAATTGCCGTAGGTATGGCCACCAACATCCCACCCCACAATATGGGAGAGGTCATCGACGGAACCTTGTATCTTTTAGAAAATCCCGACGCGGAAATTCCCGCTCTGATGCAGTATATCAAAGGACCGGATTTTCCCACCGCCGCTACCATATACGGCAGCAGAGGCATCTATGAGGCCTATACAACCGGTCGTGGCCGGGTCATGGTACGGGCCAGAGCCGATATTGAAGAGGACAAACACCGGATTATTGTAACGGAAATTCCTTACCAAGTAAACAAGTCTATGCTGGTGGAATCCATTGCAGATCTGGTGCGGGACAAACGGGTAGACGGAATCACCGGGATCCGGGACGAGTCCGGCCGCCACGGTATGCGGATCGTGATTGAATGCCGGCGGGATGCAAGCTGTCAGATTATTCTCAATCAGTTGTATAAATATACCCAACTCCAGGATACCTGCGCCATCAACATGCTGGCGCTGCTGAACGGAGAGCCGAAAATCCTGAACCTGAAACAGATTTTAGAGGCGTATATTGATCACCAGAAGGGGATCATTACCCGGCGTACCCAGTTTGACTTAAAACGAGCCCTAAAGGAAGCCCATCTGTATGAAGGCTATAAAATTGCCATTGACAATATCGATGAGGTGATCTCCATTATCCGCAGCAGCCCGGACACTCCTACCGCAAAGGAAAATTTGAAGGCGCGCTTTGTGGGGGACGGTAGTCAGAACGCGGACATCTCTACAAAAGAGGGGCTTTTGGAATTTGCAGGAAGCGAAAACGCGGGCCTTTCTGACGAGCAAGCCCAGGCCATAGTATCTATGCCGCTGGGACGGCTATCCGGCCTGGAACGGCAGAAAATCGAAGAAAAACTGGCAGAACTGAGTGCGGCTATCAGCGAACTGCAGGGAATTTTGGCAGATCCGGAAAAAATAAAAGGAATCATCCGGGATGAACTGACGGAAATTCGCCGGAAGTTTGCGGACCCGCGGCGTACAGAGCTGGTGGAATATCACGATGAGATCCAACTGGAGGATCTGATCGAGCAGCACAAGTGTATCATCACTATGACAAAAACCGGCTATGTAAAGCGGCAGCCTG
The DNA here is from genome assembly GCA_947627475.1 of uncultured Clostridia bacterium. Lineage (GTDB taxonomy): Bacteria > Bacillota > Clostridia > Oscillospirales > CAG-272 > Avispirillum. Next base: position 4,333 of record CANQWE010000020.1, read on the forward strand.
CCGACGTGTATAGCGCGCAGCGGCGGGGCGGTATGGGAAAAGCCGGTCTCACCATGAAGGAAGAGGATTATACGGAAAAGGTCATTGTGGCGGACAGCCATTCGTATCTGCTTCTGTTTACCAGTCGGGGTAAGGTGTTTGCGAAAAAGGCATATCAGATTCCTGAGGCGTCCCGTACAGCAAAGGGGACCAATATTGTGAACCTGCTGGAGCTGGAACAGGGTGAGGAAGTAACCGCTGTGATTTCCATAGAAGGCTTTTCCAGCGAGGAATATCTTGTGATGGTTACCCAGGCGGGTGTCATCAAGCGCACACCTCTCAGTGAATTTGAATACCAGAGAAAAGGCGGGAAAATCGCCATGAATCTGGACGAGGGAGACAGCCTGATCTTTGTAGACAGGACCATGGGAGATGCGGATATTCTCATAGCAACCGCCCAGGGACAGGGCTCTCGGTTTGCAGAAAGCGACGTGCGTATCGTAGGAAGGACTTCCCGCGGCGTAACCGGGATCCGTCTTCGGGAGGGAGATCGGGTAGTAGGGGCTGTCATTGTAGAAAACGACGCGGCATGGCAGGAAAATCACCATCTGGTTACGATTACTGAAAAGGGAATCGGAAAACGGGTGCCCTTCTCCAACTTCCGCCGAAAAAACCGGCCCAATATGGGAATCCGGTGTCAGCAGATCACCGAAAAAACCGGGCATTTGTGCGGTGTAGCAGTAGCTACTGAGGATGAGGATTTGATGCTCATTACCGACACCGGCACCTTGATTCGGATCGCAGTTTCGGAAATATCTCTGCTGAAGGGAAGCGGTGCCACCGGCGTGCGGCTGATGCGGCTTGCGGAGGACGCCACTTTGGTAAGCTTTGCCGTGGCGGAAAAGGTAGAAGAAGAGGAAGAAACGGAAGGCGGCGAGGAGAAAGACGAGGAAGTATCTGCCGAAATAGAAGAGTAAGTGATCTCTTCCCAAATGAAGCCTCCCCTTCCGGAGGAAGGGGAGGGGGACCGCGTTAGCGGTGGTGGGGTAGCCTGCGTGAAAGCAACAAAACCAATCCCCCCAGGCTCACTACTCTCGCTATCCTCCTAGGAGTTGTTTTGCAACTCCCCACATGGTGGCTTGCGAAGACGAAGCAGGCGCTTCCCCGAGGAATACTACAGGAGGTTTTTCCATGAGACACCGGTTTGTGTATATGATCGCAGGATTACTTGGCGTAGTGCTTTTTTCTTCCTGCGGCGTATCATCCTTTTCAGATGAAGAGATTACTGCTGCAGCAGAAACACTCATTGAAGAAAGCATTGCCATTAATGAAATATATTTTGGAAAAGGACTTCCCTGTGTAGATCCGGACAGCGAGGCTGCCAGAAGTTTTGCTGGAGAAATCCAGACGGATGCAACCCTTCTCAGCTATCTGCCGGTGAGGGAGGATGCCGGATATGATTCCATAGACAGTATGAAAGAGGCAACAGAAAAGGTCTACTCTGGGGCTTACTGTACTTATTTGTTTGAAATGGCCTTTACTGGAATTTCTGTTGATGAAGGTGCTGCAACCCATGCCCGGTATATGGAAACGGAAAACGGCACCCTTGCGGTCCACAAGGATCTTTCTGTAATAGACGCCCGTACGTATAGCGCGGAGGACGGGGATATGCAGGTAGAGGTAATTCGGAAAAAGGGGAACACCGCAGTGGTAAAGGTCCAGTCTTATGTGGACGGTGCGGAGGATGTTACAGTGGAGATCCAGATGATATATGAAGAGGACGGCTGGCGGCTGGACAGTCCGACCTATTAACGGCTTTGACAGAGACAAATGGTATAAAAGGATATTGATAAAAAGGATCAAAATTTCGCCTTAGCGGAATTTTGATCCTTTCCCAGAATGTTTTAGGGGAGCTGAACAGGTTATAAATTCCCCAGCAGTGGCATTGCAAAGTTTGTTCAAACTTGGAGTAGAGTGGATTGGCAAAGCAGCACTTTACAGGACCTGCAGGAGTACTGTAGTCAGACATCTGGGTACAGACTGAAATTCTGCACCCAATAAACCCGATAGAAAAGCCGGGGATCCGGCTTTTGCTCCTACGGATCGCAAAGCGACCCGAGAATGCATTTTTCGGTCCTTTTGCCAGACGCGGCAAAAGTACCATTCGTTCCCCTTGCTAACGGTAAGGGGAACGAACGGATTTTGAAAATCATAAACACCCTGCAAACAGATGCTTGCAGGGTGTTTTTAAGTTCGTTTCATATATAAAAGCGGATAGGGATTTCCCTGTTCGTCAAAATCCATTCTTTTATAAACAGAAAATCCCATATGCTCATAAAAGCCTCTGGCCAGGGAATTTTGTTCGTTTACGGCAAGCTTGTTGACAGAAAATTTTTTGATACCATAAAGAATCAGTTGTTTTCCCAGTCCCTTCCCTCTTTCACCGAGTGCAATAAACAGCATTTCCAACTTTTTATCTTTTATTCCCATAAAAGCAATGGGAACATAATCCCCGTTTTCTGCCACAATCAAATGGGGTACCGTTTCCAGTGCGGTAGGGACAAATTTTTTTATGTTTTCTATTGCATCAGCAGATAAAAACAAATGGGTTGCCTTCACAGAAGCCTCCCACACTGCGGACAGCTGATCAATCAGTTGAGAATTTCTTTTTTGCGGTTCCAGAATATGCATAAGTATCCTCCCCATAAATATTTTATTCCGCAAAAATTTCCATAAAGCTGCTATCCGCCAGGTTGACCACCGGAACGTCCTTTCCGCGGGCATAGTTCACTGTATAAGCGGTACCACCGCTTGCGGAAGCGTTAAGATATGCCACGCATACGGCACTGTTATCAATCATCCATCGGTTACGTTTATGCATACAGGTGCTGGAGTAAGAATCCTGGATATAGTGGACTGCGTTTGCTTCTTCCACAAGGCGCTGATAGCGGGCAATATCGGAAGGATTTTTCCAGCGGGCGGTCTGATCCCGGCAGGGAAGGGCAAGAAACAAAGTAATACGGGGATCTCTTTCGCGAGCAGCAAGGACAGCCTCAGCGGCGATCATATCGAATCCAACGGCGCCACCGGCGATAAAGTTGCAGTAATCCAGACGGATCAGGTTTTGGATTGCGCGGTCCAGACGGATGGGCAAGACATGGGTGTGCACGCCCAAAATTTTCCTGTGCCCGGTAAAGCAAACGCTTGTATTTTTCAAAAATTCCACGGCCAGTTCTCCTTTGATGTTATATGTATTGTACCCTACAGTAGCAGGTTTGTCAATAAAACGGGGGCATGATTTTACGAAATACGTAAGTTTTGAAATAAGAGGAATGATAAGGTGAATGCGTTGTTGCATAAGGCTTTTTGCACAGCGGTTATAGCTTTCCCAGTGGGGAAGATAAGTGTAAAAGGGGAGGCGGTCTCTCTAAGCCTCCCTCCATAAAGAAGGGGGAGGCATTGCTCCTAAGGCCCCCTTGTATAAAGGGGGCTCCCGCGAAGCGGGTGGGGGATTGTGATACGAAGGCTATAGAAATTTTACAAATAAAAATATATGAACCAACCCCTCCGTCAGCTTCGCTGACACCTCCCCTTACACAGGGGAGGCGGTCCCCCTAAAGCCCCCTTTACACAAGGGGCGTTTTTTTATTCTCAAGGTTTTCAAATCTACTTTTTTATTTTACGGATAAACAGCTCTAAACGCTCATTGTTTTCAGCGGGAAAATTTGTATTGCCGGATACAGGAATGGATACAGCCCCAACCAAAATTTTACCGGTAAATGGGGAAGGAGAAGGTTGAATATTTTTCTGTGGGTACACGCAATCTGCGCAGGTTCCATATTGATCGATCAAAAGATTTTCGGAAGTACAGCTGGCATTTTGATTGTAAATACAGCAAAAGTTTTTGCAGCGCATGGCGGTAGTCCTTTCTGTAAAAATAGATGAATATATCCCACTATTTTCTATAAATATAGAGGGATACATCCCCCTCATAGATTTATATAAAGGTCATAAAATATAACTAATGGGATATGTCCCATTAAAGGAGAATTTTATGACCTTAAAAGAAGCATTAGCGAATCGAATTGTAGAATTGTGTGAAGAAAAAGGCATTACTCCATACATGCTGTCCGTCTTATCTGGAGTCGATAAATCTACAATTTATAGTATATTAGGAAACAAAAGTCGTAAACCGGAGGTTTCTACAATCAAAAAAATTTGTGACGGATTAGAAATAACTTTGGCAGAATTTTTTGATACTCCGGAATTCAATGCTTTAGAACAGGAAATACGATAATGTTTCATTAAAAATAAATTCCATTGTTTGCTTATATCTATAAGCAATTTTACACTATTTCTTTTGTAAAATCAAGATTAGCTTATAAATAAAAGCAAAAATGGAGAATTTTATATGAAACTAAAATTAAATGATAAAAAATTTAGTGAAAATATAAAAAAATTACGAACGGAAAATGGATTGACCCAAGAACAAATAGTAGCAAAAATGAATGTTCTTGGATCACCAATCAGTAGAAGTACATATTCGCTGATAGAAATGGGAAAGGGAAATATTTTTATCAGCGATTTGGTGGCGCTACAACAAATCTATAAAACAGATTTTTCTAAATTTTTTGAAGGAATAAGCCCTGAAAGATAGAGGCAAAATGCCATGTTGGAAAAATATTTTGGAAAAAAGAAAAGAAAATTAAGCGAAATTATGATATATAAGATCGGTTATTTGAAAAAATGAGAGATGCAACGCAGGTATATGATGCTGGTGTAGCAGATATTTTCAATGCTTGTATTATGGAGTTGATCGAACATGAGGATATAACACTATACGAAAGCAAAGAAACAGATCCATATGCAGCACATACCTTTTACATTTTAGAAAGCAACGTGGCAGGGCTGGAAAAGCTGAATGAAAAATATGGGGTAAGTATCCGAAAACTTGTGAATATAGCGATTCGGAATGTATTTAAAGAGGAAAAGTAAAGCGGTTTTTATTTCGGGTTATTCAGGGAAAAAAGTATTTAAAATGAAACCTTACGCAAAATGTAAGTATATAAGGTGGATGTATATTTTTTAAAATTGCAGAACGGATTTTCGTTGTGTTTTTTTCTATAAAATTATAAAAAAAATCAAAATGAATGAAATAATGAGGAAATCTTACGTATAAAGTAAGTTTAGCTTGAGAAATATAGAATCGACCCCTCCGTCAGCTAAAGCTGACACCCACTCCGGTGTTTCGCAAGCGAAACACAAGGAAGGAGAGGCAGTCCTCCTCAAGTCCCCCTTGTGTAAAGGGGGGATGTCAGCGGAGCTGACGGGGGGATTGATTTTGCTGTTTCCACGAAGCTACCCCTCCGGCGGCTTTGCCGCCACCACCCCAGTGTCTCGCAAGCGAGCCATCTAAAGGGGGAGGCTTAAATAGGTGAGATGCCCCCCTTGTGGGGAGATTGCTGTAGGCTCCCAGGGGGAGTGTCGCCAAAGGCGGCGGGGGATTACCAATTATTCTACATAAAAAAAAGAAAAGCCTTTCTCTTTAGAGAAAGGCTTTTTTGATGCTTATTTCGCGTAATCAATCGCTCTGCTTTCCCGGACGATATGCACCTTAATCTGTCCCGGATATTCCAGTTCATCCTCAATTTTCTTAACGATGTCCCGGGCCACCAAAGGCATCTTGTCGTCGGAAACGACTTCCGGCTTTACCATGATTCGGATTTCCCGGCCTGCCTGGATGGCAAAGGATTTTTCCACGCCGTCGAAGCTCTTAGCGATTTCCTCCAGCTTGGTGAGGCGCTTAATATAGTTTTCCAGATTTTCACGCCGCGCTCCCGGCCGGGCCGCGGAAATTGCATCAGCAGCCTGGACAATCATAGCTACAAGGGTTTGAGGCTCCACATCCCCGTGGTGGGCCTCAATGGCGTGGATCACATCTTTACTTTCCTTATACTTACGGGCAATATCTACACCCAGCTGTACGTGAGAGCCCTCCAGCTCTGCGGTAAGGGCCTTGCCGATATCGTGGAGGAGTCCGGCCCGTTTGGCCAGCATATTGTCTACGCCCAGCTCGTCGGCAATAATGCCGGAAAGCAGGGACACTTCAATCGAATGATGCAGCACATTTTGACCGTAGCTGGTGCGGTATTTGAGACGGCCCAGCAAGCGAACCAGTTCGCCGTTCAGACCATGGATTCCTGTTTCAAAGGTGGCTGCTTCGCCGGCCTTCTTAATGGCCACGTCCACCTCATGTTTTGCTTTTTCCACCATTTCCTCAATTCTGGCAGGGTGGATTCTGCCGTCGGTAATCAACCGTTCCAGTGCGATTCGGGCAACTTCTCTGCGAACCGGGTCAAAGCTGGAGATGGTGATGGCTTCCGGTGTGTCGTCGATGATCAGGTCCACGCCGGTCAGGGTTTCAATGGTGCGGATATTCCGGCCCTCCCGGCCGATGATCCGCCCCTTCATATCTTCGCTGGGAAGCGTCACAGTGGAAACAGTGATCTCAGCAACATGATCCGCCGCGCAGCGCTGGATTGCCTGGGCAATAATGTTGCGGGCCTTGTCGTCCGCCTCGTCTTTGAATTCCTGCTCCAGCTCCACCATTTTCTTCGCCTGCTCATGGCGGACCTCTTCCACCATTTCTTCAATGAGCTTGTCCTTTGCCTGTTGGGCTGTCATTCCGGAAATACGCTGCAGCGTCATACGGGCTTCTGTTTTTAAATTTTCCAAATCCTGGGCTGCCAGTTCGTTTTCCTCAATTTTTTTGGAAAGGGCTTCGTCCTTTTTTTCCAGCGCGTCTGTTTTCCGGTCCAGGGTTTCTTCCTTAGACTGGACACGCCGTTCCTGACGGGACAATTCGCTGCGACGTTCCTTTATTTCCTGTTCGAACTCATTTTTCGCCCGAAGCATTTCTTCCTTTGCTTCGATCAGTGCTTCTTTTTTTGCAGCAGCGGCGTCTGTTTTCGCCTGATTCATGCCGTCGGCAATAATTTTTTTCGCCTGCAGCTCGGCGGAACCGATCTGTGCCTCTGCAATTTTTTTGCGGTAGGCGATTCCGATGGGACAGCCGATCAAAAGGCCGACAATTACAGCGACAACCGCAGTAATTATGTAGGGTGCGGGCATACAATACCTCCTTCACAAATGAATTTTTCATCATTTTAAATGCAAAAAATTATGTATGTATGCCGCAAACCGGGCGGTCGACCCAGAGAAAAAGCAATTTCTGCATTTACTGGGAAAAGCAGTAAATCATGCAGTGAAAAATGTACTATTTTATATAAAGCCGGCAGGAGCCGGGATATGCGCATACATATAAATTATTATATACCTTGGCAGAATCTGCGTCAAGAGTTTTTTGAGCGTTTGTTATAAAAAGGAGGAGAAAAAGGATTTTTCTTTTCTTCTTTAGAAAAGGGAAAGAAATTTCTTTCAGGGCTGCAATGTGAAAGAGGGGGCAGCGCCTCTCTTTTTTGCTGCTCCGGGGAGAAGGGTAGGAGCACAAGAAACCCCAGATCTGGGAGCAGGGAGAAAGATCCCATTTCATGGGGAAAAGCAGCTTTTGAGATCTGAGAAAGCAGAAAAGGCAGACCTATTTTGGAAAGTAGGATAGAAGAATGCTCCTCTTCCAAGGAAAAAGAGAAGGCCGTTCCTTTTGTCACATTACAAAAGGAATCAAAAAGACAGAAAAGGGAAGGGGGATTCCCCTTCCCTTTTCGAACCCAATCCCTTTGCCAAGTGCGGGTAAAGCAAACTATTTGGTATACGCTGGGCTTGCAGAAACTGTAAGATAAGTAGAAAACAAAAGGATATAGAACAGAAAAGCAGAGCCAAATAGAGTATGCAGAGATTTGATCAGCTCCCAAGGAGGTGTCAGCAAAGCCTCATTTTTTTAGCCCCCCTTTTTTAAAGGGGAGAAGTCAGCGTAGCTGACGGGGGGATTGTTGGGAATAAATCCATTTCCCGCTGCAGCAAGATGAAGGAAACAACCCCTCAGTCGGCGCTGCCGACAGCTCCCCTTACTAAGGGGAGCCAAATAGTTGAACGTACGTGCAGACTTTCGCGTAAAGTGGCTCGACAAAGCAAGAACTTGCAGGTCCTGCAAAAGCACTGTAGTCAGACACATCGGTACAGACGGAAAGTCTGTACAAAACGGACACGATCGCAAAGCCGAATCCCGGCTTTGGCCCACGGATCGCAGCGCGATCCGAAAAGCGGACTTTTGGTGTACCCTTGAAGCAACGTACCCTTTTTCTGCGCTGCGGAAAAGTACCACCGTTTCCCTGCTTCGGGAAGCAGGGACTTTCCCCTATGGAGATGGGGAAACATATCTCTCCCCCATCGTCTACGGCGCCACCGCCCAAGCATCTCGCTCGCGAAATGCCCCAGTGGGAGTCGATTATCTCCTGGAAGACCAGGCAGGGGAAAGTACGTCTTCCTTCTATTTTCCCACACAAAAGCGGGAAAATATCTCCGAAACAATCTCCTCGGAAACCCCCCTCCCATCCAAAAGAGACAAATTTGCCAGCGCCTCCTCCGCAAGGGTACACACGCCGTCTGCAGGCGCTCCTGCATCCATGGCTGTTGCTGCTTCTTCCAAAAGAGAAATCGCCTGCTCTAATGTAGCCTTGTGGCGGGCGTCCCAAATCAAGGGTGCAGCAAAGGACCTGTCCTGAGATTGATACAACGTCCCCACAGCAGCTGCAAGGGAATCCATCCCCGCACCGGTTTTAGCGGAGAGAAGGACCACACTGTCCACCCAGCTTCCAATGGCATCCGTGTCCAGCACGGATGTGGGACATAAGTCCGTTTTATTGACAACGGCAATTTTCACAGTATCCCCGCGCTGGGAAAGATCCCGAAGCCACTGCTCCTCCTGAGGCAGAAGAGGGCGGGATCCGTCCAAAACCAAAAAAATTAGCTGGGCTTCTTCTATATTCTGACGGGAACGCTCCACGCCGATTTTTTCAACCAGATCGGCTGTCTCGCCTTTTTCCCGCAGACCGGCCGTATCCGCCAACCGCAGTGTAATCCCGCCAAAATCCGCCGTATCCCAAAGGATATCCCGGGTAGTACCGGCAATATCGGTGACGATAGCCCGATCCTGGCCCAGTATACGATTGTAAAGGGAGCTTTTTCCACAGTTGGGGGAACCGCAGATTACGGTACGCACGCCGTCGGCTACAGCGCTGCCGGTGCGGTAAGTGGCCAGCAGCGCCCGCAGCTCTTCTGTAACGGCGCAAAAGCCTGCGGACAGCTCCCTTGGGGTCTGCTCGGCCAAATCTTCCTCCGGATAGTCTATGGTGGCGTAAAGGGAGGCCAGCAGGGAAGTGAGGCGAGCGCGCATGCCCTCTGTTTTTTCCCGCAGGGCACCCTGCAGGGCACTGGCGGCAAGACGCCTGCGGGAGTCGGTGTCTGCATCAATGAGAAGGCCCACTGCCTGTGCCTGAGTGAGGGATATTTTCCCGTTCATAAAGGCCCGGCGGGTAAATTCCCCTGGCCCGGCAGGCTGTGCCCCTGCCCGAAAGACAGCTTCCAGTACAGCAGCTGTCACTGCCGTCCCTCCGTGACAGCTGATTTCTGCAGAGGCCTCTCCGGTGAAGGAGGCCCCGGGGGCAAAATAGACAGCGATGCCGCTGTCTATGATTTCGCCATCCCGTATAATGGAGCCAAAGCAGGCCCGGCGTGGATGGTCTACAGGATATGGGCCGCTTGTGGTAAAACAGCCCCGCAGTACGGCGGTAGTTTCATCACCACTAATGCGGATAACGGCGATGCCGCCTTTCCCATAGGGGGTCGAAACAGCGGCGATTGTATCATGCAGCATAGATCTGCTCCTTTTCCTTTTCTGTGTTTTTGGTTCCTTTTGTACTGTGACAAAAGGAACGCCCTTCTCTTTTTCCCTTGGAAGAGAAATAGTCTTTCCTTCCTCTTGGAAGAGAAACAGGTTCGTTCCTGCTCTGGGAGCAGGGGGACGGGTGGTACTTTTCCTCAGCGCAGGAAAAGTACCCAAAAGTGCGCTTTGCGGATCGCACAGCGATCCGTGAGGGGCAAAGCCGGATCCCCGGCTTTGCTATCGCGTTTGTTTTGTGCAGACTGAAAGTCTGCTCCGGACTGCAAGTCTCCAGCGCTGTTGCAGGCTCTGCAAGTCTTGCTGTGACTATCCACCTTACGCAAAGTCTGTACGGACTTCCTTTGTCAAAGGGGATGGGTTTGAAAAGGGAAGGGGAAGCCTCCTTCCCTTTTCTGTGCTTTTGGTTCCTTTTGTCACAGTACAAAAGGAACATGCTTTTCTCTTTCCCTTGGAAAAGGAATAGTCTTCCTTCCTCTTAGAAGAGGAGCAGATTCCTTCCTGCTTACCAAAGAAGGGAAGGGCGAATGGTACTTTTGCCGCACCGGCAAAAGTATGTAATAGACTCCCCTTCTATCATGGAGTGCCATGACACTCCTTTAAAAGCTGTACGGACATCTCCCCGCAGCGCAGTTCCAGCATATATTCCACAGAATCCCGCAGGGCCTGCCAGCTGGCGCTGATCACGTCCGGAGACACGCCAACCGTACGCCAAACCGTCACCCCGTCTGTAGACTCGATCACGACCCGAACCACAGCAGCAGTGGCGCCGCCACTGATGACGCGTACCTTAAAGTCAGTCAAATGCATCTGATCAATGGCAGGATAAAATCGGACCAACGCCTGCCGCAGCGCTTTGTCCATGGCGTTCACCGGACCGATTCCCTCTGCGGCGCAAAGCTCCTGTGCGCCGCCCACCTCCACCTTAATCATAGCGGTGGACCGCATGTTTTCTTCTTTCCCACTGCCTTCGTCTGTCATTACTTTAAAATGGGGAACCTGAAAATACTGGCGCCGCATACCCAGCGCTTCCCGGATTACCAACAACAGGGACGCCTCCGCATCGTCGTAGGAGTACCCGGCTTCCTCCCTGCACCGCACCGCCTCCAGCGCCGCAGCCACCTTTGGGCTTTCCCGATCCAGCTGGGGCAGGATCCGGGCCATTTTTTCCACCATAGCAGAACGGCCGGACAGAGAGCTGATGATCATATTGCGCATGTTTCCCACAGACCCTGGGGAAATGTGCTCAAAAGAGCGTGGGGACTTGATCACCCCGTCGATGTGGGTGCCCGCCTTGTGGGTAAAGGCGTATCCTCCCACAAACGGTTCCCGCTCATCAAAGGCCCGGTTGGCAAATTCATTGATCCGTCGGGCCGTGTCGGTAAGCAGCGCCAGACGCTCTCCGATACAGGCAAACCCCAGCTTCAGCTGGAGCACCGGGATCAGCGTGTTTAGATTGGCGTTTCCGCAGCGCTCTCCAATGCCGGATATGGTGCCCTGCACGTGGACGGCGCCGCTGAGCACCGCGCTGACAGAGCAGGCCTCCGCCATGCCCATATCATTGTGGCAGTGGATGCCTACATGGCAGGCATGTCCCGTAGAGCGGGACGCTTCCCGGGCAGCCGCGGTGGCTGCCCCTGTTGCCATGCCGATCACGTCCGGTAGCATCCCTCCGTTGGTGTCGCACAAAACCACGGTGTCTGCGCCTGCCTCCCAGGCAGTGCGTAAGGCAGACAGCGCATAGTCCGCGTCGTCGGAATATCCGTCGAAAAAATGCTCCGCGTCAAAAATCACCCGCTTGCCGGCCCCCGTCAAAAATGCAACGGAATCCCGGATCATGGCAAGATTTTCTTCCTTTGTGGTGCGCAGCACATTTTCCACCTGATATCCCCAGCTCTTTCCAAAGATACAAACCGTGGAAACGGGAGCGTCTGCCAGCAGCGCCAGTCCTTCGCTTTCCTCTGCCCGCTCTCCGGCCCGCCGGGTAGCCCCAAAGGCGGACAGGGAAGCATGGGAAAGGTCCAGCGCCGCGGCCTGATGGAGAAATTCCAGATCCCGGGAGCAGGTGAGCATCCCTGTTTCGATACAGGAAATCCCCAGCCGGTCCAGCTCCCCGATGATTTTCAGCCGGTCCTCCCAGGTGAAGGTGACCGTGGCGCTTTGTTCCCCCTCCCGCAGGGTGGAGTCGTATATCTCCAGCTTCATTCGTTATCCTCCTGCTCTGTGCCGGCGGCAATACATTTGTTTACCGCGTTGATATACGCCTTAATGCTTGCCTTGATAATGTCGGTGGATACGCCCCGTCCTGTAAAGGACGCGCCGGCGGCGCAGATTTTCACCTTTGCTTCTCCCAGGGCGTCTGTGCCCTCGGTCACCGCCCGGATCTCGTAGCTTTCCAGTACAATATCGTCCCGTCCCGCGATCCGATCGATGGCGTTGAATGCCGCGTTTACCGGGCCGTCGCCCGGCGCGGCTTCTGTGGAGACGATGTCTTTGTCCCGCAGGGAGAGCAGGGCCATCGCCTTCATATGATTGCCCGACTGGATCTGGAAGGACTCCAGCCAGTACTTCCCGTGGAGTCCGTCCAAATATTCGTTTACGATGGCGGCGATGTCCTCGTCGGTGACGGAGGTTTTTTTGTCCGCGATTTCTTTGAATCGATGGAAGGTAGCGTCCACACCCTTGTCGTCCAGGGCGTATCCCAAAAGCTCCAGCCTTTGGTTAAAGGCGTGACGGCCGCTGAGCTTGCCCAGGATCAGCATATTTTTGTCCAGTCCAATATCAGAGGGCTGCATGATTTCATAGGTCTCCCGGTTTTCCAGCACCCCATGCTGATGAATTCCGGATTCGTGGGAAAAGGCGTTTTGCCCCACAATGGCTTTTCCGGGGGGAACGGCCACGGCGGTAAGGGAAGCTGCCATCCGGCTGGTGCGCACCAGCTCACGGGTGCAAATGTTGGTGTCGGCCCCTAAAATATCCCCACGCACGTGGAGGGCCATAACAATTTCCTCCAGGGCCGCGTTTCCGGCCCGCTCTCCCAGTCCGTTGACGGTGCATTCCACCCGACCTGCACCTGCGCCCACTGCTGCCAGGCTGTTGGCTACAGCAAGGCCCAGATCATCGTGACAATGGACGCCGCAAAGGGCGCCCGACAGGGCGGGAACCGCCTGGTGGAGATGGCGGATCAGGCCGGCGAATTCCTCCGGGGTGGCGTAGCCCACTGTGTCAGGGATGTTGATACAGTCTGCGCCTGCGTCCAGTGCTGCCCGGATCATCCGGCAAAGGAAGGAAAAATCGCTGCGGGTTGCATCTTCCGGTGAAAACTGCACCTTGGGACAGAACTGCTTTGCATATGCCACTGCGTCCGCTACTGCGGCAAGGGCCTCTTCCTCCGTAATTTTCAGCTTATATTGCAGATGGAGCGGGCTGGACGCCAAAAAAATATGTATGCACGGATTCTTTGCATCGGCCAGCGCTGCCAGCGCCCGGTCCACGTCCGTACGCATAGCCCGGCAAAGGGCCTGTACCGTACAGGAGGAGACAGAGTGGGCCACCGCTTGTACTGCCTGGAAATCTCCTGGGGAAGAGGCGGGAAAACCCGCTTCGATCACGTCTACCCCCAGCCGCTCCAGCTGACGGGCAAACTCCGCCTTTTGGTGTACGCCCAGGCGTACACCTGGAGTTTGCTCTCCATCCCGCATAGAAGTGTCTGTAATTTCAATGATTCGTTTCTCCATAAAAGAAGCAGTCCCTTCTGTTAATTTGGGGCGCTGCCCCAAGGCATTGGATGCGTGGTTTTTGCTATCTCCCACAGGGGGGAGTTCCTGCTTTTCAAAGCAGGGAAACGGATGATACTTTTGCCCAATGCGGCAAAAGTATCCAAAAGCGCATTTACGGATCGCACCGCGATTCGTTTGGCGAAGTCAGGAGTCGCGACTCCTGACTTCGCAATGGCGCCCATTTGGTGCAGACTGACAGCCTGTACTGGAACTGCATGACTACAGTGCTATTGCAGTTTCTGCAAAGTATCGCTTTGTCTATCCACTTCATATAGGTTTGTACAGACTTGGTCGTCCTTCTTTGATGTGTTTCGTTCTCGAAACGCCACAGAAAGAGGCCTTTCCTTCCAGACGCCTTCCATTTGGGCAGAAAAATTCTCTTTTTAAAGTTTTTGAAGATTCAAAAGAAACTTTTTTCAAAAAGTTTCTTTTGCGGGGGGTGGGGCAGCGCCCCTCTGAGATGACAAGACACCACCCGATCTCTGCCCTCCAGATCCTGCAAAATCACAGGGGTAAGGCCTGCAGAGCGGGCGATGTCGCATACTGCCGTGCCCTGCTGCCAGCCGATCTCCACGGCCAGGGAGCCGCCGGGCCTTAAATACTTTGGATATCGGGAAAAAATACTTCTGTAAAAGGCCAGTCCGTCTCCCCCATCCGTGAGGGCACGGGCCGGCTCCAGCTGTACCTCCGGGGACAGTGTTTCCATTTCTGCCACCGTCACATAAGGAGGATTGGAGACGATCCAGTCGAAGGAGTCGGAGAGTTCCATGGTACAAACGTCTCCCTGGAGCAGCTTCAGACGGTTTTCCACCCCGTGCATCCGGGCATTTTCCCGGGCGACTTTCAGGGTGTCCGGATACAGTTCGACCCCTACGCCCTGGGCATCCCTTCGCGCCAGAAGGGCCGCTATGGCGATGCAGCCGCTGCCGGTGCATAAATCTGCGAACCGGCCTCCCGCAGGAAGCTTTTCAATGAGAAGAGAGCAGAGCAGCTCGGTGTCGCTGCGGGGGATCAGACACTGGTCCGTCAGCCGGAAGGTGTGGCCCATAAAGTCCCACTGCTTTAAAATATAGGCAAGGGGTTCTCTGCGGCAGCGGCGTTCCACCCCATCCTGCAGGGCGGGGCTTTGAAAGTCCCCGCCGGCCATAGCGCCTGCCCGGCTGATTTTTTCAAAGTGGGCGATCAGCTCCAAGGCGTCGAACCGGGGGCTGTCTACCCCGGCGGCGGCCAACCGGTCTTCGATTTCAGGCAAGGTCATGATCCGCGGCTTTCTGTATCTGTATCGGAAGAGGACGCTCCCGCGGGGGCCTGCCCACCAGGCAAACCAGAGTCAGCAGCGTCTTCCCCATCGTGGGAGGACGAATCGGTGTGTACATTCTCGCCCCGACTTTCGCCCGCGGGGGCTTGCCCACCGAATTCCTCCGGCATGGCGCTCTTTAAAGCCGCAATCGCCACTTCCAACTGAGACGCATCTGGCTCCTTGGTGGTGATCCGCTGCATCCACAGTCCCGGCGCGGACAGGGCCCGTGTCACCGGGTTTGGATATTTTCCAGCCAGCATCAGAAACTCAAATCCGATCCCCACAATGACAGGCAGCATCAACAGCTTCATGCCGATGATCGCCCACTGGGGCCAGGTATTCCAGTTGATAAAGCTAGTCACCAAAATGGAAATAATCAAAATCACAAAAATAAAGCTGGTTCCGCAGCGAGGATGAAACCGGGTACACGTAGCCGCGTTTTCCGGCGTCAGCTCCAGACCCGCCTCATAGCAGGCCACCGATTTGTGCTCCGCCCCGTGATATGCAAAGGTCCGCCGGATATCCTTCATCAAGGATACCAGCAGCAGATATGCAATAAATATAAGAATCCGCAAAAGGCCGGAGATCAGATTCTGCACGAAACTGGGCAGCGGTCCGCCGCCGGCGACGGCAAGGTCGTTGAGCCACATGGTCACCAGATTGGGCAGAATCATAAAAAGTCCGACGCTCAAAATGACCCCCAGCACCATGCCGATGGTCATCACCACGTTCATCAGCTTGTCCCCGAACTTGCGCTGGAGCCACTTGTCAAATTTGGATTCCGGCTCCATGTCGTCCAGACCCAGCATTTGTGTGCTGTCATTCAGGGTAGAAAAGCTCAGCCGCATCATTTCCACCATATTCACACACCCCCGGATCAGGGGCAGGTTCAAAAGCTTGTTTTTCTTTCTGGCCGATACAAAGGTGCTGTTTTTCAAAGCGATAGAGCCGTCCTCCTTGCGGACCGCCAGGGCAATATTATCCCCGCTTTTCATCATTACGCCTTCCAGCACAGCCTGGCCGCCTACTTTCCCCAGACGGCAGTTTTTTTCTTTTTTCAATCTGCTGCTCCTTTTTCTTATCCGTTGTCATCCGATATGTATTTACAGTATTCCCCCAGGGGACAGCCCTCGCATTTGGGGGAACGTGCTGTACACACGTCCCTGCCGAACAGCACCAGCCGGTGGCAGAAGGCGCTCTGGTCCTGACGCGGGATGATTTCTTCCATCACCTTTTCCGTAAGAAGGGGATTTTTCTTGTCAGCCGGGTAAAATCCCAGCCGCCCGCAGATGCGCATACAGTGGGTGTCCGCCACAATCCCCCCCTTTCCGTATACGTCGCCAAGAATCAGATTGGCGATTTTGCGGCCTACGCCGGGCAGGGCCAGCAAATCTTCCATAGTATCCGGTACCCTGCCCCCGTATTGCTCGCACAGAATTTGGGACGCGTCCCGAATGCTTTTCGCCTTTCCCCGATACAGTCCGCAGGATTTGATCAGCCCTTCGATCTGCTCCAGAGGGGCATCCGCCATGGCCTTTGGGGTAGGCAGTGCTGCAAAAAGATCCTGGCTTACGATATTGACACGCTCATCGGTGCACTGGGCGGACAGACGGGCCATCACCAGCAGACGCCAGGGATCCTCTCCCGCATCCAGAGAGCAAATGGCGTCCGGATACAATTCCTCCAGCACCTGGACAATAAGGGCGGCCCGCAGACGGGCCGCCTGCTTGGTTTCTTTCATTATTACAACATATCTCCATTCCGCCGCCCTGGGGCGGCAAAGCGTTCAGCAAAAGTCCAAAAGAACGGGAGTATCATCCCTCCCCCTCTTCTCCTTCTGTACCTGCAAAAAAGTAATGATCAAACAGATCCCGCACCGCAAATCCTGCGTCCGTACCGTTTGCGCCGTGCTCAATCACACAGGTGGCTACGATCTGTGGATCGTCAAAGGGAGCAAAGGCGATAAAAGTCGCGTTATCGGAGGAATTTTCCGACACCTGCGCCGTACCCGTTTTACCGCCGACGGAAATGGGATAATTTACAAAGACCCTGGCTGCGGAGCCGTTTTCCGTTACGTCCTTCATGGCGTTCTGCACCGTCTGCACCACCACATCGTCCAGATGAATGGAGTCTACCACCTGTGGCTGGGCCTCGTACAAAACCTCTCCAAAATAATCCCGCGTCTCTTTCAGAATGTGGGCCCCCAGCCGGTCCCCGCCGCCCAGCAGGGTAGTGATATACATGTTGATCTGCAGGGGGGTAAACAGGTGGTCTGACTGCCCGATGGCTGCCTGAAGCGTATCTCCGTCGTACCAGATTTTGCCGTTTTCTTCCCGATATTTGGGACCGGCCAGAATTCCTGTTTTTTCGCTGAGTTCAATGCCCGTAGGCTGCCCCAGCCCGTATTTTTCGCAGTACTCGTCAATTTTGGTAATCGTGAGCTGCCGGCCTACATCATAAAAGAAATAGTTGCAGGACACCTGGATCGCTTCCGATACGTTCACATATCCATGGGTACGCATGCCGTACCGGGGGGAGTAGATCCAGCACTTGGGCTGGTAGTCTGTGTAATAGGTATACTGCCCCAGGTCCTGGATCTCGGTGTATGGGGTGATGATCCCTTCCTGGAGGGCTGCCGCGGCAACTCCCGGTTTAAAGGTGGAACCAGGGGCGTAAGTACCTTCCAGTGCCCGGTTGAACAGAGGAGACGTTTCATCTTTTATTAAATCCGCATAGGTTTCGGAGAAGGTGGAAAGATCATAGGTGGGATAGGAGGCAATGGCCAGCACCGCTCCGGTATTGGCGTCCACTGCGGTCAGGGCCCCTGCATTGGCGTCCTCCCCGTCCAGGAGGGTATCGGTAGCGGCGCCTTTTTCCGCGATCATGGCGATGTTGTCCGCCAGGGCCTTTTCCGCCGCCTTCTGCAGTTCAATATCGATGGTCAGATACACATGCTGACCTGCCACTGGCTCCCGGCTCACATACTGGTCCACTACGTTGCCGTATCCGTCTTCTACGATCGTCAGTTCCCCGTCTACCCCGTGAAGATACTGCTCAAAGGCCTTTTCCGCGCCGTCCACGCCTACGATGGCGTCCATAGAGTAGCCCAGCTCTTTATAATATTCCGCGTCCTCTTCTGTGATCCGGCCAACCCGGCCCAGTATGTGGGAAGCGGTACCTGGATAGTTGTACACACGCTCCGACTCGCTGCTTACCCGAATTCCTCTGGTAGAACCTTCCATAATCCGGCTGATCAGCTCCACAGAAACATCGGTGAGGATCGTGTACGGCTCCGCGGCGGAAAAGTTGCGCAGTTCCATATCCAGCCGCAGGGCGAACAGCAGCCCGGCGTCCTGCTCATCGTAAAGCTTCGCTCCTTCGCTGTCGATCAGACCGTACCGCAGACGCAGTGCGTCGTACCCATCTGCAAGGTCCTCCGCTTTCCAGGTGCCGTCCTCCTGGGGCGGACAGTTCAGGTCTGTCAAAAGCTTTGTCAGCCGGCGGCCGTATACGGTTTCCATAAAGTCGCTGTCCAGGGCGACTGTATCCTCTTTTACAGTAAAGGGATTTTCCGGCAGGGAAAAGGAATCCGGATTTCCGTATTCCTTCGCGGTGTTCACAATGCTTAAAAGAATTGCATTGCGGTCTTCTGCCGCCCGGGGCAGACTGCCTGCATCCAGATAGATATCATAGGAAAAAGTGTTGGATACCAGTGCGTTTCCGTTGCAGTCGTATATATTGCCCCGCTGTGCCTGGATAATCTCCGTACGGGTATAGGTTTTCGGTCCGGAGGTTTCCGTGTAATAATCCTGACCTGCAATCTGTATGCTCACCAGCCTTGCGATAAAAATCAGGCAGACGACGCAGAAAAACCCTGCAAGGCACACATAACGGAGAAGATGTTCCCGTTTCTGCATAGAAATCTCCTTTCCAGAAAGTAAAGTACGAATATTTTGCCCCAGGACCTGGGATCAGGCGCCGGTTCGCTGGGCGCGAGACTTATGAAAGGGCCGCAGCACCAGATAAATCAGGCCGTAAATACCGGGGGCCAGAAGCGCCGTGGAGAAAAACTCTGGGACTACAATATGCAGAAAAATCTCTCCCAGAGAAGCGTTTAAAACTGCTGCGGCGCAGATCATGGTGATCCCACCCCGTGCCGCGCCGCTGGCTGCAATATAAATCCCCCGTACCGGGATCGAGTCGCTAAGATAGTTTTTCGCGCAGATCCCGCAAAAGTAGCCCGTGGGCATATACAGCAGGGGCAGCAGAGCCGGCCCCGCCGCCGTGCCGCCCAGGGACTGGGAGAAATAGGCGGCCACCAGGCCGAACACTGCCCCCCATTTTTCTCCTTCCGACACGGCTACAGCTACTGTCAGGGAGAGCAGCAGATCCGGGACAGCGCCAAAAGGCGCAAATTCCACAAAAAAGGTGGTCTGGAGCAAAAGAAAGAACAGGAGAAACAGGCCAAGAACGGCCCCTTTTAAAATGCTTTCCCAGTTTTCGTATATGCAGTACCAGATTTTCTGGAAAAAGGCCTGCAGCTCCGCAAGGATCGCCTGGCCCAATGTAAGGGAGGGACTGCGGGGCTGTCTACGCCGCCGCTGACTGGGCTGGGGAGCGCCGGGGCGGTCCGGATACCTCCACTGGGGGCGGTCCTTCTGTTTTTTGTTATTCTGTATAGGTGTCATATTCTGTAATAATCATAAACCGGTCTTCGTCGGACAGAGACGCCGCCGGCTGGATGTACACATTGATGGTTTGATTGTATGGATCTTCTTTAATCTCTGCTACGCGCCCGATCACAAGGGAGCGGGGATATACGCTGCCGTATCCGCTGGAAAGGATCCGGTCTCCTACCTCCACATCTGCATCGGCGGCAAGATACGACATTTTACAAAGGCCCTGGGACGCCAGGGAATAGTCCCCCTCAACGACGCCAACCGCGCCGCTGCGCTCCACATAGGCGCCGATAGCGCGGCCGGATTCCAAAATGGTCACCGCCTTGGACCAGCTTTTTCCCGCCTCGGTAACATAGCCTACGATGCCGCTGCTGCTGATGACAGGCATATCTTTTTCCACACCGTGCTCGGTACCTTTGTCCAGAGTAAATACCGTCATATAGTTTCCGCTTTCCCGGCCGGTCACCTTAGCGGGTTCGAAATGATAGTCCGGATGCTCCCGTTTCAGTTCCAGATAATCATAGAGCCACACATTCATCTGCTCCAGCTCTTTCGCCTCGTCGATTTCGCCGCGCAGGGTTTCGATCTGGGCGCGCAGCTCGTTGTTTTCTGCAACGATCCGGTCAAATTCTGTAAAATATGAGGTAAAGCCCTCCACCGCGTTCGTGGCGCAGGTGAACAGTCCCTGGACAGGAGTCAAAAGAGAGAGCGCCGCGTCTTTTACAACAGACTGGAGTCCCATAGCGCTGAGCACCGTTGGTATAATGGTGAGAACAATGGCTATCAGCACAATTACAATAAAAAATCTGGATTTCAGAAAGTTTTTCACACTGCCGCCTCCTTTCTAAGTGGATGCAGGCTCCGCTTATCGGGAGCTTCTGCCCCGGAATTGTACGATATCGTTTGCGTCGCCCATGCTTTCGATCACATGGCCGATCCCCACCGCCACCGCATCCAGGGGCGCCTTGGCAACGGTGGCTTTGATTCCGGTTACATGATTGATGAGGGCATCCAGGCCGCCCAGCAGGGCGCCGCCTCCGGCAAGCATAATGCCGTTGTCGTAAATGTCACTGGACAGCTCCGGAGGGGTGTTTTCCAGGGTGGTGCGGATAGCCTCTACAATGTGGAACACCTGCTCATGCATGGCCTCCCGGATATCCGCCGTGGTTACGGTAATGATCGCGGGAAGCCCGTTGAGAAGGTTACGGCCCCGGATTTCCATAGACCCCCGGTCTACGCCGGGATGGACGCTGCCAATTTTCTTTTTAAGCATTTCCGCGGTGATCTCCCCGATGAGGATGTTATACCGCTTTTTAATATAGTTCACAATGGATTCGTCCAGCTCGTCTCCCGCGATACGCAGGGAAGTAGACAGCACGATGCCGCCCAGGCTGGTGACGGCCACTTCCGTGGTGCCCCCGCCGATATCCACGATCATACTGCCCTTGGCGTCCTCCACCCGCAGGCCGCTGCCGATGGCGGCGGCGATGGGTTCCTCGATCAGGGCTACGCTTTGGGCACCGGCTTCCAGGGTTACGTCCTCCACAGCACGCCGTTCCACCTCCGTCACTCCGTAGGGAATACAAACGATCACCCTAGGATGGCTGAATACCGTACTGCCCGCGGTGCGCTTAAAAAAGTCCCGGAGCATGGCGGTGGTAAAATCAAATTCTGCGATCACCCCGTCCTTCATGGGGCGCATGGCGATAATGGAGCCGGGAGTTTTTCCCAGCATCTGCTTAGCCGCGTTGCCCACGGCCACCACTTTTTTGCTCCGCTGTTCCACCGCGACCACAGAAGGCTCCCGCAGTACGATGCCCTTGCCCCGTACATAGACGATGGTGTTGGCAGTTCCCAGATCGATTCCGATATTTTTACTCATGATAGTATCCTTTCTGAAGGTCAGGTGTGATCCCGAACGTGTCCCGGAGAAGAACGGACACAGGGCAGATGGGCAGGCCCATAATGGTGTAATAGTCTCCCTGCAGGGACTGAACAAACATGCCGGCCGCTTCCTGGATGCCGTAAGCGCCGGCCTTGTCCAGGGGGGAACCGGTAGCCACATAGGCATCGATTTCCTCCTGGGTGATCTCCCGCATCGTCACCTGGGCAGCTGCGGCCCGGGTGACGGCGGTGGTCTTGTCTGCGATGGTAAATCCTGTGTATACGGTGTGGACCTTGCCGGACAGGGAACGGAGCATCTGCGCAGCTCTCTTCCCGCTGCCAGGCTTGCCGAGAATTTCGCCGTCCAAAGCCACGACGGTATCTGCAGCCAAAATCACATCATCCGGCCCGGCCAGGGCCGCGGCGGCTGCCGCTTTGCGTCGGGAAAGCTCCTGCACCAAATCGTCCGGAGGCAGCCCCGGCGCCCGCTCGTCCACTTCCGGAGCCAGCACGGTAAACCGGTAGCCCGCCATGGAGAGGATCTCCCGGCGCCGGGGGGAGGCGGAGGCCAAAATCAGTTGTCTTGTCATTCTTATTACCTTGATGTATATTTTTGGGGGAGAGGGAAATGTATATCGCTCCCCCGTAAGCTTCGCTGCCACCCCGTCAAACGAGGGGGACAGCAAAAAGATGCAAAGCGCTGCGACCTCCCCATGAGAGGGTAACAAAGAAAGTGTTAGGCGTTGCCGCCCTGGTGTTTCACTGGCGAAACACTGCAGAGGGGGCTATAAAGGAGTGGCAGCTGCTGCCATCTCCCCATGCGTGGCTGTTCGCTATCGCCCCCACTCAATCAAAAGGGGCTATAGGGAAGGGATAGCTGCTGTCCGCCAGGGGGATTGCCAGGGTTTACACCAAGCAGGAGCACACTGGCAGCTTGTATAGGAGAACCGCGGCACTGAAGAGACCAAGCTTTTTACGGCATCCTTTATGCGCAGCCCAATTTTCCCCCCGCTTTGCATGCAATTTGTCATTTCGTTCCGGTGGAACCGATGCCGCCCCGGTCTGTCCCGCCAAGACGGTCGACTGCCTGGAAGGTCAGGGCCGGCTGGTGGGGCATGATCCGAAACTGGCAGATCCGGCTGCCGGCCTCAATCACCGTGTCCCGTAGGGCGTAGGCGGGCATGTACCATTGATCCCCATCGCCGCAGTAGGATTCGTCCACCACCCCCATATGATTGGTTTGGATAATCCCAAAGTTTTTGAAGGTGGAGGAACGGGGCACAATATGCGCCTCATAGCCCAGGGGCAGAGCGATGGCCACACCCAGGGGCAGCAGTCGGAATTCGCCCGCCTTCATCTCCACCGTTTCGGCGATGCGCAAATCGATCCAGTCCGATTTGCCTTCGATATAACAAAGAGGCTCCATATCTGCCTTTAGATATTTTACCCGAAGCTGTACGTTTTTTTCCTCCATTGCCTGAAAACCTCATTTTTTTATAATTTAACTGGAGATATGCAGTATGGTGTCGTTCCCCCCGGCTCCCTGGATTCGCCACCCCCCTCGCGGCTTGTGCCGCGAAGGGGGCTTTCTTAAAATGAATGTTTTCCCCCCAGGGAAAAGGCTGAAAAGCTCCGATTCGCTGCGATGCTTCTAGATGGAGGCAGTGTAGCAAAAACGCAAGTCTCCCCTTTTTTGTGTTTCACTTTGTGAAACACCGGGGTGGTGGCGCAACACCCCATCTAAGTCTCCCCTTTTAGGCAGCTCCGTAGGAGATGCTGGGGTGGTGTCAGCAAAGCTGACGGAGGGGTTTATAAATTTTCCTCATTTTTTCATTCTGTAAATTTGTCCCGCCGGCGCAAGCCCCGCTTCATATGCCCGGATGATCCCGTCACATTCTACGCTGTCCTCGGTGGTAAACAAAAAGTGCATGCGGGTGATGCCCGCGCCGCGCACACGGTCCATCCGGTCCGCCATATAGATAGGTACGCTGTTCCAAATAATATTTTCACATCGGTCCGTGCCAGTCACCGGAAACGCGGCCCCTTTTCTGTCAAGGAGCGTTCCGCCGCAGCCGGAGCCATGGCTGCAGTGGCTGCAGCCGTCAGACAGAGCGCACCGGACGGTAAGCATCAGGGGAAGCCTGCCGTATACCACCGCTCCTTTGGCAACAGGACTTTGCAAATCCCGCATTTGGGGAAGAGACAGCTCCGGTGAAAGACATATGTCTGTCGCACCGGCCTCCGCCAGACTTGCCACCGTAAAACTGTTGTAAACATTAAAGCGCAGCGACGCGCTGGCGGGAATGCCCCGCCGTACGGCCTCCGCCAGCTGGCCCTGGGTGTGAACCAGCACGCAGGGGGCCCCTGCCGCCTGCTCCCATACGGACGGGAAATCTTCCCCCAGGAGAATGGGGGGCAGCTCTATGCCCGCCCCCGGCAGGGGATCCGTATAAGGCAGGTAGATTTTATCAAAAAATTCCCTGGCCAGGGGCGTCACCTGACTGTGGGACAAAAAGGATGCAGTATACACCGGGGATGTGTTATCACACCCGGAGATGATCCCAATCGCGGCGGCAGACGCACATGCCCGGGCCGGCGGCGCCAGCAGCGCATCTACTGCCGCTCTGCGCAGTCGGTTCAGCATAGAAAGGGTGAACAGGGCCCGACTGTCCGCGCAATAGGTAAAGGAGGACAACGCGAAGGGTGTATTTCCCAACCTGCCTGCGTTTTTGCGTGCGGCCTCCTCCCTCGGCGGCGGCACATCTCCTTCCTTCAGCGGCTCGTCCAAGCAGACCGTTACCGTCTTTTGGGGGGAGGACGCAGTGAGCAGCGGGGGCTTTCCGACCTCTATGGTCAATGTCATATCCAGAGGAACACGGCGGCTTCTGCCGCCATAAGCCGGGACCCTGCCGCTGTGATAGTCCTCCAGGGTTCGTACACCCAGCATATTCTTATAATTTTTTGTAAAGTATCCGCCGGTAAATCCGCTGCGGCTGAAAGCCGCCTGCAGCGCCGCCACCTCCCCCGGATCGGCAGCCCGCCGCTGATCCAGCAGTCTGCGGTAGATAGACGTTACGGTATATACATATTCCGGCGGCTTCTGCCGCCCTTCAATTTTCAGACTGGCAGCGCCTGTCCCGAGAATTTCGGGGATGTGGCCCGCCAGGCACATGTCCCGCAGACTCAGGGGATACCCCGTTTTTTTTCCCAGGGTATAGGGAAGCCTGCATGGCTGGGCGCAGGAGCCCTGATTGCCGCTTCTACCTCCCATCACCGCGCTCATGAGGCATTGTCCCGAAAAGGATACGCAGTGGGCCCCGTGGATAAACATTTCGATAGGGATGGGGGAGCGGGTGCACAGCCGGCTCAGGGAATCGTAGGACAGCTCCCTGGGACAGACCATCCGGGAAAATCCCGCCGCCTGCAGCGCCGCCCCGTCATATTCGGTATGGGCGGACATTTGGGTGCTGGCGTGGAGTTCAATCCCGGGAATCTGCCGGCGCAGCACATCTGCCAGTCCCGCGTCCGCTACGATAAAGGCGTCAGCCCCTGCCTGCCAAAGAGCGTCTGCCAAGGCTGCCGCCTGGGGCAGCTGCCGATCGGTGAGCCGGGTATTCAGCGTGATATAGGCCTTTACACCGAAGGCACGGCACAGAGCCAGGGCCTGCCGGGCTTCTTCTAAAGAAAAATTGTCCGCCCGCATCCGGGCATTGAACGCGTCTGCTCCGAAATACACCGCGTCCGCTCCTGCGTCGATGGCCGCCTCCAAAGCGGCCATGCTGCCCGCCGGGGCCAGCAGCTCAGGAAGGGGATGTCCCTGCACCGCCATCTCCATCGTCAACCGTTGCTTTTGCCCCGAAGCAGGCTTTCAATCTGACGCAGCTTGTCGCCACGGCTTTTTGCAGCAGGAGCCTGCTGTGCTTCTGCCGGTGTCTCTTCCTTTTCAGCAGGGACAGATTCTGTCATGTCCAGCTGCTCTACGTCCGTCTCTGTCCCTTCGGTCTCCGTCTGCTGGGGTACATCTTCTTCTGCCTCCTCTGTGGTGTCGGCAGATTTTCCCTCCAGCATGGCATTCTTCAGCTTTGCATTTTCTTCCCGTAGCCGGCGCAGATTTGCGTCGTACAGGCCGATTTGCGCTTCCAGGTTGCGGATACGCTTGTCCGCCTTCATCTTTTCACTGGAAAGGTCCAACGCGACCAGCAGAGCCGCGTCCATCTTGGAACAGCGTTTGCTGGACAGGGTAATTTTGCGGATTTTTTCATCCAGATCGCTCACCAGCCGCATAACAAAGTCTTCCCGTTCATCGGAAAGGATCGCCATTTCCACGTCAGCGATCACCACGTCGTATTTTTTCTTTTCCATAAATCTGCCCGTCCTTTGATTTGTTTACTGATTTTTCTTGAATTTTTGGCAAACCATGCTATAATAAACATAATTGCCGGGGGTGCGAAGCAACCCGGGAGAAATCAGAATATATGTATTCATTCCATTATAATATATTATCGCGTGAAATTGAATACGATTTCGTAAATTTTTTTCAAAAACGGAGAATTTTATTGGCAATGGACAACGTGCAGAAATGTCGTCGGATTACGGTAAAAATCGGATCCTCCACTCTGACCCATGCGAAGACGGGCCGCCTCAACATACGGCGCATGGAAACGCTGGTGCGGACATTATCGGACATTAAGAATTCCGGCAGGGAAGTAGTGCTGGTATCTTCCGGCGCGGTGACGGCGGGAACGGCAAAGCTGGGCATGGAGATCTGTCCCCGTCCGGTGGAGGAAAAGCAGGCGCTGGCCGCGGTAGGTCAGACGGAGCTAATGCGCATGTACGAGCGGTTGTTCGCCATGTATGGGTACCAGGTAGGGCAGATTCTCATGACCCGGGACGTGGTAGACGATGAAAAGCGGCTGCGTCTTATTAAAAATACTTTTTCAAGGCTGCTGGATTTCGGCTGCATCCCCATTGTCAATGAAAACGACTCTATCAGCAGCGAGGGTTTGCAGTTTAAAGGAAACGACACCCTATCCGCCTATGTTGCCATTGTGTGTGAATCGGATCTATTGGTGAATCTCTCCGACGTAGACGGGATGTACGACAGCGACCCCAGAAAAAATCCCAATGCGAAGCGCATTTCCCGGGTAGACAAAATTACCGATGAAATTCGCCGCAGCGCCGGCGGTGCCGGGAGTGCCCTTGGAACCGGGGGTATGGAAACAAAGGTTCAGGCGGCAGAGATTGCCGGGGCCGCAGGGATTCCCATGCTGTTGCTCAGCGGCAAGGACCCCTCTATTTTGTACAGCATCATTGACGGGGAAAAAATCGGCACCTACTTTGCCGCACAGGAGAAGCATAGAAAGTCTGCACAGACTTTCACGTAAAGTGGATCGGCAAAGCTGCACTTTGCACATTCTGCAAAAGCACTGGAGACTTGCATTCCGGAGCAGACAGGCAGTCTGCAGGAAACGAACGCGATAGCAAAGCCGGGGATCCGGCTTTG
>CANQWE010000021.1 GCA_947627475.1 uncultured Clostridia bacterium
CTGCCTGGCATATTATCACCACTCGATAGATTTCAAATATTTCACGCTGGAACGTGCACATTCCATTTGATCCATGCAGGACGGAATTCCAGCTTGGACTCTCCTTCCTCCGCCTCTGTATGCGGCAGGCCGATCAGCGCATAGAGGTGCTCGGGCTTTTTCCCGCTCATGTAAAAGTCTTTCAGGTGTACGCAGGGACAGCGACCGGTAAACTTGCGGATATAGGCAGCCGGATCTTCCCCGGCAATCGTTACCCAGCAGGTGTCGATTTCCGCCTGGAGTTCTTGCGGCGTGAGATGGTCAAACTGGTATTCCAGTTTATACTGACCGTGTATTTTTTCAAATTCAAATTCATGATTGTGGTACAGCATTTGAATGCCCTTGGACTTGGCCTTCTTCCCAATATGACGCAAGTTTTCCAAAACCGTTTCATAGTCCGCGTCTCCCGGACGCTGCCCCTCCACCATATAAGGGTATGCGATGTATTCAACCCCCAATGTCTGATAAAGAGAAAGCTGATTATCCAAATCTGTGGTAAGCATGTGATAGGATACATGGGCGCTTATAATTTTCAGCCCCAGTTCATCACACAAGGCCCGAAATGCCTGGGGCTCCATTCCGTATGAACCGCCGCAGGGCTCTATTCCGTCATAGCCCATCGCAGCGATCTCCCGCAGCGCCTTTTCGGGATCCTCATCCATAAAATCTCTGACGCCGTACAGCTGAATTCCAATTGGCAGTGCCATAAAAACCTCCAAACAGTTATGATGCACATTATTATATACGCTTCTAATCGAAAAAACAAGACAAAAACAGCGCTTTTCCATAAAAAATCATTTCCCGTCCAGCCGCATCTCTTGACATCCCGGGGGCGTTGATATATAATACATATAATTATAAAAAGGGAGACAGCATATGGTTGAATTGAAAAACAAGGTTGCATATGAGGGTCTGACCTTTGATGACGTGCTTCTGGTTCCGCGTAAAAGCGACGTGCTGCCATCAGAGATCAATTTACAGACAAAACTTACAAAAAAGATAACGCTGAATATACCGCTGCTGAGTGCTGCGATGGATACCGTCACAGAAAGTGAGCTTGCCATTGCAATGGCAAGAGAAGGCGGTGCTGGAACCATCCATAAAAACATGTCCATTGAAGAGCAGGCTGATCAGGTGGAACGTGTGAAGCGAAGCGAAAACGGCGTTATTACCAACCCGTTTTTCCTTCATCCGGACAACTTTGTCTACGAAGCGGACGAGCTTATGGGCAAATATAAAATATCCGGCGTTCCGATCTGCGACGAAGACGGAAAGCTGGTGGGCATTATTACCAACCGGGATCTTCGCTTCTTGCCGTCTTACAATATCCCGATTCATGAGGTCATGACAAAGGAAAATCTCCTTACCACGAAAGAGGGTACGACCCTGGAGGAAGCAAAAGCCATTTTGTGTAAGGCTAAGGTGGAAAAACTGCCGATCGTGGACGACAACTTCCGCCTCAAGGGCCTAATCACCATTAAAGATATTGAAAAGGCTTCCAGATATCCCAACTCTGCCAAAGACAGTGCGGGACGTCTCATCTGCGGGGCGGCTGTAGGAGTTACTACGGATATTCTGGATCGGGCAGGGGCGCTTCTGCAGGCCGGTGCAGATTATCTTGTGCTGGACAGCGCTCACGGCCATTCCAGAAATATAATCCAGTGCGTGGGCAAGCTGAAGGACGCTTTTCCGGATGCTCAGGTTATTGCAGGCAATATTGCAACCGCAGAAGCTGCCAGAGATTTGATATCCGCCGGTGCAGATGCGATTAAAGTGGGGATCGGTCCCGGTTCAATTTGTACTACAAGAGTGGTTGCCGGTATCGGTGTGCCGCAGCTCACTGCTGTTATGAATGCATATTCTGTTGCCTGCGAGGCAGGGATTCCAATTATCGCAGACGGCGGTGTAAAATATTCTGGAGATTTGCCCAAGGCCATCGCCGCAGGCGCCAATGTAATCATGATTGGCTCTCTGTTTGCCGGATGCGAAGAAAGTCCGGGAGCTTCAGAAATTTATCAGGGCCGCCAGTTTAAAGTCTATCGGGGTATGGGTTCCATTGCTGCTATGGAGCATGGAAGCCGGGACAGATACTTTCAGGAAAACGCGAAAAAACTTGTGCCGGAAGGTGTAGAAGGCCGTGTGCCTTACAAGGGCCCGCTGTCCGATACCATTTACCAGCTTATGGGAGGTCTTCGTGCCGGCATGGGATACTGCGGTGCTCCTGATATAGAAACAATGAAGGCGGAAGGATATTTTGTGAAAATTTCCAGTGCTGGACTGCGGGAAAGCCATCCTCATGATATCAATATTACGAAAGAAGCGCCCAACTACAGCATCCAAGTAAACTAAGTCGCTGCTTGGCACAAATTGAAGGAAAGGCATGGTGTTACCATGAAAAAGTTTGTTACGTCTATTTTGGTTGCTGCATTGCTGCTGTCTTTGTTTGCAGTGCAGGTGTTTGCTGCAGAGGATTCTGCTGCCGTTTCTATTAAAGGTGCCAAGGGAAAGCCGGGCGATATAGTAGAAATTCAGCTGTATATGGATGAGAACCCAGGCCTATGGGCTTGTGGATTTGATGTAGTCTATAATTCATCCTACTTCCAGCTTGGAGACGTGGAAAATGGGGAAGTATTCAGCGACGGTGCATTTGTGAAGAGTAAGATAGCGCCTACCGGCAGTTACCGGTTTTATGCACAATATAATCAGCCCAATGAGAGTACAGATAAAACAGGCGTTTTGGCTACACTCTACTTTAAAGTTTTAGAAACTGCACCCAATGGTTCCCATAATATTTCTATGAAAGCGGCTCCCGGTGATTGGTTTATCAAGGTAGGAACGGACGGTGAAACGGTGGATCTTACCGTCGATCTTGGAGATCCGGCAACGATAACAGTCTCTGACTCTTCTGCAACCGCCCCTGTAACAGATTCTGCCGCAGACCCCACTGAGACCACAGATAAATCAGAAGACACCACCGGGCGTCCTGTGACACAGCATGTGACGGATGACGAGAACTATGCCGTTACAGATAAAGACGGCAAGTATGTAACCGAGCTTGTAACGGAAGTTGTGACGGATAGCGAAGGAAATACTATTTTTGATGGCGAAGGCAATCCTGTGACAGAAGTTGTGACGGAGACACTTCCCGTAACAGAGGAATCTACACAACCTGAAAATGAAGACGACGAACAGAAAAATGTGGGTACGAAAACAATCATTTTGTTTGCAGGTCTTGGTTTACTTGTAATTGCTGCAGTAATCATAGCGATTATTCTGTACAATGCACGTAAAAATGGAAAAGGGCCTAAAAACGGTGACGGCGCAGCTGCATCGGAAGTAGACGCTCCTGATACAAATACGAACGATCAGGAATAAAAGCAAAGTGCAGTCACAACAGATGTGGGATAGAGAAATAGAAAGTCTCTCCCCCGTCTCGCCTGGCCTGCGGCGATCCACCCCCCTCAATCAGAGGGGGGTATTTGTTTTCTGTTCCTCTATGCTCCCCATGGAGTCGCGCAGCAATCTTCTTATATGTAGAGGGGGTGTCTTTTAACATCAAATAAAGCCTCCCCTGGCAGGTGGCTCGCTTGCGAGACACTGGGGTGGGGACCACGACAGTAGTGAAGGGGAGTTGTTGTGTTCCTTCCTTACCCATCTATTGTGACTGCGCCAAAATTAAAAGAAATCCACCGGATATCCGGTGGATTTCTTTACGAATATTGATACTTTTTTCGTTTTGCAAAAAGAAAGATCACAGAAATAATACAGGCAAACACTTCTGCTGCGGCGATCGCCCACCAAATGCCGTCTACGTGAAAGAACAGGGGCAGTATCAGTACCGATGCTGTTTGAAAAATTAAGGTGCGCAAAAAAGAGATTGCCGCTGAGATGGCGCCATTGTTCAGCGCAGTGAAGAAGGAAGATGAAAAAATATTGTAGCCTGCCAGTATAAAGGATAGGGAAAATATACGAAAGGCATGTTTGGTTAACTGATAGAGCTCTATGTCATAGCCTACAAACAGTTTTGCAAGGGGAGCAGCGAGAACGACTGCCAGCATGGAAAGGGCGATGCCGGAAAGACTCAATAGCACAAGACTTT
Organism: uncultured Clostridia bacterium; assembly: GCA_947627475.1. GTDB lineage: Bacteria > Bacillota > Clostridia > Oscillospirales > CAG-272 > Avispirillum. The sequence continues at coordinate 4,139 of CANQWE010000021.1, forward strand.
TTCCAAGCATATTTTTTACTTCAGGATGGTTGCCGGCTCCATAGTGATAACTGATGATAGGGGCGCTTCCGATTGCATATCCGATAAAAATGGCGACAAAAATAAACTGTACATACATGAGCACGCCATATGCAGACACACCGTTTTCTCCTGCAAAGCGCAGCAGCTGAAAATTATACAGCATGCTTACAAAGGAGGCGGATATATTGCTCATCAGTTCCGAAGAGCCGTTGGTACATGCCTTCAATATCGGCCGCCAGGCAAGCTTTGCTTTGGTAAGTCGCAGCAGACTGGTATTGGGACGGAAGAAATATATTAGTGGAATGAATCCGCCGACGCATTGGCTGATGCCGGTTGCGATGGCGGCGCCAGCAACACCCCACTGAAATCCGACGATAAACAACGCGTCCAAAGCCATGTTGGTAACGCCGGCCGCTATTGTAGCTGCAAGGCCAAGTTTGGGCTTCTGCGCAGCGATCAGAAAGCTTTGGAATACATTTTGCAGCATAAATGCGGGGGTAAATCCAATTACAATTCTGCCGTATAAAACGCAGCTATCAATCATGGCATTGGTTGCTCCAAGAAAATGTGCCACAGGACGCATGAAGACAATACCGAAAATGGATAGGGCACTTCCCAAAAGCAGTGTAAAAAGTACCATGATAGAAAAATAGCGGTTGGCCTTTTCTCCATTTTGTTCCCCCAGTATCTTGGAAACAAGGGCAGTTCCTCCTGTTCCGATCATAAATCCCATACCGCCCAGAATCATGATAAACGGCATAACCAAATTGATAGATGCAAAGGGTGTTTTCCCCACAAAATTGGATACAAACAATCCGTCCACTACGCCATAAATGGAGGTAAACACCATCATGACGATAGATGGAATGACAAACCGCAGCAGCTTTTTATATGTAAAGTGATCAGACAATTGTATACTCAAATTGCACCTCCTATTTTCTCTGTCTTATCTTTCAATATTTTTGTATATTTTCGGAGTAGGGACAGAAAGGTTTCACGCTCCTGCCCGGAAAGTGTAAGAAGCGTGTTTTGTTCTGCAAGCATAACCTTATCTACTGTTCTTCCTGCAAGCTGTATGCCTTTTTCTGTAAGGGAAACACACTTGCTGCGCCGATCCTGACCGTAGGAAAGGGTAATAAATCCCTCTGCCTCCAGGTTTTTTAAAGCGGAATTTACTGTTTGCTTTGGCTCATGCAAAATTTCACAGATTCCTGTTTGTGTTGTGACGGATCTTTCTTCGCGTAACGTATACATAATCCAAAAGGTACATGGGGATAGCCCCAGCCTTTTAAACAGTGCACGATATATGCCATCGTTTTCCTTGATAAGGTCATTGTATGCGGATAATACATTACTCATAAATTTCCCTCCTAAATGAAAACATCCGAAATCGGACTGTATTAGTATAGTCCGATTTCGGATGTTTTTCAAGGGAAACAGGGAAAATTTATAAATTATTTAGATGCAGCAGGGAAGCTTTTTGCATCGTAGGGTAAGCATCCTTTGAGATAGAACACACCCCTACTGCCACACTCCTGCCTTTTGTCAAAAGTGGTGCTTCGGCAAATCCTTCAAAAGTCATGCCGGCTTTTTCCATTACTCTTTTAGATGGAATATTGCCTTCCATAAAGCGGGATTCTACCCGGCCAAGCTTCAGCACTTCAAAGGCAAATTGTATGACTCTCTGCAGAGCTTCTGTAGCCAGTCCCCGTCCCCAATAATTTTTATTAAGCACATATCCTACCTCTCCCAAGTGATTTTTGCAGTCAATCCGGGTAAAACCACAAGTACCGATCATTTTGTTTTCTGTACGGAGGATCAGTGACCAATCGAAGAATTCACCAGCCTTATAACGGCTGGCCACATAAGTAAGATATCTGCGGGTATAAGCTTCGTCCGGGTGGGGATCCCAAGTGAGAAACCGAGTAACAGCAGGGTCTCTGGCGTATTCAAACATATCGCGGCTGTCACTGCGCTGCATGCGTCGCAGAATCAACCGATTGGTCTGTAGTACAGGCGGGTCTCGAAAAATAGATTTTAACATATTTGCCATGATAGTCTCCATTTGTCACACTACGGCGGTAATAAGTATGGTTCTGTTATAATAGATACGGGATCGCGCTTCTCCCTTTTTATCTCTCCAACGATGAATCATCATTTATATAGTATATCATATTTTTGCAGTGAAAGATAGTATTTTACCGACTGAGGGTCAGTCGGGTTAAGGAAATATGCAGTGGAAATTTTTATAATTTTATTGATGTATTCATAAAAATATGATACACTGATTACAAAGTTTTATGTAGAATTGTGTTTGACTTGGAAAGGAACAAAAAATGGAATTTCGTAAAATTGCAGTTTTGGGTACGGGAAATATGGGACAGGCCATTACGGATGGTTTGCTCTCCTCTGGAATGCTAAAACCCGAGGATTTGGTTTTGGCAGATTTGCAGACAGATCGGCTGCAATCTTATGAAGATATGGGGTGTGAGGTAACCTCTGATGCTGTATACGCATGTCAGCAGGGAAATGTGTGGATTTTGGGTGTAAAGCCTCAATCTTTGCCGTCGATGCTGGAGAGTCTGCAGCCCCATTGCGCCGGTAAGCTGGTGATTTCCATTGCAGCAGGAATTTCTTTGGACACACTCGAGTCTGCCTTACCTATGTGCGCGGTTGTACGGGTTATGCCCAACACACCGTTGATGGTTGGCAGGGGGGTGAGCGCAATGTGCCGCGGCGCCCGGGTGGACGATGCCCAGTGTGCCTTTGCAGAAAAGATCTTTTCCTGTGCGGGGAGCGTACTTTGGTGCGGGGAAGAACTTCTCAATCCTATGACAGCTCTCACCTCCAGTTCCGTGGCGTATTTTGCCCGCCTTATTGCGGATATGAGCACATGGGCTGTGCAAAATGGATTTGATTCTTTTGACAGGAATACTGTGATCCAATGGATTTGTGATACGGCAGCCGGTACAGCTGCGCTAATCACCGAGCGAAAAATCGAGCCGGCAGATTTGGTTTGTACGGTGGCTTCTCCCGGTGGGACAACCCAACGTGCTTTGGATGTGTTTGAGAGCAGAGACTTGCGCGGTATTATTTTGGAGGCAATGGACGCGTGTCTGCATCGGGCCAACGAATTGTCCGGCAACGTATAATATAGCTGGAATGGAAAAGCCCTCTCCCGCATAGGATGTACTAACAAAAAAGGAGCGGGGGCTATCATGACGGAAGAACAAGAAATCATATTTGGAAATGCGCAGGACAAAAAGCGGTCTTATCTGGCGTATTTGCCAATCGCTGCGTTTGTGATTTGCATTGCTGTGGGAACGTATATGGGAGGAGACGGCGGGGCGCTTGTTCATTTGGAGAACCCATTCCATGGAGATGCCTCTTTTTTCTTTACCTGTGCGCAGATATGCTTTTTCGATATTGTGCAAACGCTGTTAATAGGTGTCGGTGCAGGGCAGCGTATGTTTGTACCCGTAGTAACAGCCATCAGCGCACTGCGGGGCGTGGCATTGGGTGCGGCAATTTCTTTTTGTACAGAAAATGCGCTTCCAGGTGCCGCGGTTGGGATGACTGCTTCTTTCGGTACGGTTTCGGTGCTGCTTCTCTGTTATGGAATTTTTATGCACCGCATAGCTTGTGAAACCAGCTTTTTGTACCGTGTTTTATGTTATTTTGCAGTAAGCGGAGCAGCGGTGTTGCTGCGTCTGCTGCCATATTTGTTGTTATAACGGAACCTTGCAAGGAAAGGAAGTCAAATGGCAAAAAAGTATGAAAATATGGGCGATAAAGGCGCCTATGAGGAAGAACCAAAAAAGAAAAAGCGATTTACCCTGAATCCTTTTGAAAATATGTATAAAAAGGATGGAAAGGGAGTTGGTCTGGAAGAGCTTCATGTTTTGGAAAAGCCCAACCTGCGAACGTTTTTTAAGCTTCTGCGACGTAAATTGAACTATATTTTTTCTGTAAATATTTTAATGGTCGCAGGAAATTTCCCGCTTCTGTTTGCACTGTTTGCTATAGCATACACGTTAAACGAGGCTTTGGCCCCCAACTATCAGATTTATTCTGCTCTTCAAGGCGTTGCCTATTTTGATAATTCCCCGCCGATTATGTCGCTGTTGGGCATATATGGGCTGCAGGATAGCGTGTCTGTTTTTACCACCGCATCCTATGTGTTTTTAGGACTTTCTGCCCTTGTTTTGTTCACATTTGGACCGGTAAATGTAGGAACGACCTACATCCTTCGTAATATCGTGCGGGAAGAGCCAGTTTTTGTATGGAGCGATTTTTGGTATGCTGTAAAGCGAAATATAAAACAAGGGATCCTGTTCGGCATTATCGACTTGGCTATGATCGCTGTTTTGGCATTCGATATGCTGGCTTACCGAATCAATATATTGAACAGTACGCTGTATTTCGGCTTGTATATTCTTAGCTTTGGCATGATGATCATGTATTTCTTTATCCGCATGTATGCATACCCCATGATCGTTACCTTTGATATGAGCTTATGGAAAATTTTTAAAAATTCAATTTACTTTTCTGTTTTGGGAATCAAACGAAATGTTATGGCGCTTCTGGGCACGGTGATTCTGTTTGTACTGGACTTTTACCTTATGCGCGTTTTCCTGCCTATAGGATTGATTTTGCCCTTTATTATTCTGCTGGGGCTGGCAGGATTTATGTGTAACTATGCCTCTTTCCCAAAGATCAAGCAAATTATGATAGATCCGTACTATAAGGAAGTGGAATCCGCTGAAAGTAATCCGGACACAGTGTCGGAAAAGGGATAAGGAAAAACCAGGTCAACACGGTTGACCTGGTTTTTTGCAACATATTTAGTTGCCGCAGCCGCAGCGCTTGCCGGTGTCCGTACTACATCCCCGTGCCAGACTGCCTGCTGAAGGCGGACAAAACTCATTTACAGGGAAAGCCATACTGTGGAACAGACGGCAGGGATCGTCTTCGTGCACTTCCTGGCAAACCTTTTCAGGAACACAGTATTCTACTGCATTTACCAGGTATTGGGCAGGACGCTCAATGCGAATCACGGAGAAGAGTCCCAGGGTGACAACCAATTTGTCTCCCTCAGAATCGCAAATATCGCCACCGGATACTGTGCAGCAAACTCCCTGGGGAATTTCATCACAGCAGCAACAACAGCAGCAGCACTTCTGCTCCGGTTTTACGATCTTACAGGAAAGAATGATCGGATCCACTGCTTCTACCACAGCAATGGGAAGGTTGGTAGTCATGGGGCATCCGCAGCCGTCTTTGGGCGGGCAAAAGCCGGAACAGTTGTTGTCGCTCTTGAACACACTTACGTTTCCTTCACTACCGAAGAGAATTACCTTTTTCTCTACAACAGCAATTCCTTCTACTTCTTGTATATTTCCTGGGGAAATACACGCTTCACAGGTAACACGGATATAGATCTTGATCGTCAACTGATAGAACCCTCTATTGAAGGGAACACAATCAATATTGATATAAGACCATACGATTCTGGCACATTTGCAGCGTACTGCAACACCTCTATCAACAAGTTCCTGGCCATATCCGGTCAGGAATACACGTACATCCTCGAAGCAGTCCTTGTCGCGGCAGGAATCAAGAACCCGGTATGTATCGATACATACCATTTCCCGGGACGAGGGCTGGCACTGTCTGTTATCAGACATATATATTATACCTCCTCTGAACATAAGACAGCAATGATTTACTGCCTTCGCTATATCATATGCGAAGGTATACAAGTTGACAATCAGATGTCCGCCTGGATATAATCGGGAAAAGCTTCTTCCAAAAGCAGAAAACCACGTAAAATCGCCATAATATTGTCCAAAATCGGCGCACTATCATCCGGGAGTTCAAAATCCATCCGTACATATCCTGCAGAAAAATCTTCCCTGTAGCGGTAGATTTTTCCTTCCTCGTATTCTTCCCGCAGCAGGGCCCGCAGTGTATAACATAAGATGGATACTGCGGAACACAGAATATCCTGCCCGGCGGTGGTATATTCTGTGTGCCCGACACATTCAAATAAATATGTATCGTAATACGTATCAAAAGAAATCATAGTCATTAGAAAAGCTCCTTTGGGGAGATGGATACAGGAGAGGAGAGTCTTTCCCCGTTCTCACGTACACGGCGCAGAATTTCTTCTTTTCCTTCAAACTCCATTATTTCCAAACAGAGCTGTGCTTCACTGCTGCGCTGTGGTTCGAATATTCCCATCTTATACAGCTCGCAGGCAAGCTCGTTCATAGCCATCCTGGAAAACGCGGTTTTTTTATGCGCGCGTACTTTTATATCAAAGATCGGCTGTGCACGCAAGGCTGGCTTTTCATTACTTTGATCAAATATTTCGTTGCCGCATTTGATAAACGCCTCCAGTCCGTCAGCCCCTACTATGCGGAAGCAGCGGGGCCAAGTATAAAATTGGCGGATTAGATCAATCAAAAAGTTGCAGATATCTTCATAAGCCCGGTATGCGCCGGATAGCATATCTCGGGAACTTTTGTTGCCTGCTTCCTGGAGGGCTGCGATCGCAGAGGCCGCAGTAACTCCGCCGCTGGTAGATCCCTGGGAGAAATCCCGGTTGCCGGTAGTCTCTTTGATTTCGTCGATTTTACTATTCAGAATTGCAACATACACTTCTGAAAGAGTAGGAACACTGATAGGCATAATAGAGGTGGAAGGATCTCCCGACCCGGAATAGTGGACAAAGGGTTGATCCCACTGGGCAAATTCCTTTTCGTTAATGCTGCCATCGCTGCGTACAAAAAAGCGCCTTTCTGCCGCCATTCTCGCATTGCGGACGATGGCGTTGCTCAATATATCGATTTCCTTCTGTGTGCCTCGCATAGCGTCTATTACACTAAATCCGCAGGGACATCCCTGGATCGGATACATTTTGTCAATTACAAAGGGATATTTTCCATGATTATAAAATCCGCTGTCCCGATACTGGGGATCATTTTCCGACGCATACAGGAGAATTCCATTGCAAAATTTGCAATAGTGCAGGCATTCCTTTCCGTCCTGCTTGGTTTTATAGTACCAATCGATCACCGCCGATTTGTCTGAGGTATCTACTGTGTCGTCATAAATATACTGTGTGATATCAAAGGTCGGTGTGGCAAGACAATCCTGCAGCGCAGGGTACTCCTCCTGCAGATATTCGTTGTCCCAAAGATCCACGTGAAAAATATTCTGCGATTTTTGGATATCTGTAATACCCGGTTCCCAAAATAAATTGAGCAGATCGATTCGCCGCACATCAATATTTCCAAGGCCCTCGTCCAGAGATTTATTCCAGAAAACACCGTAGCATGCAGCGCCGTATTTTAGCTTGTCATACCAGCATTCTGAATAGGTGTTTTCAAAATGGTTTCGTTCCAGAATTAGCGGCAGGATATCTGTAAGCAGCCTGGCTGCCGGTCCATCGCTTTTTTCCCGGGGCAGACATGTCGCCTCCGGAATATTGTCCATTGCATCGGCGTGTTTGTTGATAATGGTGTTGAACAGCCAGCCGGTGGCGATGGAATCCTCGTTTTTTTCATCATAATGCCGCATCTTCCACCACTGCTCATTGTCAATGATACGTTTTTCCAAAGATGCCTTGCCTGCCTTATATTTCTCCAAAATAGCATATGCTGTGCGTACAGTATCGTTTGTAACGCGATCCGTTGTGCGCCCCTTTTTTTCTTTTTTCATAATTGTTTATCCTCCTTGCCGCTGTGCGGCTGATTGTTTAATATGTGAAGGGCCTGTATTTATGCCCCTCTGTCAATAAATTTAATGGGTCGTCCCCTGAGGGTTTATTGGCTGACGAATAACTTGGCCGGATAGGCCGGTTCATACAGAAGTATCGAAAAGAATCTGCAAAGTGATCTTCCTGGGAAGTATCCAGATCTTCGGGACTGTGTTCGCTGTAGGTCAGCAGAGGAAGCGTACGTATAGCATGCTTGCAGGTGCGAAAAAAATATACCATCGGCTTCCCATCCCCGTCAAAGGCCAGCCGGTAGTGACACTGCATCCATCCTGGCAGACGCTTGTTGTCTCCGGGTTGAAAATACACATAATACCGGTCTGCCGCTTCAATAATGGCCTCTCCCCGGGAAGCGTCCCATATAGATGGGTCTGCTACGCCGAAAATTTGCTTTCCCCGCAGCCATCGGTGTTCTGTCTCGATTTTATGGATTTCCCGGAAGATGCGGTCCGGGTCCCATTTGACTCCCTCATTTGGACCTGTACAGCCGTATAGCTGCAGAATCAGGTAGGCGCGCCCTTCATAATCGATTGCCCACCAGTCACAGGAGAAGGGCTTAGAATATCCAAAGTCGAAGCTGCGGTACAGCTTCCAGTCCGGCGGCACCTCAAAAGGCTCTATTACATGCGTATAAAGCCTGTCACGGTAGTGGGATGCATCGTCGGTGAATTCTTCGAAAAATTGTCCTTCAAAGATGTCCCAGTCTCCCTCCAGCCAAGCTCTGCGCAGCTTTGAGGGCAGCGCCTCCAGCTTTTGAATATACCCCGGATCGCTTTGCATCAGCGCTGTATTGTCCGTAACAAGAGACCGGATAAACATGTACTCGTCTGCTTCTTCTCCCGGCCGCATCGCCTTGTCAATAAACAATCGCTTTACCCATCCATGTCCCACACCTCCTGGATTACAGGTAAGATAAATCCGCTTGGGATAGTTGTTTACACCGCGGACACATGCTTTGATCCGATCGTACATTTCCTCCGGAAACTGGGTTGCCTCATCCATAAAAAGTACGTCTGTTTCTGTGCCTTGAAACTTGTCCAAATCTGCTACGTTGCGGCAATAGCGAAACGCAATGACAGATCCGTTTTCAAAGGTCATATCCCGGGTAGATTCCTTATAGGAGGCTACTCCATGGAGCAGAGGAATCATTGGTACAATATGATTTTGCCGCAGCTCCGGATAGGTACGTCGCACAATCATAATACGAATGCCTGGGTAATGCAGAGCCAGCAGTGCTGCCTTTATTCGCACTGCCCAGCTTTTACCGCCGCCTCTGGCGCCGCCAAAGGCAATATAGCGGTGGGTATCTGAAAGAAACAGTTCCTGTCTGGGAGAGGGTTTTGGAATTTGCAGGGTTATTTTGCCCATTTTTCTATTTCCTCCTCCAGCACCACATGGATGGCAGTGTCGTTTTCGTCGGTGTCAGGCTCTTCCAGTCCCCGAATCACAGCGGCAAGCTCTTTTGCGGCAAGTGTCAGTTCCTTTAGCTGCCGGATATCCGCGTGGTCACCGTTTTCCAGAGCGCCTTTCATTTCCGCGGCCATTTTGTCGATGATTTCCGCAATAGTATCCACAGCCAGCCGCAGCCGTGCACTGTTGACATCGGTTTCCTGTTTGGGAAGCGGCTTTGCAGGCGGTAACTTCCTGCTTTGGCGCATATGGTACCATCCCTCTTGTCTCCCCGTTTTTTGCAGGATGGAAACCGGGATGCTGTACTTTTCCGCAAGGCTTTTATAGCTGGATCCCGATAAGAAATCCTGCCGGATCATCTTGATCGTTTCATCTGTCAATCGTCACACTCCTTTCTGACAGTACATAGCATAGCGGACTTTGGCTGTCATTTCTCCCCACCGGGAATATACTGGTATAGGATTGTAAAAAGAGACAGCAAAACGAGAGAAAGCAGAGTATACAGCTTTTCGGCTGATTTACAAAAAATAACCGAAATGATAAAGCGAAAAAGGCGGGAGCCAATGAAAGGAAAGGGAAGCGTATGATGTGTATAGCGGCAATGAAAAATATGACAGCCGCCATAAAAGGAAGGAGCGCACTGGAAGCAGCGGGAATACGCTGTGCCATTGTGAGTTTAGAGCCCACCCTGACGAAACGGGGATGTGCATACGGACTGAGCTTTGCCTGCACATATTTGGATAAGGCAAAATCCGTTTTATCCTCCAAGCGAATCAGCTATGGGGAAATACTTGGCGGCAGCTGAAAGGGAGAGAACAGATGATTTATCTTGACAATGCGGCGACAACATACCCCAAGCCGGAGTCTGTTGTGCAGGCAATTTCTACGTGTATGCGGGAATACTGTGGAAATCCAGGGCGTGGAAGCCATACTATGGCGGTACGCGCGTCGGAAAAGCTGTACGAATGCAGACGGGAGGCCATGGAACTGTTCGGCGCTGAAAGCCCGGAAAATGTAGCGTTTACGTTAAACACAACGTATGCGCTGAACATGGCCATCAAAGGTCTTGTGCCTGCAGGGTCCCATGTGATTCTGTCAGACATGGAACACAACAGCGTGCTTCGTCCGGTGGAGGAAATGCGCCAAAGCAGAGGCGTCCATTACGATGTTTTTCGCACAGGGGGCAGTGATTTCGAAACGCTGGAACGAATTCGTCGGTTGATTCGGCGGGATACGGCCGCGGTTATTTGTACCGGCTGTTCAAATATCATTAACCGTACGCTGCCTGTTCGGGAAATAGGACGACTCTGTGAAAACCATGGCCTGTATTTTATTTTGGATGGAGCGCAGGGAGCTGGTATCTATGATATCAACATGCGGCGGGATAAAATTACAGCCCTTTGCGTACCTGGACACAAAGGACTCATGGGCCCACAAGGCACCGGACTATTGCTGTTGCGGGGGGATGTGACGATCGGTACATTGGTGGAAGGCGGCAGCGGTATCCATTCTGCGGATCCGGGGATGCCGGACTTCCTGCCGGATCGGCTGGAGGCAGGAACCATGCCTACGCCGGGAATCGCGGGACTGTGTGAAGGAATTCGATATGTACGCAGCCGGGGCTTGGATGATATCCGTGTACACGAAGCTGGGCTATACCGAACGTTGATAAATACCCTGCGAGGTGATCCCCGACTGGTGATTTACAGCAGCAGAGTACCCGGCGCAATTGTGCTGTTTAATATTAAAGGTGTCAGCGCCCAAAAGACCGGATATGAACTGGACAGACGTGGTATTTGTGTACGTAGCGGACTGCATTGCGCGCCCCTTGCCCACGAAACGCTCGGCACACCGGACGGGGGTGCCGTACGGGTGAGCTTTGGCCCTCTTTCTTCCATGAGCGATGTTACAGGTTTTTGCAGCGCGCTGTATGAGGTATTAAAAGAAATAAAATAAAAAAAGCAGTCCCATGGACTGCTTTTCTATTTTCATATAATTTGTACACCGCCGCATGTTTTACACAAAAACGCTTTTGCACCTGCTGCCTGCAGCGCTGCAACCGCATTTCGGGCAGAATCTATTTCATCAAATATACCAAATACGGCTGGTCCGCTGCCGCTCATCATGGCGCTGCGGGCGCCTGCCTCTCGAAGGATTGCTTTACAGGCAGAGGCTTCCTTATGCACAGGCAGAATCACGGATTCAAATATGTTAAACATTACAGGCTGCATATCCTTCCGATTTTTTATATGCAGTGTTTTCCATCGCTCCGGTTTAGCAGGAAGTCTTTTACCATATGCCATGTCCAGCATATGATAGGCAGCAGGTGTAGATACATCTGCGCCGTCTCTGGCAATGACTATATGCATAGGCTCTATGGGCTGCATAGGCGTAATCAATTCTCCTTTGCCGCAGCACAGCGCAGTACCGCCGGTCATACAAAAGGGGATGTCTGCTCCCAGACTGCCGCCGATATGCAAAAGCGTTTCCATAGAAATCGGACAGTCAAATAAACGCTGCAGCAGAAGAAGCACTGCTCCAGCGTCTGTACTGCCGCCTGCAAGGCCGCTAGCCACGGGGATATTTTTTTCTAAATGAATCGAAATACCGGCATCCTCTATGCCGCTTTCCTGAAAGAAAACCTGGGCGGCACGAAATGCCAAGTTTTTTTCACCGCAGGGAAGAGCAGGATCCGAACAGCGCAGGACCATTCCCGCTGGGACTTTTTCTACTGTGATCCTATCATACAGCGAAACGGTCTGCATCACACTGCAAACGGTATGATACCCATCAGACTGAGCAGGTCCTACATCTAAAAACAAATTAATTTTTGCCGGCGCCAGTGCATGAAGCTGCATACGAAACTCTTTCTCAGCGGACAATCCGCAGAATAAAATTTTTCTGGATTTTTACGGCGTTTTTTGGGCACATTTCCTGACAGCAGTAACAGCGAATGCAGTGTTTATTCTGAATTTTCAGCTGCTTTTTCCCGCCTTTTTCTTTTATGGAAATGGTCTTCTTGGGACAGGACGCTGCACACACGCCGCATCTGACACATTTCTTTTGATCAATTTTAGGACGCGGCTCCAAAAATCGGACCAGCCGTCCTCCAAACAGATTGGGGAAATCCCGCAATATAGACCGTCGGCTGGTATCCGGCGGTACTACATCGTTTGTAATATAGTTTTTGTAATCTGCACCTATTACGTCCAGCTGTGTAATATCAGCAGGGCAGAGACCGCGCCTGGTAGAAACCTGCACCGTTGGGACAGTTCCGTCAAACCCCAGCAAATGCTCGGCAACAAGATCCAGAGCAAAGGGGGATAGGCAAGTCATCAGCACGCCATATTTTCTGGGCGTTCCACCGGTGGGGCCGTTGCCTTCCATGCCGCAGACTCCGTCGCAAATGGTAATCATTGTTTTGCTTTTCAGCAGCATTTGCGCCAGGTCGCAGAGCATTTCTGCAAAATTCTCCACACGGCTGAATCGGGCGTGCATCTCCACTTTCTCCGTGCCGGGGATCACCCCGTATAAATTTTTAACGCCACAGCTCATTTTTGTGAGAGAGTGGGTTTTCATCTTGCAGATGTTTACAATGACATCTGCGTCACAAATCGGCTGGATGACATGAAAGCTTCGGCATGCGGATCCGTCGGGAAACTGCATCATTGCAGCGTCCGTTTTATAATTGAGCGTTATATTCTCACGCTGGGCCATTTCCTTTATACCGCAGCCATTATAGTGCAGCCGTATCGTTGTTTCTGTGTACGGCCCTCCAGAGCTTTCGGCCAGCACAAGTTCTGCTGCACCCATACTGCGCAGGGCACGAGCCGCTCCCGCTATTACTGCAGGGTGGGTGGTAGCGGCATAATCCGGGTTCTTACTCATCACCAGATTGGGCTTCAGCACCACCTTTTTTTCGGATAGCATTTCTTCTGAAACGCCAGCTGAAATCAGCTGCTGTTTTAAAATTTTTTCGATGGTTTCTATATCATAATTTGTGCAGCCATCAAGGGCTACAGGAAACATTTGCATAACCCACCCTTTCAAGTTGTATTAATCTACGATATAATGGGCGCCTATGCTTTCTTTTCTGGCGTATGCCGCGTCAAAAATCATTTTTGCAGTTTGCGCCATATTGCAGATTTCATAGGCTTCTTTCTTATCTAAACAAAGGGGTTGATATTTTTCAAAAATATTTCCTACGATTTGTCTGCCTGCTTCCAAACCCTTGCTGTGCCGGATGGCACCGGCATATTTTGTCAGCGTTTGGCGAATAACTGCCCGATCCTGTGTGATTTCCTCCAGCGTTGCGGTTTTGCTGCAGGAGGAAGGATCGGGAAGGGAAGTGTTTTGCATCCGACGGCCCATTTTATTGATATGGCGGGCAGCGCGGCGGGCAAAAACGAGACATTCCAGCACAGAATTGCTGGCAAGACGATTCGCCCCGTGAATCCCGGTAGACGCCACTTCTCCGCAGGCATACAGGCCGTCCATATTGGTCATAGCATCCAGATTTGTTTTGATGCCGCCCATCATATAATGCTGGGCGGGACGTACGGGTATTTGATCATTCGGAACCATAATGCCGAATTTATGACATTCCTCATAGATCGTTGGAAACCGGGTGGAGAAAAAATCGTCTGTCATAGAAGATACATCTAAAAATACGTTTTTCTCACCAGTTCTCTCCAACTCAGCTAATACACATCTGGTGACAATGTCTCTGGGAGCCAGATCCCGCAGCTTATGCTTGTCTCGCATGAAGGCTTCCCCCTTGTGATTGCGCAATATACCGCCCTCTCCGCGCACTGCCTCCGAAATAAGGAACAGTCTGTCACTGTGCTTCGGAGAAATCAGCGTGGTGGGATGAAACTGGATCATTTCCATGTTTTCGCATACGACGCCAGCCCGACTGGCGCAAGCCATGCCGTCTCCGACAGCGCCTCTGGGATTGGTAGTATATTGATAAAGATATCCAACCCCGCCGGTAGCAAGAATCACGTTGGGCGCGTGCAGAATGAAAGGAACTTCATCGGCGCCGGCGACAATGCATCCGGAAGCGCCTCTGTCTGTTGTTAGCAAATCAATCAAATAGGTATTGTAAAATAACGTGATATTTTTCTTTTCTTGAGCGATATGTCCCAGCTGTTTGGTGGTTTCCCGTCCTGTGGCGTCTCCGCCGCAATGGACGATCCTGCGGCAAGAATGGCCGCCTTCTCTGGTAATCTGCAGCTCTCCCTCCGGGTTGGTATCAAAGGGGACATTCAAATCGATCAGCTCCTGAATATTTTCCGGTCCCTCCTCCACAAGCACTCGAACGGCCGCTTCGTTACACAGTCCGGCTCCTGCAGTCAACGTATCTTCGATATGGGACTCAAAATTATCTGTGGGAGACAGTACAGCGGCGATACCTCCCTGGGCGTAATAAGAATTACTTTTTTTCAGATTTTCCTTTGTCACCAGCGCGACCTTTAGCGTAGGATCAATATGCAGTGCGGCATACAAGCCTGCAATCCCGCTGCCGATAATCACCACATCAAAATTATGGAAGGAAAGCGCAGAAAAAGAACCACTGTATAAATATCTTCGCATAAAATTGCCCCCCTTCAGACAAGCTTAAATTTTAGACTGATGTCCATGGCGCGCACAGAATGGGTCAGGGCGCCGATACTGATAAGATCCACTCCGGTTTTAGCAACCAGTGCCAGATCCTTTTCTCCCATGTTTCCGGATGCTTCTACCAAGGCACGTCCACCAACGATTTCCACGGCTTTTTCCATTTCCTCATAGGACATATTGTCCAGCATAACAATGTCCGCACCGGCTTCCAGTGCCTGACGCAGCATGTCCATATTTTCCACTTCAACCTCAATTTTTAAGGTGTGGGGTGCGGCAGCTTTGGCAGCAGCCACAGCTTTCGCAATGCCGCCGGCGGCAACAATATGATTGTCTTTAATGAGCACGCCGTCGGACAGATTGAACCGATGGTTGACGCCGCCGCCGCAGCGAACGGCATATTTTTCCAGATACCGGAGTCCTGGTGTCGTTTTTCTCGTTTCAGTGATTCTTGCCTTATATCCGGCTACGCTTGCCACAGCTTTGGCAGTTGCTGTAGCGATGCCGCTCATGTGCTGCAGCAGATTCAGACCTACCCGCTCTCCGGTAAGAACGCTCTGTGCATTCCCGGTTACCTCTGCCAGCACATCTCCTTTGTGAAAAGCAGTGCCTTCCGGTACATATATCTGCAGTGCAATATCCGGATCCAGCAGATCAAAGGTCCCGCGAACAATATCCATACCACAGAGCACCCCGTCCTCTTTGGCAATATACCGCCCGTTTGCTGCAGCATTTGCTGGAATCGTTGACAGGGTGGTTATATCACCGCCGCCGGCGTCTTCCTCCAGCGCGGTGCGCAGGAGACTCTGCACAGAAGGAATAGATGTGATTTTCATGATGTAAACTGCCTTTCTATGTCCATTAGTTAGAAATATTTGAATTGCATATACTTATTCCAGTATAGCACAGTTTATATACCAATGCAAGAAAAAGCGCAAACTTTGCCATATCGGTTTTCCTTTTCTAAGTAATTTTGCCGCATCCTACAAAAACTTCACCCAGCATTTCGTCTGCGAACTGCTGGGTGAAATTGATATAGACTCTATAAGTGTCCCTACTTTTTAAAATAGTTTCTTTATTCTCCAATGCTGAGACCGGAAAAAGCAGCGGTCCTCGGCTCATAAAAAACGATTAACTGACGGCCGGAAACATCCGTACCGATTACAAGCAGCATATTGTTATAACTGACCGTTTGTATGTGAACAGAGAAATCGAAAAATACCCATGGAATATATATTTCATTGTAAATATACGAAGAATTCGAAGCGTAATAGTCCGCATACATGTTGGAATACCACAGGAAAAATGTGATAAGGGGATTTTCTATTTCTGTTTGTATTTCAGCGCCATACGAATCATACAAGATTTTATAAGCAGATTTCGCTTCCTGTATCATTTTTTGCAGTTGTTCCATCCCCCGTTCCTTTTCTGCCACCTCCAAACGGGTTTCCAAAACAGGAAAGCAGGTGTAATACAGGAGCTCTGTGTCTGCTACATCTATGGCGAGCGTCAGGAGATATGCACCATTTTCTGCATCATACTGGTATTCATTTAAAAACAAATACTGCTTTGTCGCATCATATTCTAAATGACCGGCGGGATCAAAAGCTCCATTTTCTGGTACCGCATATGGAGTGAGATACTGCAGAGTCTGTCGGATTTGCAGATTCACTTTCTGGGACTGCTGAATAGACAAGGAAAGGGGCAGATTTTTCTCCGCGTCATAGGAATCCCACGGGTACAACGTAAGTGTTTCGCTTTCAGCAATATACAGCGGATCGCTACACAGATGCAATTTTGTTTCTGTCTGGACGTTTTCCTCCCTGGAGGGAATATGTTCCAGTAGGGCGGTAGCACCATATCCGGCGCTTAGAATCAGCACGGTAAGCAGGTAAGGCAATACTCTTTTTATCCAACGCATTTGTTTTTTCCTTTCTGCCTACAGTCTCTAAGCTTCTGTCCCGGTCATGATCATCCATACAATGGTTCCTTTGCCCTCATGACTGCGTATTTGCAGCTGCGTATTATGCAGATGTGCAATTTTGCTACATAGGGAAAGGCCAAGCCCTGCTCCGTTTTCCTTGCGACTGCGTGCTTTATCCGCCATATAAAAGGGCTCTGTTGCATGCTGCAGCTGCTGCGCGTTCATACCAATCCCATGATCTTCTACCGCGACAATAGATTTGCCCCTTCTGGTTCTGCAGGAAAGCCGAATTTCGCTTTCAGGGCGGGAGGCTTTTACTGCATTGTCTATCAAATTATAAAGCAAGGATTTAAATAGCTCCTTGTCTATGGTAAGAACCGTTTTGTCACAGTGCACGGAAAGCCTTACCCGGTTATGCAGGCACAAAGGCGCTGTTGCCACACGGATTTCTTCAAATAAATCTGCTGCTGATACGCGCTGCAGCTCCGTCTGTACATGCTCTGCTGTAGCAATTTGCAAAAGCTTTCCAGAAAGCGTTTGCAGCCGTTTGGCTTCTGTTACGATAATCTGTGCGTATTCCTGCCGCATCCCTGCATCCATAGAACGTGTAACACGCATCAGATCGCCAAATCCCATTATAGAGGTCAGAGGTGTTTTGAGCTCATGGGCAAAGCTGTCTACAAACTGTTTGCGGGCGTCTGCCGTTTGCTGCAGCTGCTCCATGTGCTGCTCCGTCGCCTGGGCCATATCGTTGATATGCGCTGTCAGCTGCCGCAGCTCTGCTGCGCCTTGCTGCTTTATCCGTGTGTGGTAATCTCCCTGTGCAATCTGTTCCAACCCTGTTTGTATGGAGGAAAGTGGCCGCAAATGTAAGTATGTTGTGAGCAGAAGCAGTACCGCGATCGCCGACGCGGTCAGCAGATTGATATAGCAGATCCTTCGCATCTGCTCCGATTTTGCTGTATATAAGGTATCCAGATTTTCTTCCGTATACAGCAGGTAATCTGTCTCCTCTATTGTTAAAATGGAGCCGCTCATCAAATAAGCAGACTGCGCATCTCGCACGATCTGCTGCAGACAAATATCTTTTTCCAGGACATTATCCACAAAACTTTCCGCTCTCCCGACAGCTTGTTCTGGATATGCCTCCATGACGGTGCCGTCCAAAAACAGCGCCGCTCCGCTGATATCCGTATTTTCCCTCAGGAACGTGCCAGCGATTTGCTGCACTTGACTTTCCCCCAGTGCGGGCAGGGAATGAAGCAGTCTTTGATATACAACCTGACTGGAAATGCCTGCTGCCAGATTGGCATGCGTCGCAGCAGCCCGTTCTTTTTCCTGCTGCAGCGTACTGCGAAAGCTTTCGCTTTGAATAATCCACCCGGTTATGGTTGTTGCCAGAATAACCAGAAGGAGTGCGGTGAGAAAAATTCTTTGCCAGAGTTTCATGGGCTTTTCTCCAACCGATATCCAAGCTTCGGAATGGTCATAAGGCGGTCATGGAGCTTTAACTTTGCCCGTAGCTGCTGCACATGGATATCTACCGTACGCGTTTCCCCGGCAAAATCGTATCCCCATACCGCTGCAAGCAGACGTTCCCTTGTTAGGGCGATATCTGCATTTTCAATGAAAAAGGCCAGCAGATCAAATTCTTTTGGAGTCAGCGCAATCTCTTTTCCAGACCTTTTTACCGTATGCCGGCTTAAATCCACTTGTATGTCTTCATAAGTCAAAAGCTTTTGTGCCTTATTTGTCCGGCGTAGTACGACTTCGATGCGGGCAAGCAATTCCACCACTTCAAATGGCTTGACAATATAGTCCTCCGCGCCGCTCCGCAGTCCCCGTACCCGATCGCTTACTTCCTGCATGGCAGTGAGAAAAATAACAGGGACTCCCCTTGATCGAATTTGCCCCATTACACTGAACCCGTCCAGTCCCGGCAGCATAACATCCAGCAGCACAAGACTGAACGATTCTTCCATAATTCGGGAAACTGCTGCTCTTCCGTCGTCGCATTGTTCACTTTTGTATCCTACGATGTCGAGTGCCGCCGCGATCATTTTTGCAATATGCGAATCATCCTCTACAATCAGTATTTTAATCAACTGTCGGCCACCTCCGAGAGTGAGAAAGTTATACATGTATAAAAAGTATAGCATATGTACCGACGAAAAACAAAGTTAAGTTCTCCCTTTTTACATTTTTCTTACATCTTTTTGCGGACAAGCTGGCAGTGGCTGCCGTAAGATACAGACAGCGGCGCTGCACGGGCGTATATCTGTTTTTATCGTTTTTCTCCCGCCTTCTTCCATGCAGCGCCGCAGCCGAAAGGAGAATTTGCTATGAAACCATTCCGATTTTTGTTTCCTCGACTTGCCGTGCTTTTTATTCTTTTATTCGTTTTGGGCGCCTGCAGCAGGCCAGACCCGGTTCCCATACAAGATCTGGCAGATACAGCTGTACAGGGCTCTTCTGTTGTTACCGAAAAGACTGCTGAATCCTCCTCACGCGGGCTGATTTTGATCGATCCGGGACATGGCTTCGATGATCCCGGATGTACATCCTATGACGGCAGCTTTACGGAAGCACAGATTACTGAATCCGTTGCCCGGCTGCTGCAGAAGGAGCTTATATCCCGGGGATGGAATACGGAGCTGACCCATGACGGCACGCATATGCCGGATGCTGCATTGCTGCACGAAAGTGCCCAAAAAATGACTTTGCAAAACGATATAAACATAAATCCCCAGGAGTGGGTCTGTGACAACAATCTTTTCAGCAAATATGAGCGTGTACTCTGGGCCAATGCCCGCAGCCGGAAGCAGCCGGCTACTTTGCTTCTCTCCCTGCATGTCAATTCGATTGAAACTTCCGCGCAGACGGTAAGGGGATTCGAAATCGATTATTATAAGGATCATCCATGTGCAAACGCAGCCGGTGACTTTTCCGAAATACTGCATGACATATTGAAAGATACTTTTAATCAAAAAGTAAAGCTTTTTGCGGATAATAAAGAAGAAGCGTTTGTAGTGACGAAGTACACGGATATGCCTTCTGTTTTACTGGAGATGGGGTATGCCAGCAATGCGGCAGACGCAGCGCTGCTAAAAAGCTCCGAATTCCAGACCCAGTTGGTACAAACAATCGCTGATGCAGTGGATGCAGCATACTCCATGTGAAAATCAATCTGCAATATCAAAGGCATGGCTTTACATAAAAATACAAAGCACCCAAAGAAACGCTGCTTCCATGGGTGCTTTCATATAAATATGTATATTCACGCACGTAATGTGGCACTTAAAAATTCACGCAGGCGTGCGTTTTGAGGATCATCAAACACTTGTACCGGAGTGCCGCGCTCGGCAATTACGCCATCGTGCATAAAGATTACTTCATTGGATACTTCTCGGGCAAAGCCCATTTCGTGGGTAACGATCAACATGGTTCTTCCTTCACCAGCCAGCTTACGGATCACCGCCAGCACCTCGCCCGTAATTTCCGGGTCCAGCGCCGAGGTAGGCTCATCAAAGCAGAGTATTTTTGGGGAAAGGATCAGCGCGCGTGCGATTGCCACACGCTGCTGCTGGCCTCCTGAAAGCTCGCAAGGATAGTTTTCCAATTTATCAGAAAGCCCCACGCTTGCGATGATTTTTTCTGCGCTTTCGTCAATTTCTGCAAGTGCGGCTTTTGTTTCCTGCCGCGAGCGCTTTTTTGCCTTGCATTCCTCCCTAACCAAAAGCTCTTTGGCAAGGGTGACATTTTTTCGTACGGTGTATTGTGGGAACAAATTGAAAGATTGAAATACAAGTCCTGTACAAAGCTGGTTTTCACGTCTTTCTGCCTTAGATGGCTTTTTCTTCTCTGCGGCGTCAAAGGTCACATGGCCGCCAACGGTAATTTTGCCGCTGTCGGCGGTTTCCAAACCTGTAATGCAGCGCAAAAGGGTAGTTTTACCGCTTCCGGAAGAGCCGATAATCGAAACGACCTGTCCCTCTTCCTGGTTGAAATCAATGCCTTTCAATACTTTTGCACTACCAAATTCCTTACAAAGATTCTGTACTTCTAAGATGTGCATGCTGACTTACCCCTTGTAATAATCGAGCTTTTTCTCAATGAAATGAAACAAAAGCGAAAGCAGTCCATTGAAGATAAGGAAAAACGCGCCTGTGTAAAACAGCGGCCATATATACCCTCTGCCCGCATAGCGCTCCGCAGCCATAATCAGCTCTGCGATTGCAATGACACGGGCCAGGGAGGTATCTTTTACAAGTGTAATGATTTCGTTCCCCATAGGCGGCACAATGCGTTTGATCACCTGCAAAAGCACAACCTTGAAAAACACCTGTGTTTTGGTCATTCCCAAAACCTGTCCGGCCTCGTACTGCCCTTTCGGAATACTCTCGATGCCGCCTCGGAATATTTCAGAAAAATAAGCGGCATAGTTGATGATAAAGGCAATAAGCGCTGCTGTCATACGCGACTGCATCGGTATGCCGAATACAAGTCCCGGTACATAAAGTACCGCAAACAGCTGCAGCATCAGCGGCGTGCCGCGGATAATCCAAATAAAGGTTTTAACAAGCCATTTTACCGGCTTAAAACGCGACATGGAACCGAATGTAATGATCAGTCCAAAGGGGATGGCTCCCAGCAGCGTTACAAAAAATATGAGAAGATTTTCGTAAAAACCGTTCAGTAAATCTGTTGTTACCTGTGTAAAGGTCATTTTGCACCCCAAACTGCAAATAAGGACACACCCTTTTTAAGGGGTGTGTCTTTGTGCTTTGCCTTGTTGCTTTCCATTAAAATTAATACTTATCAACATTCTCGCTTTTTACAACAAGCACCTGTTTGTTATTCATATAGGGCTTGGAGATTTCCATAGTTTCTTCTCTTTCCGGCGTAATACTCAGGCCGTTCCAAATACAGTCGATACCCTTGGAATTCAGTTCCATTTCCTTGGAGTTCCAGCTGATTTCCTGGAAAACGGGTGTGACCCCAATGATTTCGCAAACCGCCTTGGCGAACTCTGTCTCAAAGCCAACCAGTTCGTTATCATCGTCAAGGTAGTTCATCGGTTCAAAATATGTAATTCCAATAACCAATGTACCCTTTTCTTCGATGTATTCCCAATCTGCAGTGTCCAGCGTATCCTCGGCGGGAATCTGTGCCAGCTCAGTATCGATCTGCTCGCTCAAATGATATTTTTCTGCAATTTCGGAAAGCTTACCGTTAGAAATGAGCTCGTTAATCGCTGCGTTTACCACTGCAACCGTTTTTGTGCTGCCCTTACGGAAAGCAATGCCATACTGTTCGTCTGCAAATGCATATTTATCTACCACAGAAAGGTTTTCGTAATCTGAGCCCTCTCCGATCATACCGATAGAGCAGACATAATCCACAACACATCCGTCGGCGGTACCTGAGGAAACCTCCATCAGTGCCTTCGCCTGCGTATCTACTGCTGTATAGTTCGCAGTTTTAAAGAAATCCTCCGATGTTATAACCCCTTCACCAGCAGATTCTTTTTCGGCAACGACGTTCAAAACCTCTTCTTTTTTTCCACAAGCGGAGAGGCATGCGGTCAGCATAACAAATGCCATAATTAAGCAAAGTAGTTTTTTCATCTTTTCCTCCAACTTTATCGTAGTAAAATGATAATGTGATACTATAATAACGCATAAAATCTGATTTGTCAACGATTGTTTACCAAAATCTCTTTTCGTTGTCGCGATACGGCAATTATTTGCGGATGGCTTCATGGGGATGTTCATACGAATTGTAGAAGCGGATGCAGCCGCTGACTGCAGTTGACAAGGACGCCGCTTTGGGGTATACTAAGTAGTAATTGCATAACGCAGTGGGAAAGGGATCGTTATAAATGAAAAAATTATTGCTTTTAATCAATCCCACTTCCGGGAAAAGAGCACTGGAAGATTCTCTTATGCATGTAGTGCGTATTTTTGCCGACGCGGAATACGATGTAAATATTCATCTGTCGCAGGATCAGGAAGATCTTTTTAATTATGCATATAACGGCGGTGATTATGATTTGATCGTTTGCTGCGGTGGAGATGGTACGTTGAATATTGTGGTGGATGCGGTATATCATGCGGGACATAATACCTTAATCGGATATATCCCCGGCGGCACCACAAACGATTTTGCAAACAGCCGGCATATTGACAGTATTGCAACAGGCGCGGCAAAGCAGATTTCTGAGGGAATCGTGCGGGATGTGGATCTTGGAATTTTGGAAGGAAAGCCTTTTGTATATGTAGCGGCGTTTGGCATGTTTGCAGATGTATCGTATCTGACAAGCCGCGAAAATAAGCAGAACTTTGGACATGCGGCTTATGTATTTAGCGGTATCAAATCTTTTGCAAAGGCAAAAACGTACAGCCTGCACATGGAACACGACGGGGAAGTGCTGGAGGGGGACTTTATTTTCGGCATGATCAGCAATTCCAAGCGGATCGGCGGCTTTGAACTGCCCATTATCAAAAATGTTTTGTATGATGATGGTGAGATGGAAGTAACGCTGGTGCGTAAGCCAAAGAACCCGGTGGATACAACCCATCTCATCAATTGCCTTCTTACCCAGTCTTCTGATGAAGCCAATATACACACCTTCAAGACTGCTTCTCTACGGTTTTCCTGCGATGAAGAAATTCCTTGGTCCCTGGACGGAGAATTTGGGGGTTCCTTTAAAAGCGGAGAGATACAGGTAAGGGGCGGCGCAGTCCGCATGATTTTTTAAATTAATAAAAACGAGGATTTATATGATTACTGTAAGCAACTTATCCTTTCAATTTGACGGACAATATTTATTTAAAAATGTGGATTTGAAATTTACCCCTGGCAACTGCTACGGCGTGATTGGTGCAAACGGGGCGGGAAAATCTACGTTTTTTAAGCTTTTGTGTGGGGAACTGGAACCCACCACAGGAAATGTGGAAATTCCCCAGACAGTACGTATGTCTGTGCTGCGGCAGGATCACTTTGCTTTTGATGCATTTACCGTACTAGATACGGTTATTATGGGAAATCAACGCCTGTACGACATTATGAAGGAAAAGGATGCCATCTATGCCAAAAAGGATTTCAGCGATGCGGACGGGATCCGAGCGGCGGAGCTGGAAGGGGAGTTTGCCGAGCTGAACGGCTGGGAAGCAGAAAGCGACGCAGCAAAGCTGCTTCAGGGACTGGGCCTTCCCCTCGATATATTGGACAAGCAGATGAGCGCCCTGCGGGACAGCGATAAGGTAAAAGTGCTGCTTGCGCAGGCGTTGTTTGGAAATCCTGATATTATCCTGTTGGATGAGCCCACAAACGGTCTGGATCTTGCGGCCACTAAGTGGCTGGAAGACTTTCTGGCAGATTATTTCGGCACAGTGTTGGTGATCTCCCATGACCGGCACTTTCTGAATAATGTTTGTACCAACATCGTAGATATCGACTACAATGAAATAAAAATGTACGTGGGTAATTACGAATTTTGGTATGAGTCCAGCCAGCTGATCCAGCGGTTGACAAAGGCCCAGAACAAGAAAAACGAAGAAAAGATCAAGGACCTTCAGGAATTTATTTCCCGGTTCTCTGCCAATAAGTCCAAGTCCCGGCAGGCCACCAGCCGCAGAAAGCTGTTGGATAAGCTGACCATACAGGAACTGCCTGCGTCCAGCCGACGGTATCCCTTTATCGGTTTTGATATGGATCGGGCGCCTGGAAAGGATATTTTGTTTGTAACGGATCTTGCAAAAAACGAAAATGGACAGCCCCTCTTTTCCAACATTACCTTTACAGTGGGACGGGATGATAAAATTGCTTTTGTAGGCAATGAGCTTGCGATTACCGCCTTGTTCCGGGTTTTGATGGAGGAAATAGCGCCGGATGCCGGATCCTTTAAGTGGGGAATCAGTATTACAAAATCCTATTTTCCTCACGACCATTCTGCATATTTCAACGGCCACGATGAAAATATGCTGGACTGGCTGCGTCCGCTTGCCAAGGACCAGACGGAAACCTATCTGCGGGGGATGCTTGGTCGCATGTTATTTTCCGGAGACGCGCCGTTAAAAAAGGTCAGTGTTCTGTCCGGAGGAGAAAAGGTGCGGTGTATGTTTTCCCGGATGATGCTGTTTGGATCCAATTTTCTCATCGTGGACCAGCCTACAGACCATCTGGATTTGGAATCCATTACTGCTGTGAACAATGGACTTCGGGATTTTAAGGGGAATGTGTTGCTTTCCTCCCATGACTATGAAATCGTAAACACCGTGGCAAACCGTATTATAGAAATCCGTCCGGACGGTATGACAGACTTTTTGGGTACATATGACGAATATGTTGCCAAAAAAGAAGAAGCGGCCCGTTTGACGCAGGGATAATGTAAAATGAGAGTTCCATGAGGGAGGGGCTTTTGTAAAAGCCCCTCCCTCATACTCCCATCCGAAAACTTCATAAAAAAAGGACACGATTTTTCGTATCCTTTTTATTTTTCGTTATTAGGCCTTTTCCCGCTCAAAGAAATATTTTTGATTGTGACATTTAATACTTTGCACAAGACCGATCAACATATACATTGCCAGAAGGGAAGAACCGCCGTAACTCATAAAGGGAAGGGTGATTCCAATTACCGGAAGCATTGCCAGACACATGCCGATGTTTTCTAACGTCTGGAACATAAGCACTGCCACTACCCCGGCACAGATATAGGCTCCGTAGTCTTTGCGGGCGATCCGTGCGATCCAAATCAGACGGATTACCAGCGTAGTCATCAGCGCCATATATAAGAAACAGCCAAAAAATCCAAATTTTTCTGCAAGAATCGCAAAGATAAAATCGGAATAGCAGTCGGGAATCAGCTCATACTGGGAACCTCCGGAAAAGCCGGAACCAAGAAATCCTCCCGCGGCGATCGCTGTACGGCTGCTTAGGGCCTGAAATCCTTTTCCCAGGGGATCTAACTCTGGATCAAATCCACAGATGATACGCTGCCGTTGGGTTTCGCTCAAAAGCTCCCATAGGACGGGTGATGCAGCTGCCACAAGGGCAAGAACTCCGATAAAATACCAGATGGAAAGACCGCCTACCAGGAGCATGACCGCGATGATTCCAAGATATACCAATGCGGATCCCAGGTCTCCGGTCATCAAGACCAATCCGAAGATCAGCCCTCCATGAACAGCCAGTCCAGCCACGTTTTTGATATGGTTAATATTGTCCTGCACACGCTTAATATGCCGGGAATAGGTGATGATAAATAAAAACTTTACGTATTCGGAGGGCTGTATATCGAAGGGAACGCCGGGAATACGCAACCAGGCTCGATTTCCGCGATTGCCTTCTCCAAACACAATAACTGCAGCCATCGCAAGGACCGCCAGAACGAAAATCCATATACCGAAACGCTTCACAATTTTGTCGTAATCCAAATACGCCAGAACAAACATCACACAAATTCCCAGGACTGCGGCGATGGATTGGACCACCGCGTACCGGATCCCTATTTTGTTTGCAGCGCCAGCCAGTGTGACGATAGAAAGGAGCGTCATACCCAGTACGCAAAAGAGGATTACATAATCCAGCTGCCGCAGTTTTTCTTTTAGGGAAACAGAAAATTCTTTCAGGGTAAAACCTCCTTTCTATGACTTATTTATGTGTATTTAGTATGCGATGGCCCAGTATACCATATGCTTTGCAGGCTTGCCGCAGCAA
>CANQWE010000022.1 GCA_947627475.1 uncultured Clostridia bacterium
GAAACATTGACAGCACCGATGCTGCGCGGCCATAGTAAGGCTTTTTTGCCAGGGCAAGAATATCCTCCTTTGTAAGGGGGGGTATCTCGATGGGCATATACAAGCCCTTATCCGGAGCGAGTCCTCGCTTGATTGCATAGGCTGCAGACACCTCCTTCGGATTTGCTGCTGTGTCTCTGGTGCTGACGTAGTTCATTTTAAACTTCCATACCTTTCCGTTGGTTTCAATCCCAAAATATCACTTTTATATGTTCGATTTTAAAAATTGGAATCCATTATCGAAAAATATTTTATCTGCAGTACTACTGCCCAGACGGCGGGCAGCCTTTTCGTAAAAGGATTCCATACAAGATATATTATACAGATCTTTCGGCGTTTCGTCAATCCCGTCAAAATCACAGCCCAGACATATGGCCTCTTCTCCTGCTACAGATATGTAGTGCTCGATATGGCGCAACACATCGCTGGAGGTGCAGTTCTTGCCGGATGTGAGATGGGCGGGACATAAACTGATGCCGGTGATGCCGCCGCCTTCTGCAATCTCCCGAAAAAGCGCATCGGTAATGTTCCGTGAGGTATGGGTCACTGCGTATGCATTGCTGTGGGTGGCAATAACTGGCCGGCTGGCTGTTTTTGCCATTTTCAGCACTTCGCTGCACATTGCCCAGGAACCATGGGAAAGATCCGGGATGATCCCAACGGCAAAGCAAGCCTCTACAACAGAGCGGCCAAGGGGAGTCAGTCCTTCATTTGTGTCCCATGCGCCACCCAGAGGGGAATGCCCCTTCCATACAAGGGTGAGAATCCGTACTCCCTCCAGATACAGATTGAACAGGCGATCCATGTCGCCGCATAAAATACGGGCATCTTCCACACATAAAATATACGCGGTTCCATGATCGGACAGATTCCCTCCGCTGGTGCATAGCATATTTCCGGCTTTTTTTCGAAAATCCTTTGCCGCTTTTTGGAAAATGTCAAAAGCCTCTTCGTCATGAAGCCGATAATCGCTCCAAATTGCCGCACACTGGATATACGCATCGTAATGCCTTATAAATGCGGGAGACGCCTGCAGCGCATCATTGTCAAAGTCCAGACAGCGCTTATACATTTCCAATGGGGTATCGCAGTGGAGATCTACCAGTTTCATAATACGCTCCAATATTTCAGGTACTGGTCTTCCTACGAACAGCGCCGGGCAGATGTTCGATGTGCAGCACTTTATATTCCTCTGTCAGGGGAGAAACATAAACCTCAATTACATCGATGCGCGGCTGAAGCCCCGCGAGATTTTCCCTGTATTTTTGCAGATAGTCCTTTGCTGCGGCAATGAGCCGATCCTGCTTTTCGGCGGTGACAGCGGAAGCAGGTCTTCCGAAAGGATGGCTGGACGCCGGAAAGGCCCGCCGGGTTTTGACTTCTGCAAATACAATATATTGGTCGTTTGCTGCAATTATGTCTGTTTCCAAGTGACCGCTGTGCACGTTTCGGCCGAGAATACGAAATCCCTTGCCGCACAAATAGGATGCAGCACTCTCCTCACCCATGCGGCCAAATCTGTCTGCATTCATTTTGCTCCCTGCTTTTCTGACAGCCATGTTTGCAGCTTGCTTTTATCCCGCTCCAAAAAGGACAGAAAGGACTTTCTATGGATCGGGCAGGGACCGTATTCAAAGACGGCCAATTTATGGGCCTTTGTAGGATAGCCCTTGTGCTTTGCAAATCCGTAAATGGGATATTGCCTGTCCAGTTCTATACACAAGCGGTCTCGCGTCACTTTGGCAAGAACAGACGCCGCGGCGATAGACTGACAAATTCCGTCTCCCCCCACCACAGCCTTTGCATCTGTGGAAAATCCCCGGGATATGTTCCCGTCGATCAGGAGAAAATCCGGCTGTACAGACAGGGAAGAGACGGCTCTGCGCATGGCAAGGAGGGACGCTTCCAATATATTGTATGTGTCGATTTCGTCCGGGGCGGCTATACCGACAGACCAGGACAAGGCGCTTTCACATATTTCATCATACAAATGTTCCCGTTTTTTTACGGATAGCTTTTTGGAGTCGTCCAGGCCGGGGATCACAAGGCCCGATGGTAAAATACAGGCGCCAGCAACCACAGGACCAGCCAGGGGCCCGCGCCCCGCTTCATCTACGCCGCAGACTTTTGTATATCCATTGGTCAGATATGCCTTTTCAAAAGAATAGTCAAGCATGATTTTCCCCGCTTTCTGTGGGTGATTCCAATGAAATCCTGCCTATTTTTACGCTGCGAAATTCGTCTAACACGGTCAGCGCTGTCCGCTCCAGATTGACCACTCCGCCGGACATGAGAAAGCCCCGCTTTCTGCCGATTTCCTCTAAAAGATCGTATGCGTCCAACTGGCATACCCACTCATAATCCAGCTTATAGCGTGCACAGAATGTTTCCGGATACAAGGAGAGCAGTCGAGCGGATAAGATCATTCCCAGTTCATCCGTATCCAAAATAGCGTCTTTGATAGCGCCTGTTGCGGCTAAATTTTCTCCTGTGATTCGGTCTTCAAACTTGGGCCATAAAACGCCGGGCATATCCAAGAGATCAAAACCGGCTGTTGTTGTCACCCATTGCTTGTTCAGCGTGACGCCTGGCCTGTTTTCCACTCGCGCCTTTTTTTGCCCGCAAAGTTTGTTGACCAGGGAAGACTTACCCACGTTGGGAATTCCCACGATCATTGCTCGAAGCCTTCTGCCGGACATTCCTTTTTCCTGAAAACGACTGATTTTTTCAGCGAGAATTTGCCGAACCTGCGGACCGATTTTTGAAAGCCCTTCACCGGTGATGCAGTCTATAGGAAGGGCTGTGGCCGCTCTCTTTTTATACCACTGAACCCACTTGGCCGTAACAGCAGGATCGGCCAGGGATGCTTTATTTAAAAGAGTGAGAGTTGGTTTTCCTTTGACCCAGGCAGAAATTTCTGGGTTTTTCGAGCTGCGGGGGATACGGGCGTCTAAAAGTTCCATTACAATATCGACATTTTTCAGATTTTCTGAAATGAGGCGGCGGGTCTTCGCCATATGCCCCGGAAACCATTGAATTTGCTTGGAAGGCATGCTGTCGCCGCTCCTTTCTGATCATTCCTGCTCTGTCAGGGGATTTTTAAAAACGGTAAATGTATCAAAGGGAAATACACGAAGAACGGCACGTCCGCAAACGCAGCGTTCATCGATCAAGCCTACTCGCGCATCCCTGCTGTCTGTAGAGTTGTTGCGGTTGTCGCCCATAACAAAAATGTAGCCTTCCGGAACATAGCACTCTATTGGGTCTTTGCGGTAAGGCTCCTGTTTGACAAAGTCTTGATCCAGCACCTTGGATGTCCCGTCTGCCTCTGTTATAGTAACAGTACCGTCAGAATCTATTTTTACCGTTTGACCGCCGACTGCGATGATGCGCTTGACCAGCGGTTCCCGCAGCTGATCCACTTTCAGGGAAGTGTTGTGCAGGACCACGATATCCCCTTGCTTTGGCGTGTAAAACAAATCAGATACTACCAAAAACTCTTTATCCTGCAGCGTATCGTTCATGGAAATACCGTCCACTCGGGTCAGGCGAGCAAAAAAAGCGAAAAAGATAATGATGCATGCAGCGCAAAGCACGAAGACTTCTAAAATATCAAAAGTCTCGCTAAAAAAGCTTACAAGGGAAGACTTCTTTTTTTCTGGAAAGGAAGAGCCCCCTTTGTCGGCGGGCAAGTAAATGGAGAGATCCTCTGCCGGACTTTTTTGCGGGGAAGCAAACTGACTGCGGTGCTGAGGGGGCATGGGCTTTGTACGCTCTGCCTGGAATGCACTTCTGCGTTGGCGGATAGATTCCTCCAGCTCTTCTGGCGTCAGATCGTATTGCTCCGGAAAATATCCTTTGAGTTCATCGTAAATCGTTTGATCCTGGTTTATCAGGGCAGGATTTTGCTCTTTTTGCGGCTTTTCCATCTCCATTTCATACCCCCTTGATCATCAGATCAAGCAAAGTGCTGCCATCGTGGATTACTGTACTGCACCTGCGGGCACTTTCTTCACAGAACACAGTTGTGCCTGCTTTGACACTTGCGCTGTCAAAAAGGAAGAAGGGAACATAGTCGCTGGTATGGGTACGCAATGCAATCGGGGTTGGATGATCCGGCAACACCAAAATCTTAAACGGCTCACCGCTTGTCAGCAGATACTCGTATACAGGACGAAGAATCCGCTGATCGATTTTTTCAATGCTGTATACTTTATTTTCCACTTCTCCTCTGTGTCCGCATTCGTCCGGTGCCTCTACGTGGATATATACAAAATCAGCCCCATCCTGATAAGCGGAAATGGCGGCCTGGGCCTTGCCGTCGTAATTCGTGTGATAATTGCCTGTGGCGCCCTCTACTTCAATAACCTGCATGCCGGCGCAAATTCCAATACCTTTAATTAAATCCACTGCGGATATAATGGCTCCGCGCAATCCCCACTTTTCTGTAAAAGAGGGAAGCGCGGGCTTCCCGCCGGGACTCCACAGCCAGGGTGAATTGGCGGGGCGCAGGCCCTTTGCTTTTCTGGCTTGATTGACAGGATGATCTTTCAGAATTTCATAACCTTTTTTTTGAAACTGAAGAAAAGCTTCGCCTCCGTTCTCTTCCTTTGGCAGGTATTCTCGGATCTGACGACCCAAAATGTCGTGGGGGCGCATAAAGGGATAGGACTGCGAAGCATTTTTCCATAACAGACAATGGCGATAGCTGACGCCGGTGTATAAATGCCAGTCTTTGCCGGCCATTCCTTCGTTGAGCGCGGCAACCAGCTGATCGGCCTCTGCTGTAGAAATTTCGTCGGCGCTGTGATCGATCATGGTTTTGTCTTCATAGCAGGGCTCGTCATCAGAAAGGGTGACCAGATTGCATCGGATCGCCGTATCGTCATCTGCCATAGTAAGCCCCATGCTCATTGCTTCCAGGGGAGAGCGCCCCTTGGAATAAACTTTTGGATTATAAGATAAAATGGCCAGATTGGCAGTGTCACTCTCTGGTACCATGCCTTCTGGCACATTTAAAACAGTACCGCAAAGGGACTGTCTGCATAAAGTGTCCATACAGGGCTTGTTTGCCGCCTGCATCGGTGTTTTTTTTCCAAGGGAATCTATGGAACGGTCGGCCATGCCGTCCGGGATTACTACAAGATATTTCATAGAGGTAAACCCTTTCTGTGTCACTTGGTTAAATCTTTGTATATTGTATCACAAATACCTGCTCCTTACAAGATTTCATGGGAATAATTTGTATTTTTTACGCTCTGGACATATCTCTGCAGTCCGGAAAAAAATTATTCAATAAATTTTAGAAATATCCTTGCTTTTTCCTTTTGTTTGTGCTATAATTTCCAAATGTATGAGATTGTTCGCCAAAGCACCCTCTCAGGCTGCGGCGATGCTTGAAATTTTAGCAGGAGGATGAACGATGCCGAACATTAAAAGCGCAAAGAAGCGTGTAAAGGTTACAGCTGTTAAAACACTGCGTAACAAAATGTTTAAAAGCCAGATGAAAACAACGATCAAAAAGTTTTATACTGCTGTGGAGAGCGGAGACAAAGCTGCTGCCAGCGCTGCATATACACCCGCTGTTGTTGCTGTCGATAAGGCTGTGAAGCGCAATATCATGCACAAAAATGCTGCTGCACATAAGAAGAGCCAGTTTACTTTGGCTCTGAACAGGATGGCGTAAGCATAAACTTTTATAATAACTGTGAACATCTCGCTGCCATGCTCCGGCAGAGAGATGTTTTTTTATGGGAGCTTTTCCATCACTGTGAAAAGCGTTTTGTGGTCCCGGTAGGCGGTGGTACGGTGCTTTTTTCTGCAGCAGATAGTGAGCTTTCTGACCAACAGTGCTGTGTCAAAAAACAGAAAAAGACGCTATCAGCGTCTTTTTCTGTATATATTTGTACGCCCAAGCGATTGCCTGGGAATATATCAAAAATGAATAAAGACAGCAAAAACGCTGTCACCAAAGGAACCTCCATCGCTTAAGAGGAAGAGCCCGGAGCAGTATTTGACTCCAGGCTGTCTGGTGGAGACAACTGGATTCGAACCAGTGACCCCTTGCATGTCAAGCAAGTACTCTAACCAACTGAGCTATGCCTCCGTGAAATAAGTAATGTTATTATATATTGTATAAAGGAGCTTGTCAAGCTTTTTTTCGTTTTTTTTGTAATCAAAATAGGAAAAAGCCCCGGTCGATCCGGGGCTTTTTTCTGTTTTTTACTTTCTAAATCAGCCAAGCTCTGCAAAATATTTGATTGTACGAACCATCTGGCTGGTGTAGGAGTTCTCGTTGTCGTACCATGCTACAACCTGCACCTGATAGGTGTCATCATCAATTTTTGCAACCATGGTCTGGGTTGCATCAAAGATGGACCCGAAGCGGCTGCCAATGATATCAGAAGAAACAATTTCATCGGTATTGTAGCCGAAGGATTCGGTAGCAGCAGCCTTCATTGCGGCGTTGATGCCGTCTTTGGTAATGTCCTTGCCTTTAACAACAGCAACCAGGATGGTTGTAGAGCCTGTGCAGGTAGGAACTCTCTGCGCGCTTCCGATGAGTTTGCCGTTCAGTTCCGGGATAACCAGGCCAATTGCCTTCGCAGCACCGGTAGAGTTGGGAACAATGTTCTGAGCGCCTGCACGTGCACGGCGAAGGTCGCCTTTTCTGTGAGGGCCGTCCAGGATCATCTGGTCGCCTGTGTATGCATGCACAGTAGTCATGATACCGCTCTGAATAGGAGCATAGTCATTGAGCGCTTTTGCCATGGGAGCGAGACAGTTGGTTGTGCAGGATGCTGCAGAAATGATTTTGTCTTCTTTGGTTAAAATGTTCTGGTTTACGTTGAATACAACGGTTGGCAGATCATTTCCGGCGGGAGCAGAAATAACAACCTTTTTTGCACCTGCGTCAATGTGTGCCTGACTCTTTGCTTTGGAAGCGTAGAATCCGGTGCACTCCAGAACTACGTCTACATCCAGTTTTCCCCAGGGAAGATCTGCAGCTTTGGGTTCAGCGTAGATGGTGATCTCTTTGCCGTCAACGGTGATGGAACCAGGAACCGTTACAGTCTTGCCATCTTCAGCGTACTGTGCATCTTTGTAATCTACGGTGTGCCCGTCTGCAAGGTAGTTGCCCTGTGCGGTGTCATACTTAAGCAGATGTGCGAGCATTTTGGGGCTGGTGAGGTCGTTGATGGCAACGATTTCATAACCCTGGGCGCCGAACATCTGACGGAATGCAAGACGACCGATACGGCCAAATCCGTTAATCGCAACTTTTACTGACATGTTTTGTCCTCCAGAATATATAAAATTTAAGCAAAATGAAATAGAGTTAAAATATACACTCTGTTCCATATTCTACCTTAATTTGTCCAATTATACAAGCCTTTTTTCGTAAAAATGAAAAAATTTATCATTTGTACAAAATTCCATTTTGATTCTTATATAAATATGGAAGCATCCACAATCTATTGGAAAAGAATAAAATCAAAAAAATGGCAAAAAGTATTGACATTTTTCATGTGTGCTGGTATTCTTTTAAAGAACGGGCAGTTTATGCTCGTCTCTCTGCCGGCGAAAATTTACTGCGTCGCCGGTCTTAAAGTCCATAGGGAGGTGTAAAAATGGAGAAGCTTACAAACGCATACGAAACCTTGTTCATCATCGACTCTCAGCTTGCTGAAGAAGACGTGAAGGCGCTCACAGAAAAGTTTGTCGGCCTGATCGCCGAGAACGGTACTGTTGGCGAGGTCAGCGAGTGGGGCAAGCGCAGACTGGCATACCCCATCAACGATAAGAACGAAGGCTACTACGTACTTGTGAATTTTACAGCTGACGGGGAATTCCCCGCTGAGCTGGAGCGTATTTTCGGTATCACCGAAGGTATCATGCGTTCTATTGTGATTCGGCAAGTAGAGAAAAAAGCCCAGGAGTGATTTCGAAACATGCCCAGGGCGGTATGTTGTGAAAGGATGGACATATGGCAAACTTTAACTTTAATAAGGTAATCATAGGCGGAAGACTTACGGCGGACCCGGAACTGAAAACTACATCGTCCGGAATATCTGTAACAACTTTTTCTGTAGCAGTGAACCGTAAGTATCAGGCAAAAAATGCGGAAGATACCCAGGCAGATTTCTTTAATGTAACTGCGTGGAGACAGACAGCCGAATTTGTAACCCGGTATTTTCACAAGGCAAGTTCTATCTGCGTTGTGGGAACTCTGCAAAATCGGTCATGGGTGGACAACAATAACGTGAAGCAGTACAGAACGGAAATTGTTGCCGATGAAGTATTTTTTGTAGACGCAAAAAATGAGAATCCTTATGCAGCACAGTCTGCCCCTGCTTTCAGCGGTGCAGGCGCGCAGCCGTATGTGCCGGACAACTACGGTGCTCCCACATATACCAATGCAAATGCAGGTGGAGAAGCTCCGAAATTTGAAGAAATCAACGACGATGAACTGCCGTTCTAACAGAGGACGACAGACAAAAAAGAATTTTTTTGAGTATGAATGGAGGTTTCGTTAGAAACATGGATACTGATAAGACTGTTACAACAGAAGAAGTTGTAGAACAGCCCGTACAGCAGGAACCCGCAGCAACTGCTGAGGGTGAAGGTGCTGCTGCAAGTGAAAATGCTGGCGCTCCCAAGCAGGAAGCAAGATTCGAGAGAAGACCGCAGCGTCCTGGCGGAAACCGGAGAAAGAAAAAAGTCTGCATTTTCTGTGAAGATAAAATCCCGTATATCGATTATAAAGATACGGTTCGTCTGCGCAAGTTTATTTCTGAAAGAGGAAAAATTTTGCCTCGCAGAATCAGCGGCGCTTGTGCAAAGCACCAGAGACAGCTGACTACTGCAATCAAGCGGGCACGCGTGGTTGCTCTGTTGCCTTATATCAGCGATTAATATGCAAGTATATAACCGGAAAGCTCTTTGGCTTTCCGGTTATTTCCTTATTTATATCAGAAAGGATTGTGTCATGAAATCTTTCAAAATCCCTTCTTTCCCCGTTGGTGCAGAATCGAATGGCTTTATCGCTGCCCTATCAAGCGCGGTGCTTTATTGCTTACATATTCCGGAGGAGTATTCCTATTGGTGTAAGCCCAAAGGGTCATATTGCATGCAATGCGGTGCGTGCGGGAATTTATCCGTACTATCAAAGCTGCAGGAAGAAATCTATCATGCGCTTCTGACAGTTAGTGGATTGGCGTTTACTTTTGACTATCCGGAAGATGACAGCGTTCCTTACCACACAATGCCCAACACACCTGCCGGTTGGAGATGGCCGGATTCCTTTGTTGCAGATATACTGGATTTTGCAGGGCTCTCCTATACGCGTTATGAAAATAAATCTGTGCAGGAAATGCGCGGACGGGTAAAAGACATCGCTGACTGCGGGTTTACCGCTCTTGTTTCCAATCATGGACCGTGGCAAAATGAAACGGATTGGAACCGCTCCTGGCGTGTGGTTTGCGGTTATACAAATGCGGGAATTTGTATCATGCATTCCGGGGGAGAAGTGGTTACAGAATGCCAGGGCGCATATGAGGACTGGATTCTGATAACGGGAAGAACAGAGCGCAGACAAACTGACCGGGACCTTTTAAAAAGGATTTATCAGATTCTTACAGATCCTTCTCATGACAAGCTGGAACGGGAAATTTATGACGATTTGTCTCACGTGACACCGGAAAATGCAATCGGCCTAGCATACAAAATGATGGAAATCAATGGCGTGCCCATCGAGACCCGTTGGCATGCAGCGGAGGCGTTTTATCCAGGCGACAAGGTGTTGTTTCCATTGATGAAAGAAGAAAAAATACAAAAGGAATTGGGTGACCTGCTTTTTTCACGGTATATTGCAGATAACAACAATGAAACCCACGGCACTGGTTGGAAAATATGGAACGCACTGCAGGTGGGACCGGATACTAACTATTTACCTGCAGAAGAATCCTTTGCATTAATACAAAAGCCACAGGTGCAAAGGACCCTTCGTGACCTTTATAAAATTGTATTTGATAACGATCGGGCTGTTGCAAAAGGAATTTGCAAAATATTGGAAGAAATTTAAACAAAAAGGTTCAGTCCTTATATACGGCTGAACCTTTTATTTTTATTTGCAGAGCTCATCCAGAGTGCCAAAGCGAAATCCTTCGCTTTTCCAAGCATCGATCAGATCTGGCAGAATCGCGGCGTTCGTTGCGGAAGTCGGATGGAGCAGCAGAACTTCTCCATTGTGGGTACCGGATAGCACTTTCTCATAAGAGGCCTGTGTGGAGGGCTGTGCATTGTTGTCCCAGTCCATATAGCCATAGCTCCAAAGTACAGTCTTATAACCCAATTCGTTAGCCCAAATCAGATTTTGCTCAGAGAATCTTCCTTCCGGCGGGCGATAATATTTTGCTACGTCTACACCTGCAATGTCTTTGCATACCTTTTCCAAAGTCTCTAATTCAGCAGCAAAAGCCTCTTTGTCGTTTACCGCAGACATATCGTGATGGGATGCGGTGTGATTGCAAATCAGATGTCCTTCCTGGGCCATGCGCTGAATCAAATCTGTATTTTTCTTTACTACATGCTCTAAAACAAAAAACGCACCGGGAACTTCTTTTTCCTTTAAAACATCCAGGATTTTTGCAACGTTTCCATTTTCATATCCAACGTCAAAGGTAAGATATATTACCTTTTCCTTAGCAGCGTAATCAGCGTTGTTTTTATCGATATAGTAAGTCTGGCTGTTTTTTGTAAAGTTGAAAAGAGAATCCAAAGGCGGTTGGCTATGATCTTTGGTGTGTTTGCAGTACCAGTTATATGCAGTGCTTTTGCTGTGAGCGGCTGTTTCCTGATATCCTATATTTATATCCACTGGATGCTGCGCAGCGGCAGACACACCCGTAGTGAGCAAACAGCAAAGTACAGCGGCCAGAGCAATCAATCGTTTCATATTTGTACTTTTCCTTTCTATAAGCCTTCATATTTAGTATGGCGGTTTATACGTAAAGAAAAACATTGAAATAAATGGTGTATGTAGAAAAGATACTTGATATTGAACTCCCCATTCGGTATAATATTTTAAAATGCATATGCGTTCGTATATATATGCATAATTTATGTATAAATATAAATTTATGTGTATTCTTTGTATAGTGTGCATATTGTAATTTTGTGTAAAAAGGCGTATACTATTTTTAGAAAATGTTCGAGAGAAGGTGCATAGTGCTATGAAAAAAGAAATCAAAAAAATCGTTTTGGCGTATTCCGGCGGATTGGATACTTCTATTATGATTCCGTGGCTAAAGGACAATTATCCGGGATGTGAAGTAATCGCTGTCTGCGGCGATGTAGGACAGGGAAAAGAAACGGATGGGCTGGAAGCAAAGGCCCTGAAAACGGGAGCTTCCAAGCTGTATATTGAAGATCTGCGGGAAGAATTTATCCAGGATTATGTATATCCTACTGTACAGGCTGGCGCAAAGTATGAAAATACATATTTGCTTGGCACAGCGTTTGCACGTCCCATTATTGCAAAACGGATCGTGGAAATCGCAAAGGCGGAAGGTGCAGACGCTATCGCCCACGGCTGTACAGGCAAGGGCAACGACCAAGTGCGTTTTGAACTGACAATCAAGGCTTTTGCACCGGAAATGGAAATCATTGCACCCTGGAGAACATGGGAACTGAAATCCAGGGACGAGGAGATCGATTATGCGATTTCCAAGGGAATTGATATTCCTGTAACCAGAGAAACCAACTATTCCAAAGATAAGAATATCTGGCATCTGTCTCATGAGGGACTGGATCTGGAAGATCCTGCAAACGAGCCCAAGTATGATGAGATCCTGGAGCTTGGCGTGACCCCCGAGGCCGCACCGGATAAGCCTACCTATATTACCATTTCCTTTGAAAAGGGAATTCCCGTTGCCATTGACGGCAAAAAAATGAATGGCGTGGAGTTGGTGACAAAGCTGAATGAGCTGGGTGGCGCCAACGGAATCGGCATTATCGATATAGTGGAAAACCGTCTGGTGGGTATGAAGAGTCGGGGCGTTTATGAAACCCCTGGCGGAACGATTTTGTATGCTGCACATGAAATGTTGGAGACGATTACGGTAGATCGTGAAACCATCCACATGAAGCAGATGCTGTCCGGAAAATTTGCAGACTGCGTTTACTTTGGGCAGTGGTTTACACCTCTGCGCGAGGCGCTTACCGCCTTTGTTGATAAAACCCAGGAAACAGTAACGGGTGATGTAAAGATTAAGCTGTACAAGGGCAATATCACTCCTGCTTCCGTAACCTCCCCGTACTCCCTGTATTCTGAAGAGGTTGCAACCTTCGGCGAGGACGATGTATACGACCAGAAGGACAGCGCGGGATTTATCAACTTATTTGGACTGCCTATTAAAGTACGTGCTATGCTTTTGGGTGATAAAAATCAGTAAGAATCTATAAAACAATCGGGGACTATAACTACTATGTCCCCGATTGTTTCCCCTTGAAAGGAAGGCTGCATATGGCAGATAAAATGTGGTCGGGAAGAAGCCAAAAGGCACTGGATTCCCGGGTAAATGATTTTAATTCTTCGATTTCTTTTGACTGGCGTATGTATTCCTGGGATATTGCCGGTTCTATTGCCCACGCTACTATGCTGGGAGAGCAGGGTATTATTGAAAAAAGCGAGGCAGACAAAATTATTGCAGAGCTTAAAAATATTCGAGACGATATAGCCCGCGGTGTGCTTCCGATCGACTTTGAGGCGGAAGACATTCATATGTTTATCGAAGCTGAACTTACCAAGCGGATCGGAGAGACAGGAAAACGCCTGCATACCGCTCGCAGCAGAAACGATCAGGTGGCTCTGGATATTCGTCTGTATCTGCGTCAGGAAATCCGGGCAGTACAGGGATTTTTGTCGGATTTGCTTGCTGCGATTGCAAAAAAAGCATCTGCCAATATACAAACGGTCATGCCCGGCTTTACACATTTGCAGCACGGGCAGCCGGTGACCTTTGCCCATTATATTTTGGCATATGCACAAATGATCCGGAGAGATATTGAACGACTGGACGACGTGTATGCACGTACAGATGTGATGCCCCTTGGAAGCGGTGCGCTGGCCGCTACGACCTATCCGCTGAACCGGCATCGTGTGGCAGAACTCTTGGAATTTTCTGCAGTGACAGAAAACAGTATAGATGGGGTGTCTGATAGGGACTTTGTCATAGAATTGGCGTCTGCCTTATCTATTATGATGATGCATTTGAGCCGCTTCAGTGAGGAGATCATTCTTTGGTGCTCGTCTGAGTTTGGATTTTTGGAGTTGGACGATGCATTTTCTACTGGTTCTTCCATTATGCCGCAAAAGAAGAATCCGGACATTGCAGAGCTGGTACGTGGCAAGACCGGACGCGTATATGGAGACCTTACCACACTGCTTACTATGATGAAAAATCTCCCCCTTGCTTATAACAAGGATATGCAGGAAGATAAGGAAGCCATTTTTGACGCAATAGACAACGCAAAGCTTTGTTTGGAGTTGTTTACAAAAATGTTGGATACCGCAGTGGTACGTCCCGAGGCTATGCTTGCCGCTGCAAAAAAAGGATTTATGAACGCCACAGACTGCGCGGATTACTTAGTGCGCAAGGGAATGGCATTCCGGGACGCCTATAAGATTACCGGACAGCTTGTCGCATATTGTATCAAGGAAAATGCGATTTTTGAAACGCTGCCCCTGGAAGCATATCAGTCT
This sequence comes from uncultured Clostridia bacterium, assembly GCA_947627475.1. Classification (GTDB taxonomy): domain Bacteria; phylum Bacillota; class Clostridia; order Oscillospirales; family CAG-272; genus Avispirillum. The sequence goes on from CANQWE010000022.1 coordinate 13,805, forward strand.
TTCTCCCCGCTTTTTGATAGCGATATTTATGAAGCGGTAGACTTGATTCACTGCGTCAACGAGCGTAAGGTTTACGGCGGTCCTTCTGAAGATTCTGTTCGGCATCAGATTGGCGAGATCAATAGCTTTTTGAAGAACAGAGAGAAAATATAAATTATTTTTCAAAAATTAAATAATTTTTTTGATTTTCCATGGCAACTCCCTTGACTGCCGGATACTTTTGTGGTATAATACGGAAGGTTTCCAAGGGAGACCAAATCTGGGTGTGGCGCAGTTGGTAGCGCGCTACCTTGGGGTGGTAGAGGCCGCTGGTTCAAGTCCAGTCACTCAGACCATAATAAGTAAGAAACCTGTGCTTGATAAAGCACAGGTTTCTTACTTTAGTTAGAAGGAATCAGCACATATTAAATAAAGAGCCATAGCAGCAATTGCTGTTATGGTTCCTTGCGTTAGAAATTGAGATGCTTTTGTAACGAAGATGTGCTATAATATTTAAAAACAAGATTATAAGATGTTCAAATTGCAGGGCAAACGAGGTTTAATTACAAATTCTACAAAAGAATTTTAAATTTTCGGAAGTCCATTATCGAAAATATGCGACTGTGAGGAATTTTATCGATACTGGATGGGAGAAATGGAAATGAAGATAACAGAAGAAATACAGAATTTTATATTATAAAAGGAAAATAATGGAGCACTTATAATAACAGGAAAATGGGGATGCGGGAAAACTTATCTTCTTCATCAAATCGCAAAAGACAATGATAATAAAAAACAGTATTGGATAGCTATTATTTCTTTATTTGGAATTGATAGTATAAAAAATATGCACCGGGCAGTAAGAGAAAATATTGCTTTTTGTAGGGGCTTTAGTAATAAATCGATCGTACGAAGAAATGGTTATATAAGTTGAAAAATGCAACTTCTCCTGTCGCTTCAGCGCTAAGTGAGTCCTTCCATATAGCAAAAACATTTAATGCTGTATTGAATGTTAACTGGACTGATCTTGTTTCAGTAGAGAAAAATTTCCATTGTTTCGTTAATGGTCAAAAATGCAAAAAATCTTGTATTAATATTTGACGATTTTGAACGCTCAAAAATTGATATGATAGACTTAATGGGAGCAAACAATAGCTGTTCCGTTTGAAAATATTAGATCGCTTAAATCCATTCTTATAGATTTTGAACGAGTATATACTGCTTGAAAAGCACTGATATCCCAATGGATGGAAATGTAGAAAATATTTTATATCAATTTGCTGCTGCGGAATTTGAGTGGAAAGCAGGAAACGATATTGACGTGTTAAATGGCTATATGCTACAGGCAGATGGAGATACTGATACATCTGAAAGAAGGAAAATGATAGAAAATAAATATATGCCAGAGAAGAGATAAAAAAAATATGTGAAAGTAAATATTCCTCCGGAACAAAGATTTATTCACTGGTGGTTTTGGGATTTGCAGCAAAAGGATATTGACATTGGGATGCCCAGGGTTCTTGAAAAAGCATACGATAGTAAAGTATCTCGTGATGAGTTAATGGCTTTGTTAGAAAAAATTCATGTTTTGAAAGTTCATGAGACTCCTTTGCCATGTGAAGTGAAGTATAACAAAATTAAAGATGGTTTGGAAAAGCGTAAAAAGGAAATAAAAGAAGGGCGGGTTATTGAACCGGAACGTCACACATTCCCTAGGAAAACTGATTTGGATTCTGAAGCGTCCGTGGTATATGATGAAATAGAATTGTTAGACAATCAGCTATACGCTTGGGAAATTCGAAATATGTTTATTTCATATTTAAATGACGAAAATACTGTTTCCTATTATAACTTAAAAAATAAATACATCGATTCATTTGATAAAGAAATAATTTCGTCGGATACAGATAAAATGTCTATCGCAATTTCAAACTCCTTTTTAAAATTGCTTGAAGAAAAAATTGTTCGAATATCTGAAACTTTTCAAAATTAAATAATAAACACAAGAGTTCAAATCCCTATACGAAACTGCCCCAAATATCTTTATTATAGTCTTCTTTCAGACTCTTTTTGTTTTACCTTTGGCTCCCTTGTATGTATGATGGGGAATTTATACATTGTTGTTATATTTCTGATAAAAGGCGGGATTTTTATGAAACGAAGGGTTTTCAAACCAATACTTGTTGCTGTCGGCGCCATTTTTATGATTTTGATCGTATTATTTCTTCTTGTTTGGAACGGTGTGATTTTGCTTAATGGCGCTTCTGCGGCAGCATATCCGGTACAGGGTGTGGACGTTTCGTCCTATCAGGGCGATATCGATTGGGAAACCCTATCTTCTCAAGAGATTTCGTTTGCTTTTATAAAAGCCACAGAGGGCAGTTCCTTTGTGGATCAGTACTTTCACTATAATTTTGCGCAGGCACAAAAGACAAATCTTGCCGTGGGGGCCTATCATTTTTTTAGCTATGACAGTTCCGGTATTACCCAAGCCGAAAACTTTATTGAAACAGTTATTCCCTATGAAGGAATGCTGCCGCCCGTTATTGATGTTGAATTCTATGGTGATAAGGAAAAAAGTCCTCCTGCAAAGAAAGATGTGGATGCCCAGCTAAAGGAAATGCTGGACGCATTGGAAGAGCATTACGGTGTAAAGCCGATTCTCTATGCCACAGAAAAATCCTATGCATTGTATTTGTCCGGCGATTATGAAGAATATGATATTTGGATCCGCAATGTGATAACAAAACCGCAGCTGTCCGATGAAAGAGAATGGCAATTTTGGCAATTCACCAATCGAAAGCGGCTTGCTGGATATAGTGGAGAAGAAAAATATATAGATATGAATGTGTTTAACGGTAGCGAGGAGGCGTTTCAACAGTATTTAAAAGACAGAACATACGGCAGGCAAAAAGCATAGATCTGTGAAATGCTTTTCTTATTCTTTAGTCTTTGTCAGGTATGCTCTTTCCTTTCTCCTGAAATATGTTGCATACCTTTGCAGAAATCACCTCTTCTTCATTTTTGCAATATACTGCAAAAGGAGGTATTCTCTTGCAGGCGTCCTGTGTTTGGATACATCTCCAAAATATTCTAAATTTGCTGGCCCAGCCGGTACAATAAAAGTATTAATGCCGCCGTATGGCGGCGGAATGGAGAGCAATATGATAAACTTTTTTTCATTCAGCGGTGTTGTCACGGATATATATGATTTAAACACACAGGGCAGGGAAGATACCGGATGCAATATGATAATGTCCGTTCGGGATGATGGAGAAAATGTGGTAAACTTTGTAGTATCACCGGATACATATTTTTTAGATCAAGAAATGATTCATGTTGGAGATTTTGTAACTGGGTATTACAACGGAAACGCACCGGCAATTTTGATTTATCCACCCCAGTTTCCAGCATTGATCGTAGTTAAGTATCAGGAAAATCAAAATGTAAAAGTTGACTTTTTTAACAGCCGGCTGGTGAGTTCTGACGGTATGCTGAGATTGAATATCGGTCCGGATACATTGATAATGCTGAAAAACGGGCAAGCATTTCGGGGCGACATTACAAACCGAAATTTGATCGTTGTTTACGGACCGTCCACCAGAAGTATACCTGCTGTAACTACGCCGGAAAAAATAATTGTTTGGTGTTGACCATTATGAAAAATACTATTTGTAAATAAAAGAAAGCAGCAGAACTTTATTTTCTGCTGCTTTTTGATATAATATGAAAAACGCTGTCTTGACAAATGATCGAGAAGTTCTCTCCCCACTCCAGACTTGCTAATTTTGATATTTACAATAAAAAATTTTTTCTTTCGACTTTTTCCATCTGTAAAGCGTCTAATATTACAGAAAGGGAAATTGGAGGAATGAGAGATGCAGTATGATGATTATGATGATGTTCAGGCAAATAAACGGCAGCAAAGAAAGGAAACCTGGCCGCCTTTTAGAGTACTCTGCAGTATCGCCGTTGCAGTGGTAGCTGCTGTTATCATATTTGCAGCAGCCTATTGTATATTGCAAAGCTTTCATGATGCAAAGAGTTCGGATGCATTACAAAATGAAAGTCATTTTGTCACAGAAGCAAATATGATGTCTACAGGTGTTATCGAAGAAAACCTTCCTCCAAAAGAGAGCTTACCTGATACAACTGCCGATGTTCCAACGGAATACGACTATTCTAAGCCTGTTCCATTGGGGGAAGCAGTTTCAGATGATTTCTTTGATGATGCAGTATTTATTGGAGATTCCCGGACGGAAGGCTTTATTCTCAACGCGGGACTTTCCAATACGGTTTCTTATACATACAAAGGGCTCACAGTAGATACCGTTTTTACAAAGCCGGTCATACACAAGAATGGAGCGCTCCTTTCTGTAATGGATGCACTAAAAGTAACGGATTTTGCAAAGGTATATATTATGCTGGGCGTAAATGAAACCGGTTGGCCTTATAGCAGTGTATTCATAGAAAAGTATGGTCAAATTATTGATACTATAAAAGAAATCAATCCCAAAGCCATCATTTATGTGCAGGAAATTTTTCCGGTATCCCGCGAGGTTTCTGCTACCCACAGCTATGTAAAAAATGATAAAATATGCGAGTTTAATTATTTGCTGTCTGAAATGGCAAAAGAAAAACAGGTTTATTATATTGATGTGGGTACGGCGGTATCTGCTGAAGATGGAAGCTTGCCGGCAGAGGCGGCTGTTGACGGGATTCATTTGAAAAGGGAGTATTGTCTGAAATGGCTCGATTACTTAAAAACCCACACCGTAGTGCCGTAAGGAGAATTGCTATGAAGAAAGCATTACAACTGTTTTTTATGACTTTATCCGTATTGATTTTTTCTGCTTGCTCCACTGAGCCGATGCAAATAGATATAGAAGCTTTAGCAAATGACTTAATACAAAATGCCCATTTTGAGGATGAACTGAATCGCGTAGATACAGAGACTGCAGAAAATATGTATGACATTGATCATGCGACGTCTTCCTGTGTTTATATCAGCAGCGGCGCAACAGCCGAAGAAATCGCAGCTTTTGCTTTTGAAAACACACAAGATGCCGCACAGGCACTTGAAAAGGCAAAAGCAAGAATATTACAGCAGAAAAAAAGCTTTGACTACTATATTCCGAAAGAAGTAAGTAAGATTGATCATGCTGTGATAAATCAATATGAGAACTATTTGATTGTATGCATTTCCAGTGATCAGGAAGCAGAAAAAATCATTTCTAAGTACATAAAATAAGAGAGAAAAACAGATGTCAATAAAGCAGGGAATCGTTACGCTAATTGAAAATAACAAAGAAAAGTTTTATCGAATTGCTTTTGCATACGTGAAAAATAAAGAAGATGCTCTTGATATTTTTCATAATGCTATTGTAAAAGCGCTGCAGGGATATCACTCTCTGCGTAAAATAGAATTTTTAGAAACATGGTTTTGCAGAATACTGATTCATGAAAGTATTACATTTCTTCGGAAAAACAGGAAAGTTTTTTCTTTGGAAGAATTAACGGACGCACAGCTTCCAGCTTACTTGGACCCTGCAGAGGAATATATTGATTTGTATGCCGCAATCGACATGCTGCCGGCCAAACTGAAAACAATCGTTATATTGCGCTATTTTGAAGATATGGAGCTGCGTACGATAGCGTCGATTACTGCAGCAAATTTAAGTACAACAAAATCTAGATTGTATAAAGCTTTGCAGATCCTTAGAATCAAGTTGGAGGATATTGAAGATGATCGATAAATCAAAATATGAAGTGGAGATTCCTGAAAATCTTGATGCAGTTGTACAAGGCGCTATTGATGAAGGCCTTTATAAAAGGAATCATTTTGGCGTAATAAAAAAAGCAGCTTGTGCTGCTGTAACTTTTCTTGTTTGTATGGTTTCTCTTCTAAATATTTCGTCCGGATTTGCAGCGGCGGCTTATGATATTCCAATCATCGGTAATTTATGCCGGATTTTCACCTTCAGAGAATATCATTTTGAAGACGATATAAAATATATTGACGTCAAAATACCGCAATTCAATAATGATGGTAAATTAGATATAGAAAAGCGTGTCAATCTGGAAATTCAGAAAATTATCGGCGATTATGTAGAAGAGAGTGAAGTGCGGGCAAAAGAATATTATGAGGCATATGTGCAAACCGGCGGAGATCCAAAAGAATTTATACCAATCGGGATTACAATCGACTATGAAATAAAGCATTTAAGTTCTCGCTATGTATCTTTTGTGATAACACAGTATGAAACAAATTTTAGCGCCTATACATCTTATGTTTATTATAATATAGATCTGGAAAGTGGTCGAAAATTAACATTAAAAGATTGGCTCGGCATCGATTATCGGCAAATTGCTGCGGACAGCATTGAACATACCATTTCGGGTTGGAGCAGGGAACAAAAAGAACTTTTATGGGATGACTTGTCGGTCATAGATCTCATTTCAGAAAATACAGACTTTTATATCGATCAGAATAGAAATGCTGTGGTTGTTTTTGAAAAATATGAGGCTGCCAGGGGTTCTGCCGGCACCCTGGAATTTACCATTCAGGCAGCAGAGAAATAATAAAATGATTTTGGTAAAGTATCCATACTATATATCCGCTCTGCTGCGATCCTGCAGCGACCGATAATAAAGATGAAAGATTTTAAAAATCAATATATGGAAAATGGAGGATGGCAGAATTTTGTACCACCATCCTCCGGCGCTTTTCTTATTTTCGTAAAGTCGCAAGATGTCTTATCTATTTGGTCTGCGTCTGGGGGGCCTTTGTCCAATCGGTGGAAATGGCCGTGACGGCGGGATTTGCCCGATCGGCGGGACAGGACGGACATTTGGCCTTCCGCCGCCTAAGAATGGCAGCAAAAATAGAGGAATACCGCCGAAGTAAAGGATCCAGAAGGGATCTACATTGTATCCGTTATTCAATAAATGCAGCAGAACAAGCAAACGCACCAATTCATTAAGAGAACCGCCGCCGTATCCTGTGGCGGGAAGGCCCCGATACCGGCTGTCAGCCACGATTTGGTTGGTCATACGGGTGATATCTGCATCTGTCAGATTCCTACCTGTTCCAAACTGATCAACTGTATGCTGAACAAGGGGTTGAATTTGGTTATATAGGGCCGGCGTGATTCCCTGAGATCTTGCGATGGAATATATATCTATTGGCAATGGCTTCACTCCTATGTTATAAATAGGCTGTGTGTCAGACAGCCCATACTAAATTTTATGTATGTTTTCAAGATTCTGCCACAGCGGATGGCCAAGGAAAAGAAAATCTATGTGCTCTTTCTCTCGCATTGAGAGATCTGCCTCCTTTTTTCAGGACAACAGTCGCGTCTGCGACGGAGGAGTATCTCTTGTATCTTCCTCTCACCATCTGCTGCGGTAGTATCATTATTAAAAGTGGAACGCCCTGTCTGCATGGCTGGGGCTTGACAAGCCATTTGTTTTTGTGTATACTATGAAAAATGGAGAGAGGATCCAATACGCAACTTATCCTGCTAAATTTTATGGGACAATCCAGATGGGCTTTTAGGTGTCCTCCTGTTTTGTCCCAGCAGGAAGGTTTTCGTGATACCCTCTTTTATAGGCGCTGGGGCAGGGTAAATTGTGGCATGCGTTTGTGGGTGCAGAAAGGAAACTTTTCTGCACCCATTTTTATTCTATGGAGGCTGCAATGTCGTTGATACAAATAAAAAATCTGACCTTTGCATATGATGGCACCGATGATACAATCTTTGAGAATGCTTCCTTTCAAATCGATACAGATTGGAGAATCGGATGCTTTGGCCGCAACGGGCGTGGAAAAACAACCTTTCTCCAATTGCTGATGAAAAATCATGCTTATAGCGGAAGCATTTCAAAATCTGTTTCTTTTGATTATTTCCCCTACACGGTGGCAGACGCTGCAGTCGATACACTGTCTGTGGTGGAAAGTGTGACAGGGGTGCCTTTTTGGCAAATCCAGCGCGAGCTATCTTATCTGGATATGCCGGAGGAAATATTGTATCAGCCCTTTGAAACGCTCAGCTGCGGGGAGCAGACAAAAGTTCTGCTGGCAGCGCTGTTTTTAAAGGAAGGTCGGTTCCTACTAATAGACGAGCCAACCAATCACTTGGATTTGGTAGGAAGAAAAGCGGTGGAGAAGTATTTAAGCCGAAAAAAGGGGTTTATCCTTGTTTCTCACGACAGATATCTTTTGGACGGATGCGTGGATCATATTCTCTCTATGGAAAAAAACGGTATTAAAGTCCAAAAGGGAAACTTTTCCTCTTGGTGGGAGAACAAAGAGCGCAAGGATCAATATGAGCTGGCAGAAAATGAAAAACGAAAGAGAGAAATGCAAGCTCTTACAGAAGCCGCACGGCGTACTGCCGCCTGGGCTGATAAGGTGGAAAGGAGTAAATATCAGCCGCTTGACTCGGGGCTTAGCCCAGACCGGGGTTACATAGGCCACAAAGCCGCCAAAATGATGCAGCGCTCCAAAGCGGCGGAGCGGAGAATAAAGCGAGCGGCAGAAGAAAAGGCTTGTCTTTTAAAAAATATTGAAAACGCAGAAAATTTAAGACTCACTGCTTTGCACTATCATAAAGATGTATTGGTGCGGCTGCAGGACCTTTCCGTTTCTTATGGAGACCGTCCCATTTGTGGCGGGATTTCATTTGAAATTCAACAGGGGAACGTATCGCTCTGCAGGGTCCAAACGGGAGTGGAAAAAGCAGTATAGTAAAGCTTCTTCTTGGAATGGATATCCCTTTTATAGGGAATATTCATATAGAAAGTGGGTTACGGATTTCCTATATGCCTCAGGATACAAGTTCACTTTTGGGGGACTTGAAATCCTTTACAGCAGAACACAACTTAGATGAGGCTTTGTTGAAAGCCGTTTTGCGAAAACTTGGCTTTGAACGCCGTCAATTTGAAAAGGATATGGAGCAGCTTAGTGCAGGACAAAAGAAAAAAGTGCTGCTTGCAAAGAGTTTATGTGAAAGGGCGCATTTGTATATTTGGAACGAGCCGCTGAACTATGTAGATGTGCTGTCCAGAATGCAAATAGAGAAACTTCTGCAACAATATACTCCTACGCTGCTTTTTGTGGAGCATGACCGGGCTTTTACAGATAAAATTGCCACAAAGATTGTATATTTATAAAATAATGACGATGGCTTTAATATTTGCGATAAATATATTGCACAATAAAGTGACGTTGGGTATTGATTTTATTGTTGAAATATGCTATGGTTAAATTATCCAATATGCGTAAAGAAAATACGCAAATTTAAAAATAAAGAGGTTTTTATGTTTCAAAACTTAAGTGAAGCAAAAGCATACTGCGCAGAAAAGGAAATAAAAATGGTTGATTTTATGATGATTGACCTGAATGGACGCTGGCGTCACCTGACTATGCCTGTGGACAGGCTAACCGAAGACACGCTGGTCAGTGGGATCGGATTTGACGGCTCCAACTACGGCTTTGCACCTGTGGAAAGTAGCGATATGGTGTTTATCCCTGATCTTTCCAGCGCCTACGTAGACGATTTTGCAAAGGTTCCCACTCTTGCTATGATTGGAGACGTATTTGTAATTGACTTGCCGGACAATCGCCGCTTTGACCAGGATCCGCGAAATGTGGCGCTCCACGCGCAGGAGCATATGCAGCGCTTGGGAATTGCCGATGAAATGCGGATCGGCCCGGAATTTGAGTTTCATGTATTTGATCACGTAAGCTACGATGTTCAGCCCAATCTGTCCAAGTATCACATTGATACAGAGCAGGCAGAGTGGAATACCGGCGACGAATCCTTCAATTTAGGGTACAAAATGCCCAAAAAGGGAGGTTATCATATGGCGCCTCCAATGGATACCTTGAGCGATTTCCGATCACAGGTGGCCTTGCTGATGGAAAATCAAGGAATTAAAGTAAAATATCATCATCATGAAGTAGGCGGACCCGGACAGCTGGAAATCGAGGTGGAATTCGGTTCCATGCTGGAAATGGCAGACAAGACCATGATGACAAAATATCTGATCAAAAATGCCGCCATTGCCGGGGGGAAGACTGCAACCTTCATGCCCAAGCCTGTCTACGGAGAGGCTGGAAATGGAATGCATGTGCATATGCATCTGTTTAAAGACGGCAAGCCACTGTTCTATGATGCAAACGGGTATTCTCAGCTTAGCAATACCGCCCTTTACTTTATCGGCGGCTTGCTGACCCACGCCAGAGCGCTGTGTGCCTTTACCAACCCCAGTACCAATTCTTACAAACGCCTGGTACCTGGATATGAGGCGCCTGTGACGATTGGATATGCTACCTCCAACCGCAGCAGCGTCATCCGAATCCCCGCGTATGCAAAAAATCCCAGCGCCAAACGGTTTGAACTGCGTTCTCCCGACGGTACCTGCAATCCGTATTATGCTTACGCAGCGATTTTGATGGCCGGTCTCGATGGAATTCAAAAGAAAATCGATCCCCAGAAGGAAGGATATGGTCCATACGACTTCAATCTGTACAATCTGAGCCCGGAAGAACAAAAGAAGATTAAGCAGCTGCCCCGTTCTCTGGATGAAGCTTTGGATGCCCTGGAAGCGGATCATGCTTTCTTGATGGAAGGCGGCGTATTTCCGCAGCGGCTGATCGAAATTTGGATTGAGAACAAGCGCGCAGATGCAGCACGGTATAATCAGCTTCCCCAGCCGGTAGAATTTGATATGTATTATGATCTGTAACGAAAAGATCCCGCTGAAACTGAGGTTTCAGCGGGATCTTTATAGTTTATCAATCTTCTTTTTTAAAAAGTGCAAGGAATCTGTCCAGAAACGTTTCCTCTTTTTCTTCTGGTGTATCTGGCGATGCCTCTTTTTCCCGGAAGATTCCATCCGTTTTTAATACAAACTGCACGAAGGAAACCTCTGTATTTTTATCAGATATGAAAGACTCCATTGCAAAGTCGTTGCCAAGATAGTCTGCCATCATGGCATTAATGGAATTTTCTGCTTCTCCTGCCATGCCTGCCGTTTTTTCATTCAGTACACTGGTGCCTTGATGTAGAGCCTGCAGGCCGTTTTGCAGCGCAGAAATTCCTTCTGCTACAGAAGACAGTCCCTCGTCGAAATCGGTATATCCGACGGAAATATTTTTCACACCGTCCGTATACTTTTTCAGACCCGTATGGAAGGCGGCGTATTGATCGGAAAGGGAAGAAAGGCCGGCGGCCAGCTCTTTCATTTGGGACAACATGGTGGGGATTCCTGCGGCTTCTGCGGAAATCGTATCCAGAGAGTCAGCGATTGCAGACAACTCAGCAGATACAGACGTAAGCGTGTCTGTTACCGCATCAAAAGCAGCTTTTACCTGGGTATACGTTCCCTTTGCAGTCTGCGCAGCCGTGTACGTATCTATAAGGGTGTCCAGCACACTATGCTGCCCCGGATCCAGTTGCAGATACAAAGCGGCAATTTCCTTATCTGATAAAGCAGGCGTAGGAATGTCCGCCATAGCTGCGTCCAAGGCATCGTATGCGGGTGAGAAACCGCCTTTCAGCGCGTCCAACCCTTGTCCTACCTGCCGCAGTCCGCCGGCTATAGCGGAAAGTCCTGCAGGGAGCTGTTCTATGGAGGACAGCTCTGTATTTTGAGACAGGCCCTCTTCCAGTCCAGCAGAAATTTTTTCCAGGGCATCTTGAATGTTCGATGATCCGGTCAAAATAGAACCGCCGTTGTCGGCAAGCTGTGCGAGGCCGTCTTTTACAAAAGCAGATCCTTTTTGCAGCTCTGCGCCGCCGCCGTTTAAATCCTGGCTTCCGTCGACCATCTCGCCCACGCCGTCATGCAGTTGAGAGATCCCTTCATGCAGCTGTGAAAAACGCTCTGTCAATATGCTGGTATCCGGCATTTCCATATTGGCATTGTACGGCACTGCCGCGATATCAATGCCGGCCATGGAGAAATTTTCTACATTGGCCGTTAAAGATATGTTGGCATCCTTCCCGGGAAATACTGTAAAGGTGACGATTTTACTGGAGCCTGCTTCTGAAACGGTCCCCATGGCAGCTGTAATATTGTGGCACAGGTTCATATCTAATGTAAAGGTGATCTGCAGCATATAGTTGTTGTAGAACACAGCGTTTACATCGGTATTTCGCTTTGTCGCAAGCTGGATTTCCAGTGCGCCGGAGTTACCCGCAAGAGAGGCTGCGTCAATAGGTGTACCGTCCATTGTATAGGAAAGATTGAATATCCATGGCAGATTTATGTTTTCCATCGTCCCTTGATAATAAAAATCGCCGGCTTCACCGCTTCCGGTGATAGCGTCCCCATGTGCTTCCAAAATGGCGGTATTTGTAAGATTCGTCAGTGTGCTGTAGGTACCATAGTCGGTAAAGCTGCCGTCGCTGCCCAGCTCCAGTCGGTTGACTGTGTACACATTTTTGACGGCGCCGTCTGCGTTTAGAACACCGTAAACCACTTCTGATTTGGTCTTTATTTCAGCGGAAGATAAACCCTCATCCGTTTCTTTTCCGGCAGAGGGGGCGTCTACAGCAAGAGCAGGAGAAGAAAGAGACAGCAGCGCAACAATGCATGCCATCAAAAAAGGAAATCCTCTTTTTATCCATCTGTTTTTCATATTTATGATCACACCTTTCTTTCAAAACAGGCTTATTCGTCCCGGGAGCATAAACGGCTGACGTCAAGAAGATTTTTTCTTTTGGGACGATACTATATGGGCAAAATTTGCCTTTCTTGTTGTTTTGCCAATCCATGTATCAAAGATTTGCAGCAAGGCCGGTAGAAAACACAGGACCATAATCATGGAGAAAAGCGTTCCTCTTCCCAGCAGCAAACCAATATCACTGATAGAAGCATTGGAAGAGGTGGCGTACAGGGTAAATCCAGCGGTCGCTAAGGTGGCTCCAGAAACCAGGATGGATTGAAAGCTGTCTTGCAGCGCCGCTTTGGATGCTTCTTTTTTCGGCAGCGTTTTTCTGGAGCGCATATAATTCCCGGTGAGCAGTATCGCATAGTCTACGGTTGCGCCAAGCTGGACGGTGCTGAGCACCAGATATCCGATAAAGTGGATAGACGTCCCTGTAAAATAAGGAATAGACAGGTTGATCCAAATACCAGCTTCAATGGTAAGCAGCAGGATAAAGGGAAGAGTCAAGGAGCCAAAGGTCACAAGGAGTACCAGAAAAATAGCGGCTATAGCGATCAGATTGACTACGGTATTGTCCACTTCCACTGTTTGCTTCATATCGTAAAGATTCACGCTTTCTCCTACAGAATAGACTTCGTTTCCGTAGTATTTACGGGCTGCGTCCTGCAGCAGCTCTACTGTCTCAAAAGCGGCATCTCCTTCTGTATCTGTGCTTGTATAAACAATGATTCGGGAATAATGGGGACCCATAAACTGGGAGGTTACATCTTCCCCAAGATATTCCGGAGGAATGCCCGCTCCCACTGTTTCAGTATAGGACATGATTCCAGTAACGTCATCTATTTCCAGAATTTCCTTACAGAGCGCATCCTCTTTTGCAAGATCTCCCCGGGGGACAAGCAGGACGATGATGGTATTTTTTCCAAATGTTTCTTCAATTGCAAGGCTGTCTGTCTCTGCACGGCTGTTTTGTGCGGCTGTGTCGTTTCCATATACAAATCCGGTTCTCCCTTGTCCCAAAAAGGCGGGTACGATCAGTAAGGCTACCAAGACCACTACGGGGACGGCAAGCTTGGAAAGGATTCGGCAAATACTTTGAAAACGGGGCATCCAGGGCTTGTGCGCCGTTTTATCGATCCACTTATACAAGCATAGGGTAATCGCCGGTAAAAACAGCATAGACGCTGCAAAGCTGAGAATGATCCCTTTGGCAAGATTGATTCCAAGATCCGCTCCTATTTGAAAATTCATAAATATAAGAGCCAAAAAACCGAACAGAGTAGTCATAGCGCTGGCGGCCACAGTGGACAGGGACTCCTTTACCGATTCTTTCATTGCGACATTGACGTCTGCAAATTTTTTGCGGTTTTTCCCAAAGCTGTGAAGCAGAAAAATGGAATAGTCCAAGGAGCAGGCAAGCTGCAGTATCGGGCTGATAGAACTTGTCATAAAGGAAATACTGCCCAGAAAAACATTGGTCCCCATATTGATGAGGATGGAAATGCCAATAGTCAGAAGAAAGAGCAGGGGCTCTAAAAAGGAAGTAGTGGACAGAAACAGGATGCAGAGGATGATCGGAAGCAGGATCGCCATCGCTTTGAGCACCTCTGTGACAGTGGCGCTTTGCATGGCTGCCAAAGTAGGCGCTTCTCCTGCAACAGCTCCCTTGTCTCCGATCAATTTCTGTATAGCCGTCGTCGCATCCTTTTCCATGCCTTCTTCGATGGTAACCTGATATAGAGCGGTACTATCCTTGTAGAAGGTTTCTGCCGTGCCGGAATCGCTGATTTCCAAAGGCTCCCGCAGATCGATCATGTCATCAAGCCACATTACCTGTGACACGCCATCCACTTCCATAAGCTGTTCTTTCCAGGAAACCGCTTCCATAAGCGACACATCTCGAATCATTACATTTGTGTTGGGGATATCTGTGTCGAATTCCTCGCCCATAATGGCAAGTCCGGTGGTCGATTGGGCATCTGGCGGAAGGTAATCCACCATGTTGTAGTTTACTTGGACAAAAAGCTGGAGTATGATACAAATAACTGCCAGCAAAAGAAAAACTAAAACAATTCGCTTTTTTTGTCCAACAATAAAATCAGCAAATCTTTCCATAACTTTCTCTCTTTTGCAACATGGGGTTGTATTTTCTTCTTATCTGTATTATAATCAACACAGTGTATGAAAACAACCAACAATTTGGATAAAAGTGTGGGTTGTGCAACAGCGAATCAAGGATATGTTGGAGTATTTACAAAAAATTCACCTGGGATTTGGAGATAGAACATGAATGAAAAATTAGACGATAGAAGAGTGCGCAAAACAAAAACGGCCATCAAAGACGCATTGGTAGAACTGATGCAAAAGCAGCATATTTCCGGTATATCTATCCGGGCTATTTGTGAAGAGGCGGATATCAACCGGAGCACGTTTTATGCCCACTATGCCGATCAATATGACCTGCTGGCTCAAATAGAAAATGAGCTGATGGAAAAACTAAAACAGCATTTGGAGGAGCAGGACTATTCGGACAACCGACCTATCAGCGATCAGGTACTTACCAGCATTTTGGAGTATATTCGGGAAAATGCACAGCTGTTTCGCATTCTGCTTAGTGAAAACAGTGATTTCCATTTTCAGCAGGATATTATGGAGCTGGCGGCGATCGTAACCTCCAGAACGACCATCGCAAAGGATAAAAGCATTCAGGCATATTTAAACGATTTTGGCCTGTCCGGATGTATCAGCGTAATCAAACGGTGGCTGGACAGCGGGATGCACGAATCCCCCGCTACACTGGCGGATTTTATTGTAACGGTAGTGTACCGGGGCATGGACGCATTTTTATAAAGGAGGTATAGCTATGTGCGGACGATATACGCTGGGCGAACTGGATGAGACAGACATTCTGCAGGATATTTTGGGTAAGGTGACCTATTGTTTTGACCCAAGGGATGAAAAATTATGGAACAGAGAAATATACCCTACTGCCCACGCGCCTGTTTTAACACAGCAGAGAGAGATAGTACTTTCAAAATGGGGATTTGACCGGGTAAGGGGGGCTGGAGTGATTTTTAATGCTCGAAGCGAGACCCTGCTGCAAAGTGGATTTTGGAAAAAATATCTGCCGAACGGCCGATGTGTCGTTCCAGCAAAAAATTATTTCGAATGGGAGCATGTGGGGAAAAAGACGGGAGATAAGTATATATTTTTGCGTCCGCAGAATCGGCCCTTATATTTTGCCGGGATCACGGATGTACGATCTCCGTCCCATCCTTATGCAGTAATCACACGTTCTGCTTCTCAAAATCTCCGGTTTGTACACGACAGAATGCCTTTGATTCTTACGGAAGATATGCTTTCTGCCTGGCTGGATCCTATTATGGATCCTAAGCTGCTAATTTTGGAGAGTCCACCGTTGGAATGCAGACGTATAGAATAAAAAGAGGCTGAAACCCAGCTTCTTTTTTGTAAAATCTATTTTCATTTTTATAGATTTGTGGTACTATAAGAAAAATTAGATTCGTTTGAGGTATATACACATGGCATTTCGAAAGGATTTTTTGTGGGGGGTGGGCACTTCTGCCTACCAAATTGAAGGAGCGTTTGCAGAGGACGGCCGGGGACCTTCTGTATGGGATCAATATTGTCACGAGGAAGGAGGCCATATTCAATGCGGCCATACCGGGGATGTTGCATGCGATCACTATCACCGATACAAAGAAGATGTGGAGCTGATGCGGCAGCTGGGAATTAAATCCTATCGGTTTTCCCTATCCTGGAGCAGAATTCTTCCCGCCGGGATTGGGAGCATAAATCAGAAGGGAATTGACTTCTACAATAACCTGATCGATGCGCTGCTGGAGAACGGGATCACCCCCTGTATTACCCTTTTCCACTGGGATTACCCTTATGAACTGCAGAAAAGGGGCGCTTGGCTCAATCCGAAAAGTGCAGACTGGTTTGCGTATTATACAGAGGTGGTAGCAAAAGCGTTTGGCGATCGGGTAAAATGGTTTATTACGTTTAATGAACCACAGTGCTTTTTG
>CANQWE010000023.1 GCA_947627475.1 uncultured Clostridia bacterium
CGGGCCACTTCCAGCGCGTCTGTCGGATCGGAAACTCCGTCTCCATTGACGTCGCCCAAAGTGAAAGTGTCATCTACTATGTAGTCATGTGCCGACGCACCTATACTGAATATGCTACTAAGCATTCCGAGCAAAAGCACAATAGAAATAATTTTTTTCATATACCCGCTCCTATTTTTATGCCATATTTACAAAATATTATAATTACGTCACAGTCAGTAAAGTTTATCAATAGTTTTTTATTTTATTTATTATTTAGTATTGTTGCTGCTAACAAGAACGAAACGAATGCACGCACATCACAAATGGAGGCATTTGTTTCAACTGACAAGGAGATATGTAGCCAAACGACGTTTCTGTCACCTTCGTTCATATTCAGCACAAGAAAAGGTCCCACATAGAAAGCCTTTTCTTCTTTATTTTACCGGATATCTATCTATTCCAGGTCTTTCTCTGCCATAAAATTGATACATCGGATCCTCAGTATAACTGATACTGTCAGGAATTTTGTAACCGGCTGGGTCCGAAAAAATTTGCATATCATTGTCTTTTATATAATTGTACATAGCGTCATACCGCTCCATATATGTCTGACGGAGCGCTTCATCATTGCCCTTATAATACCGGTGATGCACGCAGGACAATCCCAGAAAATCGAAGCAGGTGATCATTGTTTCCAATTTTTCGCGCTGCTCATCTGTCTGCGCTTTTTCAAAGGCCGCTACCAGCAATGCACGCATTTCCTCGTAGTTATCATCGATATACTTGAAGTCGTACATTTGACGGGGACGGTCATAGTTATTATTAAAGCAACCTGCACAGTCTCCCGCCTCGTTCTGCATCATAATAAAATCAAACAAAGCTTCATACCCATCGCCGTACTGCAGATACAAATACTCTTTCACATGATTCAGAAATTCCTCTTCTGTCATATCCGGATCATAGAGAATGCGGGAAGCAAGGTACGCCTTCAGCTCCTCAAAGTTATACATTTCGCCGCCGCCCTCATAAAAAATCCCGCTGACACTACATTCATTGACCAGATATTGAAAATCATAATAAATGTTGAGGATATTGGGACAGGGAGTCAAATAATAGTGATACGTTACCGGATGATAATAAAACCAAAGCTGTGCGCCCGTTTGATTGCATATGTCTCCCCAAGCTTTCAACGCTTTTTCATCGTAGGTATTGTTTCGGCCCAGGTAACTTACATTTTCCCCGCAGTCTCCACTGCCGAGAAAATGGTTATTACAGCCGTTGCCCCAAAAGAAAAATATGATATTTTTATCCGGATAGATATTTTGCGGGATGGTATGGTCATACGCTCCGCATTCGATTCGCATACCGGGATAATACTGCTGAATGTCCCGGGCCGCCCGGTTTGCCATATACAGGCTTGCACCTGCCACTCCATCTGTAGCATAAATAGCAGAGCACGCGCTGCATTTGCAGAACGTATCCAATATCCCGTCTGTATCATTGATGGAAAAAGCCATCGTAGAAGTGTCTCTGTCAAAGGTATTTCCCCATTCCTCAAACAGCATGCGACATGTCAGAACGAGTCCCTCAAACAGCTGTCCATAGATTTGGTCCTCTGTAAAACAAGGATTCCAGGTCATGCCAACTCTGGAAGTATCGCCATGCTGATACCGGTACGTTAACGGATTTTCTGTTCCCTGCGGTGCGACAGGTCCGGAATACATCTGCCACTGGTATCCAAAGGAATGGGAAAATGCATAGTGCACACCTGTCAGAGTGCCGTATCTGTTTTCCCGGTATGCCCATAGCGTACTGGAATTCAGCTTTCGCGGAAAAAAATACTGCTCTGCGGTGTCTGCTCCGAAAGACTGCTGCGCCATGCGCATTTCCAATGTAGGCATACGATGCATATAGGTTTTCTCCGGAATATCCGAAGCACGAGACTGATAAATGCGTGTTTCCTGACCGCTGAAGAAACGGTATCCCAGATATTCTTCCAGGATATCATAGGCAGCATACATATTGCCGCGCCGTGTTCCATAAATATGCAGCTGGCCTTCCTTCACTTCGTAGATATAGCCTTCTATTCCAAGCTCCCCGTTCTCATCCTCCTGATGGAAATAGACTGCGTTCTCCGTACTCGGTGTGCCATAGCAGATTTCCATGTTATGGCCCGTTGCCATTCGGGTATACTTGCGCAGCATATCGGCTCCATAGTACAGGTTGCTGGTTTCGGGGTCTGTTCCCTCCGGCACAACGATGCAATAAGTTGTGATCGGATTGCCTGCTATGGTTAGATTGTACAGCGCCTCGCCGTATTCTCCCTCACCCACTTCATAGTCAGACCACTGCTTCGCGCCTGCTATGCACAGCTTGAACTGCAGCGCGTCATAAGCACTCACTTGGCCGTCCGCGTCCATATCCGCGGCGTCCCGAATTACTTCTGCCCCCTCCACATCTGCCAGATAACGGGCCACTTCCAGCGCGTCTGTCGGATCGGAAACTCCGTCTCCATTGACGTCGCCCAAAGTGAAAGTGTCATCTACTATGTAGTCATGTGCCGCAGCTCCGATGCTCAGCATTCCCGCCAGCATCGATAGAAGTAATACTATGGCGATACTTTTCTTCATATAAAACACCATACAAATGCCTTTCTTTGTTATGATAAGGAAATTGTAACATATATATGAATAAAAAGCAACATTTTTTTCATTTTTGTGCATTTTTTTATTTTGTTATAAAAAAAGGAGCCGACTGGCTCCTTTTTTTAATACGTATCAATCGTTTTCTTATTGCCGCCAACATAGTCGCGGTCCAGTGTAAGCACGCCGTTGTCCATACGGAAAATACGGTCTGCCATTTCGGCAATTGCCAGGTCGTGGGTTACCATCAGCAAGGTCTGGCCTCTGGTTTCACGAATTTTTAGAAGCAGCTTAAGCACTTCATCCGCATTGGCCCGGTCCAGGTTACCTGTAGGCTCGTCGGCAAACAGGATCTGAGGATTGTTGATCAAAGCGCGGGCAATGGCCACTCTCTGACACTGACCACCGGACAACTCGCTGGGCAGGTGGTGCAGACGCTCGCTCAGCCCCAGATGTTCAACCAACTCACGCAGAGATTCCTGATAAGACATATCCGGCTTATTACACATAACGGTAGGAAGCAGGATATTCTCCAGGGCAGTAAACTGGGGAATCAGATTGTGCCTCTGATAAATGAAGCCCATGTTTTCCCCTCTGAAACGGCCCAGCTGGTCAGCGCCCATCTTGGTAATTTCCACGTTGTCAACAATAATACGTCCGGCATTTGCCCGGTCCAAGCCGGCGCAAATGTGCAGGAAGGTGGATTTACCGGAACCGGAGGATCCGATAATTGCCACGAACTCGCCTTTTTCTACTTTTATATTTGCACGGTTTACCGCTGTAATAACAGATTCGGACTGTCTGTACTGCTTAATGACACTTTCCGTCTGCAGCATATATTCTGTATTGGTAGCCATTTATTGCATCCTTTCCTGGCAGCAGTGCTGCCCAATCATAGGTTATATTAAATATTCCGGGGGTGCGGGTCATTCATCGTTTTCCACACCGCTGCCGCCGTTTTCCAGCGAATAGCGATGTTTGAAGTAACTTCTGTAGGGCAGGTAAGCGGAGAAGAATCCGCAGGCCACAGACATAACCACAGAAATGACCAGCGCATACCAAGGCATATAGAAGGTGTACCGCACATATTCGTTCGAGAAGTTCGGAACGATTACGTTATATGCGTAGAACATCAGATAGCTTCCAAGATAACTGAGCAGGATACTCACAATCAAAGACATGACTGCCATACTGAGTCCGCCCAACAGGTAGATGATCCGAATGTCACTTCCGTTTGCACCCATGGACTGAATAATATTGAATTCCTTCTCACGCTTAAAGTAATACAGTGTTTGGGAGAAGAACCAAATGATCGGTGAAATGCAAAGAATCAGAACGGAAATTGCAATATAAAGCTCGTTGTAGTGCTCATCTTCTTTAATATTGTTTTCCGCTAGCGTGTTCATATTTGTAACAGAAACAGCGCCGATGTCGCCCTCGTTCTCTTCGATCAGCATGGTGCGCATTTCATCTTCGATAAAAGTGATGTGCTCATCATCCAAGTTGGGATTCGTATAGAGATTGAGCTTTGTTACGGTAGGCTCTCTTCCGGTAACGGCCTGATATGTATCGTTCAGCATATATACCGGCACGCTTCCGGAAGGAATATCCTTAATCACAGCGCAAACCTCCAGATCGGTATAGGTATACTCATAATTCTTGATCTGACGGCGCAGCAGGGATTTTCCACTGAGATTGGAATCTACCTGAGTAACGGCGTTTTTATACGTGCTGACGGCAATTTTATCGCCCACATCAAATTTGTAGGTTTTAATATTACTCTTGGAGTCCCCAACGATAACATACTGTGTGTCGCCATCGCTCTCCAAAATTTTTCTGGGATCTCCTTCGATATCGTACTGGGACAGAAAATCGAACAGGTCCTCATAGTTATCCGGATCTACAGCCTTGTACAGTACATCGTTGGTTACCTTATAGCTTCCCTCACCCTCATAAGGTGAGTAAGCATCTTTTGTTCTGTATACAAAGAAGCCGGAAGCAAACGCTTTTACATCCTTCTTATTTACCAGCATAAAGGAGTTGATATATTTTGCTTCTGTAACCGGGCTTTGCAGCACATCGGGATCTTCCGATGTGGGCGTTGCATTACCTGTGGCCTCTATACCGTCTAACGCCTGGAAATCCTCATCGAAGTCGTCTCCGTACTCTTCCAGGAAGGAAGCATTGAGTTCATTCAAATCCTTGCTGAGCATGGAGTCATAAGCAATGTAGGTGTTATTCAGATCCAATTCCATCTGGTATTGGGCACGGGGGTAATTCAAATCTGTCGTATAAATATTTGCAAGATACAGTCCACAAATAAACAAGGCACAGAATATGATAGCCGTGGTCAGCAGCTGAAGATTATATTTTCTAAAACGCCAAATGGAATACAGCTCATACTGGAGCGGAAATTTCTTGCCCAGCAAGTTGAAAGATTTTCTCGGAGAGCTTACCAGGTTGGAGTTGTCTTCTGTAATAATCAGCGACATAGGCTGACGCATGGACGTGACACGCATCGGCATGAACACGGAAGCCAGCACAACCAGAAGACTGAACACAAACACCTGCAAAAATACCAGCCCAGAGAATGCAAATGTAAATCCGGAAGGTGCATAGATAAAATATACGATTACGGTGGAGGCGATCACCGCCGGGATATACGTTACCAGCATAATCACAAACAGTTCCCAGAACGCCGTGCCGAACAGCATCTTGAAATCTGCACCAAAGGTCATATATACACCGTATGTAAACTTGTACTGGTTCATGCGGATGTTATAAATGGACATCAGCAGGAATACAGACAGCACGATGAGCAGCAGGGTGATGATCCAAAAGGTTGTATTGTTGCTGTCCACCCGGTCGTTGTATTCCAAAAGCAGCGTTGCGTCGCTTTGGAAGTTTTGATAAGGATATGCTTCAATATTGGATAGAACAGACAGATAATCCGCCTCAAACTCCTGGGCGTATTTCTGAACGATGCTGTCATCTGCGCCTTCCTTGCCGAAGCGCAGGAAGACATCGTATACTTCCTTATCATCCTTGGCGTTAATCCGTTTGTCATAGTCTACAATGACATACAGTTGCTTTTGCTCGTCAAAGGTACCCCGATCTGCGTTTTTGTACTCTTTCAGATAGTTGTACTGACTGAGCGTCAGGTTACGAATCACATAGTGATAGTCGTATTCCTCTTTGATCTGCTGAAATGCCACGGAATTGTTGTTTGTGGCGGAAATCGCCATCATTCCGTACAGCAATTGCACAATAAAAATTGCCGCGAAAAAAACGCAATACTGTTTAAAGTTGAAAAATACACTTTTCCATGCGATCTTGATGTTTCGCGTAAGGTATTCCCAGATCCGTTCTAGCATCGCTCTGCGGAGCTGCAATGAACTACAGCACCATCCTCCTTTGAAAGTTTCCGCGCCCCGCGCGGAGAAAGCCGCAGATGGGCATACTCCCCCCACGTACTTATTCTTTTTGTATTATAGCATCAATTTTTGAAAAATGTAGTATATTTTATGAACAAAATATAACAAGTTTATTGCTTTCTTTTCCAAAAAACTATTATTTTTATATATATCTAACAATTTCAAACCGCTACATTTATCTTTTTATACATTTTTTTCATCAAATAACACAAATTTGTTTGTTAAATTTAAGCAGCAATCTTCTTGGATATTTGACAGAGTTTTGCACAAATCTGATTCTTTACCCAAAGTATTTCTATAATTTATTAAAAAAATTATTTGTTCTGCGGATATCAAACAAAAGCAAGATGTTTTTTACCGATTTCCGATAGAATGCACTTGACCCCATGGAAGTTCTGTTATAAAATAAAGAAAGAAAAATTTTTCGCCATACGGCCCATGGCCAGAGAGAACAGGTCTGCTTTATGCTCCCATTTAAGAAAAATGAGAAATACGCATCGATTGCCTTTTATGCGTTTTTGACTATCACCGCATCTGCAGCGGTGTTTTTATGTATTTTGAATTTCAAGTCTGTGACTGAAACACTCGGCACGATCTTTTCTGCGCTATCTCCCTTCACCTATGGATTTGTGGTTGCATATTTGGGCAATCCTATTATGTGTTTTTATGAACGAACCATATTATCCTTTAAAAAAGCAAAGCGAAACATGCGCGTTTTGCGCAGAACGCTTTCCCTTACTTTAACCATGCTAACCGGCATCGCGGTGATCGCCGTCATTTTGTACGCCATTATCCCCCAAACCATGGAAAGTTTTGAAGATTTGGGCAGTCAGATGAACATATACATCAAAAATGTCCAAAACTTTGCAGACGAATTGGTGCAGAAGCACTCCGGCACAATTTTGGGTGAGCATCACGATACGCTGGCCTCCCTTCTTGCTGAATATGATATATCCCTAAATATCAAGGATATATTCACCCAGTATTATACCCTTATCCAAAGCGGCGCCAACTATTTGATTAGCTAT
Source organism: uncultured Clostridia bacterium (assembly GCA_947627475.1). Taxonomy (GTDB): domain Bacteria; phylum Bacillota; class Clostridia; order Oscillospirales; family CAG-272; genus Avispirillum. Next base: position 7,087 of record CANQWE010000023.1, read on the forward strand.
GGCGGCGCATTGGTTGGAGAAGTTAAAAACTTTGTCATTGGCGTGATCCTCGCAATCTATTTTTTATATTCTAAAGAAAAGCTCTGTGCGCAAGTAAAAAAGATCCTGTCTGCACTGTTTAAAAGGAGAACCTATTTAAATACGATTCGTCTCGCCCGTTTTACCCACGAAACCTTTGGGGGCTTTATCGTGGGTAAGCTTCTGGATTCCTTCATCATCGGCCTATTAGCGCTGCTGGTTCTTTGGCTCTTAAATATCCCCTATTATCCCCTGCTTAGTGTAATTATCGGCGTCAGTAACCTGGTTCCCTTTTTCGGGCCGATTGTGGGGTGTATCATCTGCTGTCTGCTGATACTCATTGTATCTCCCACAGATTTTTTATGGGCGTTGATTATTATTCTGATCATTCAACAAATTGACGGCAATATCTTAGAACCCAGAATTCTTGGAAACTCCATAGGAATCAGTTCTCTCTGGGTTATCGTCGCCATTACAGTTGCAGGCGGACTGTTCGGGTTTACTGGTATGGTGTTGGGCGTCCCAATGACTGCCGTTTTATATGTACTGTTCAAGCAATTCGTGGAAAATAGACTGCGTCACAAAAATGCTCCTGTGCACACAGAATTTTATAAAACAGATCCGCCGCGCAGCGATGGGTTGGATCCGGGCATCGTATTTATCGACCGAGATACTCCTGTACCGGAGCTTACGCTGGAGGACGATATTCCCGATCCTCCACCGGCCCAGAAGCAGCCTCGGACCGGTGTGCTGAAAAAGTTGATTGCCAAAAATGAAAAAAAACTTTTCGGAAGAAAACATAAAAAATAATGAAGTCAGAACAGTAATATTTGTTTTGCTCTTTACGCCGCTGAATAGCGGAAGAAAGGAATACTACTATGAAAAAGTTATTTACATCTGAATCAGTTACAGAAGGACATCCGGATAAAATTTGCGATATGATTTCAGACGCGGTACTGGATTCTATCTTATCTCAGGATCCAAGAGCCAGGGTAGCATGTGAAACCTTTGCCACCACAGGTCTTGTAAATGTAATGGGGGAAATTACCACAGAGGCGTATGTGGATATTCCTGCCGTAGTACGGGAAACGATTCGCTGCATCGGATATGATCGCGCAAAATACGGATTCGACTGCGACACCTGCGGTGTGCTCAGCTCTATCCACGAGCAATCCCCGGATATCGCCATGGGAGTTGACAAATCTTTCGAGGCCAAAGCAGGAGAAGAGGCGCATAGCACTGGCGCAGGAGACCAGGGAATGATGTTCGGCTTCGCCTGTGATGAAACCCCAGAACTTATGCCGCTGCCGATTTCTCTGGCACATAAGCTGGCAAAGCAGCTGACAAAGGTAAGAAAGGACGGCATGCTTTCCTATCTGCGTCCAGACGGAAAAACGCAGGTAACGGTAGAATATGATAGAGACAAGCCAGTCCGTCTGGATACGATCGTTCTCTCTACCCAGCACGATCCGGAAGTATCTCTGGAAACCATCCGGCGGGAAATACGGGATACCGTAATCCAGCCGATCGCCGGAGATATGATGGATGCAGACACCGTTGTCCATATCAATCCAACAGGACGCTTTGTGATAGGCGGGCCGGCAGGAGATACAGGGCTGACCGGACGCAAAATTATTGTAGATACATATGGGGGATATGCCCGCCATGGCGGTGGCGCTTTCTCCGGAAAGGATCCTACTAAAGTGGATCGCAGTGCAGCTTATCTCTCCAGATATATTGCCAAGAACATCGTAGCCGCCGGTGCTGCCAAAAAATGTGAGGTACAGCTGGCGTATGCCATCGGCGTTGCCAATCCTGTTTCCCTGATGATCGATACTTTCGGAACCGGGCTGGTAAGCGACGAATCGCTGTCCGACTACATCATGCAAAACGTGGATATGCGCCCCGATGCAATCATTCAGCGGTTTGATTTGCTTCGTCCCATTTATACGCCCCTTGCGGCATATGGACACATGGGCAGAGAGGATTTAAACGCCCCCTGGGAAAAGACGGATCTTGCACCGGCCGTACGGGCAGCATTCTCTCTATAAATGTCTGTCCCATTATATACAAGTTGCAGTAAAAATATGAAACTGCTGTCATCAGAAGATAAGAAGCATCCCGCAAACAGGATGCCTGAAGGGGGCAAGGGGAAGGAATCGAAAAGGGGGGAAGAATCCCCTTCCCTTTTCTGTGTTTTGGCTACTTTTGTCACATCACAAAAGGAACGTCCTTCATTTTCTCTTGGAAGAGGTACATTCTTTTCTTTCTTTGGGAAAGAATTCCTCACGCTCTGTAACATTGCGCAGGCGAAATGCAGGGAGAATGCCCTGGTAAAACCAGGGCGAAGAGAGACTGACACTGACTATTTCTCCTCCATAGTACCCCATAAAAAGAGACCGCAAAGCGGTCTCTTTTTATCCTCCAAAGTCTTTCATGCATACACTGTATGCATAGAAAGCTTTCTGCTTTATAATTTACAAAAGCCTATTCACAATCAAGCGGCTTTGCAAGGGGGATCATTATGCTGCATTTGATTGGGGAAATCATTGTCTCTATTTTCTTTGTTTTTGGACTCTACTGTGCCCTGATGGAAATTTGGCGCTGCATCATCTCCATCATTCGGCGCAGGAAAAGAACAGATGAAAAAATTGACAACTGTACCCCAAATACGTATAATAAAGAAAGAACATCTACTTTTAAACATTGATATAAGAAAGGAGCCTGCGGATTTTATGCAGCACTTGGAAAAGGATGCACTGGAAACACTCCACGGAACCGTGGGCTCCGTCATATACAGTTCTCCGGACAGCGGCTATACTGTTTGCGAAGTAGAAGGAGAAAATGGTCTGCCTGCGGTAGTGGTCGGCACGCTTCCCTACATCGGTGAGGGAGATATTCTCCACGCGTCTGGAAAATGGACGACGCACCCCACCTATGGCAGGCAGTTTCGGGTAGAAACATATGAAAAACAATTTCCAACGTCAAAGGAGGAAATTGTGCGATATTTGTCCTCAGGGGCTATATCCGGCATAGGCCCCAAAACAGCCGCCCGTATTGTGGACAAGTTTGAGGAGGATACCTTTGACGTGCTGGAATTCCATCCGGAATGGCTGGTGGAAATTCCCGGCATTAGCCGGCAGAAGGCAGAAAAAATATCGGAAAGCTTTATTGAAAAGGCCGGGGCGCGCAATGTGATGCTATTCTGCGCGGATTTTTTTGGCGCCGCTACCTCTATGAAAATCTACAAAAAATGGGGCGGACGGGCAGTAGATATCATTCGCTCTAACCCTTACCGCCTTTGCGATTCCTTCAGCGGGATCGGCTTTCGCCGGGCAGATGCTATCGCCCAAAACTGCGGCATTGCAGCAGACAGCGACGAACGCATCGGAGGTGGGCTTACCCATATCTTAACGAACGCCGCTTTTGGAAGCGGGCATACATGTCTCACACGCAGCGAATTGGTAAAAGAAGCGGCACAGCTTTTATCTGTGGCGGAAGATATGGTAACTGTTGTGCTGGACAAGCAAATCCATCTTGGGAAGCTTATCAGTGAAACCCGGGAGGATATCCCCTATATCTATCTGCCCCGTTATCACAGCGCAGAGGTATACTGCGCATCTAAGCTGATCCAACTGCATGTGCAATGTCCTAAGATCGACGCAGAAGACATCCACGCCTTTATTGACCGGACAGAACATCTCTCCGGCATCCAATATGCAGCAGAACAGCGAAAGGCCCTCTCCGCCGCCCTTGGCAGGGGTATTTTGATTCTCACAGGAGGACCTGGCACCGGAAAAACCACGATCATTAAAGGACTTCTTTCTATTTTTGCCACCCTTGGTCTGGAAATTGCCCTGGCCGCTCCGACCGGACGTGCAGCAAAACGGATGAGCGAAGCGACTGGATACGAAGCCAAAACCATTCACCGTCTGTTGGAGATGGAACACAATGACGAAAGCGATCCCATTTTTACCCGGAACGCCTCCAACTATTTGGAAGAAGACGTGCTGATCATTGATGAATCTTCTATGATCGATATCCTGCTTTTAGAAGCACTGCTAAAGGCGGTAAAGCCCGGCGCCCGGGTGATCTTTATCGGAGACATCGATCAGCTGCCCTCTGTAGGAGCTGGGAATGTACTGGCAGACCTTATTGAATCCGAATGCTTTTCCACTGTGCGCCTGACCGAAATCTTTCGCCAGGACAGCGAAAGCATGATTATTTTAAACGCACACGCCATCAATGAAGGGCGTATGCCGGACATCAGCAATCATGCATCGGACTTTTTCTTTCTCTCACGGGATACAGACGCATCTATCGCAGCAACTGTTGCCGATTTGGTGAAAAATCGTCTGCCCAAGGCCTATGGCGCGGACTTTGCCGCGGGAATCCAGATTATCACTCCATCCCGGAAAGGAGCTGCAGGCACAGAAGAACTCAATCTTCTTATGCAGAATATGCTCAATCCCCTCTCGCCGGACAAATCCCAGCGCAGCGCCCACGGGGTGGTGTTCCGGGACGGAGACCGGGTCATGCAGATAAAAAACAACTACTCGATAGAATGGATGAAAGAAGGGCTGGAGGGGCTTGGCATCTTTAACGGCGACATCGGGGTAATCGATTCCATTGACAATGCCGCAGAATCTATGCTCATCGATTTCGATGGACGCATGACAGAATACGCTTTCTCCGGGTTGGACGAATTGGAACACGCCTACGCCATCACCGTGCATAAAAGTCAAGGCAGTGAATACCCGGTAGTGATTCTGCCGCTTTATAACTGTGCGCCAATGCTTCTTACCCGGAATCTGCTCTATACCGCTGTTACCAGAGCTTCTAAAATGGTGGTTTTGGTTGGCAGAAAAGCCGTGCTTTCCACCATGGTAAACAACAACCGGCACACAGCAAGATATACTGGACTCAAGCATTTTTTGAAGGGATAGCGCCATATGCAAAGATTCGATCCTGCTCTCCTGGCAAGCCGGCTGGCTTCTTTTGTGCTCCGACTGGTAACCGTGCCAAAATGCATTGTCTGTGGGGAAACCTTGGAAAAAGAGGGAGAACTCTGTCCGGACTGTCTTGCACTTTGGAAAAATGCCCGGGAAGCCCGCTGTCCAAGGTGCCATAAAACGGCTGCCGCCTGCAGCTGTACTCCCCTTTCCATGTTTTCCACAGATACGATCCGACATCGTCCCATGCTGTCCCTGATATTTCTGGGGAAACCCGGCAGCGGGAAAATAGAGGATAAGTTGACCCGGACCATCGTTTACAAAACGAAACGCAGTGAAAACAGAGCCGCTGCCAACTTCTGCGCCAGAGAATTGGCGTCAGTCACTCTTCGCTTTTTATATAGAGCCGGGGAAAAGCCGGCAGATTGGATGATCACCTATCCCCCCGGCACCAGGCAACGTATTCGCAAATATGGATTTGACCAGAGCAGGCAGCTTGCTAAGAAGATCTCCCGATACACGGGAATCCCATGGATGTCCTGTATGCGGCGAAAAGGACGCACCATGCAGAAAACGCTCAGTTCTATGGAGCGGCGTATCAATGCGGAACGCGCGTATACGCTGCGTGACTGTCCCGTTCAAGGAAAAAACATTCTGCTGATAGATGACGTGATCACAACTGGCGCCACTGTAAGCGCGTGTGCTAGGCTGTTGCGGCAGGGCGGTGCCAATAAGGTGTTTCCCATTTCCATTGCGCGCACGAAACGGGTGGCAGCATCAGCACGCCGGGCCCCTTCCAGCCATCCCTGGTTTGCGTATCGTGTAAACAAATAGCCCTGGTAAAGAGAGTATCCGTACCCTGCTTCCGAAATTTGGGGGTAATAAAGCAATGAATGGAAAAAATACAAAGGTAGGCGTATGTCTGCTGACAGGAGACATACAGAATATGGTTCGGTTCTACAGAGATACCATGGGCTTTCATACCCAATGGGACGGGGAAAACTTTGCAGAATTTGAGACGGCGAGCGGAGCGTTGTCCTTATTTATGTATGACAGAAAGTCATTTGTACAGGCAATCGGAGAAGAGTATCTGCCTCCTAAAGGAATTAATCAGACCTTTGAAATTGCCTTGTGGCTGCCAAGTTTTTCCGATGTGGATAAAGAATACCAGCGACTGTCTAAGCTGGATGTACAGTTTCCTGCAGGGGAGCCGATTACCTATCCTTTTGGTATTCGTAACTTTTATGTTGCCGATCCGGAAGGAAATCTGCTTGAAGTCGGCAGTACAAATAACACATAATTAAAAAAACAAGGTGCACTTACATAATAGCGATGCAATAAAAAATCCAAGGCGTTAATACGCCTTGGATTTTACTATTTTACGGATTCTTGTGTCCAGGGAGGCTCACTGTGGTAGCGCCGCAAGAGCTTCTTCAATTCCCTGCAGCTGCGCCTTATATTTTTCCAATTTTTCCTTTTCCGCTGCAACCACCGCAGCAGGCGCTTTCGCCGTAAAGCCCTCATTGGACAGTTTCCCTTCGCAGCGTTTGATCTCGCCACCAATTTTGGATTTCTCGCCTTCCAGGCGTTTTCTCTCTGCTGCAAAATCTACCATATCTGCCAGAGGAATAAAAATGGTGGCACTATCCGTTACGATACGCACAGCCGTATCATCCGCATAGGCTTCTGTAACGGTAACGCTGGACGCAGACGCAAGCCGGGCAAAAAAAGGATGACTGCCAGGACCAAAGGCGTCTTTGTCGCTGGTCACAATGTAAACCGCAGCCTTACGGGAGGGAGGAACCTGCATTTCCGCCCGACGAGCACGAATCGCTTTGATTGCCTGGATCACCTTGTCCATCGAAGCTGCCTCGTTCTGGAAATCCGGCACCTCATCCCCGGTGGGATATGCCTGGATCATGATACTCTCCGCAGTCCCCGGCAGCCCGCTGTATATTTCTTCTGTAATAAAGGGCATAAAGGGATGGAGCAAGCGCAAAATACCAGAAAGTACCCAAGCCAGCACCCTCTGGGCCGTTTTGGACCTTTCCGGATCGTTTCCGGATACAGAAGGTTTGGACAGCTCGATGTACCAGTCGCAGTATTCGTCCCAGATAAAATCGTATAGGGTGGATAGAGCGATACCGATCTCATACCGTTCCAGATTCAGATTGACGTTCCTTGCCGCTGCGTTGAACCGGGTCAGAATCCATTTGTCTTCCAAAGCGAGATCTTTTTCATTGGGAAGCGCGACTGTATCTATATCCAAATTCATCATAACAAACCGGGCAGCATTCCAAAGCTTGTTGGCAAAGTTGCGGGCTGCCTCAATTTTCTCTGTGGAAAAACGCATATCGTTCCCAGGGCTATTGCCAGTGGCCAGAGCAAACCGCACCGCGTCTGCGCCATATTCTTCGATCAGCTCCAGATGATCCATTCCATTCCCCAGGGACTTGGACATCTTCCTTCCCTGGGCATCCCGCACCAATCCGTGGATCAGGACTGTGTCAAAGGGGATCTCATCCGTATAAGCCAGGCCTGAGAAAATCATTCTGGATACCCAGAAAGTAATAATATCATAGGCAGTAACCAGTGTGCTGGTAGGGTAAAAATACGCAAGGTCCTCTGTCTGATCCGGCCAGCCCAAGGTAGAAAAGGGCCAAAGCGCAGAGGAGAACCATGTATCCAATGTATCCGGATCCTGGGTCATATGCCCGCCGCATTTGGGACATGTCTCCAGCGGCTGCTGAGAAACCTCCAGATGCCCGCAGGTCTCGTTGTCACAGTAATAGGCAGGAATACGGTGTCCCCACCAAAGCTGGCGGGAAATACACCAGTCTCGGATATTTTCCATCCAGTGGAAGTAGATTTTCTGGAACCGCTGGGGAACAAATTGGATTTTTCCGCTGCGTACCGCTTCAATTGCCGGTTTTGCAAGGGGTTCCATCTTTACGAACCACTGGAGGCTAACTCTGGGTTCTACCGTTGTACCGCAGCGATAGCAGGTTCCTACGTTGTGGCTGTGGTCTTCTACCCGCAGCAGATATCCGCCCGCTTCCAAATCCTTTACGATTGCCTTTCTGGCTTCATAGCGGTCCATGCCGGCGTATGCCGGATAATCCTCTGTAATCTTCGCGTCCGGCGTCATCATCACCGGCATGTCCAGGTTGTGGCGGCGGCCAACCTCAAAGTCGTTGGGGTCGTGGGCAGGCGTGATTTTCACGCATCCGGTTCCAAAGTCCCGCTCCACATATTCGTCGGCAATCAAGGGAATCTTTCGCTCAACCAATGGAAGAATCAGCGTTTTCCCGACTAGGTCTTTATACCGCTCATCTGCAGGATGAACAGCCACGGCCGTATCTGCCAGCAGTGTCTCCGGGCGGGTGGTGGCAATCTCCACATCCCCGCTGCCGTCCGCAAAGGGATACCGGATATGCCAGAAGTGGCCTGCCTGTTCTTCATGCTCTACCTCTGCGTCGGAGATGGAAGTGAGGCATTTGGGACACCAATTAATGATTCTTTCCCCACGGTAAATCAGTCCCTCATTGTACAGCTTGATAAAGACCGTTTGTACCGCCTTTGAGCATCCCTCATCCAACGTAAACCGCTCTCTGGACCAGTCGCAGGAGGCGCCCAACTTTTTCAGCTGTTCGATAATCCGACCGCCGTATTTTTCACGCCAGTCCCACGCCCTTGAGAGAAACCCTTCTCTGCCGATATCGTCCTTAGTCACGCCATCCTTGCGCATTTGCTCCACGATCTTTGCTTCTGTTGCGATAGATGCGTGGTCTGTTCCAGGGATCCACAGGGTATTATATCCGCACATGCGCTTATGACGGATCAGAATATCCTGGAGCGTGGCATTTAGCGCATGTCCTATATGCAGCTGACCAGTGATATTCGGCGGGGGAAATACGATAGAATAGTGGGGTTTGGTTCTGTCCTTATCAGGAGCAAAATACCCCGCATCACACCAGGCAGAATAGATGCGCTCTTCAAATTCCGCCGGGGCATAGGTTTTTGGCAGTTCTTTTTTCATCTTTATAATCAATCCTCTCTCTGTATTTGTAGGTATTTGTAGTATTTTTCGGAAAAAAGATATGCATCTCCCGATCCGCACATGCTTTTCTTTTATCCTTTTTGTCCTTCCCGAAAAATAAAAAGCGTCCTGATAAAATCAGGACGCAATGTGCGCGGTACCACCTGCATTCGCCTAAAGGCGCGCTTATAGGAAACAACCATTTCCCCACCCTTAACGCGGGATACGGCAGAACCTACTTTCATTTCAGCCCTGCGACTCCGAGACTACCTTCCCGCGCCGTCTGCTGCGGTGTTTTCAGCTCCCACCGCTCTCTGAAAGCAGCACATGCGAAGTACTCTTCTCTTCACAGCCTTTGTATTTTTATAAATTGTAGCATGCTGCAGCTCTTTTGTCAAGTGCAGCATGCATTTTTGCCTGTTTATTCTTTCTCGTCTGTGTTCTCTTCTTCGGCGGCATCCGCTTTAAGTTTTGTGCCGCAAAGGGGACAAAAATCATATTCGGTCGTCACCTGCGCGCTGCATCCCGGACAAATCACGCTCTTCTGCAGCTTCGCGAGGGAATCCCGCAGGCATTTAATCTTTGCCTGCACTTGATCTGCTTCCATCAGAAGGGCTGCAATTTCAGATGTATGATCTTCTCCCTGCCGCTGATAGGCATAGTACAAGCTACCGATTTCTGAAAAGCACTTATCCAGATTGTTCTCTTCACTGCGAATAGACATTTTGATCTTTGCAATAGATGTCAGTTCCTCTGTTTTCTTTACAGTATAGGCGGCTGCGTCCTTTGCGCTTTTTGCAATATCCTCCCAAAGTGCCATAATACCCCTCCATACGATTTTATTGAATGTTCGCAGCCATTTCCGCTGCTCGCATTATGTATTCATTATACACAAGAAAAAAATGAATGTCAATGAAATATTCATGACTAAGCGGTTAAAAGTGATCCCATTGGAAAATACTATTTCATGACAGATCATTGGAAAGGAAGCATATTACATGCAAATCGATAAAAAGTCCTATAAAAAATATGCCGATGCCAGAGCGAAAAAATCGCCCTGTGCTAAGAATTGTGTCAATGCGTTTCTATACGGCGGTCTTATTTGTGCTGTCGCCCAGGGATTAAAAGAGCTTTACATGACATTTTTAAAAGAAAAAGATGCAGCTACATTGGTGTCCGTCACCCTAATTTTTATTGCAGCACTGCTTACCGGTATCGGCGTTTTTGACCGAATCGCCAAACATGCCGGCGCCGGAACGCTGGTTCCAATCACAGGATTCTCCAACGCGGTAGCTTCTTCTGCTTTAGACGCAAAGGGCGATGAAAGTGCTATAATATACCCAAGTCAGACAAACCTACATAATTCTTGGGGTGAGTATGATTCAGTTCAAAATAAAATCGGAAGGAGACGCGGAAACCACAGCGAATTGACTATCAAGTTAAAACTGCCACATGAAGGGGTCGGGTGAGGAATCGTCCGATCCTTTCTTTTTGAAAAAACGGCTTTTCGGTTTAGACTTCTCTACCCCGGGCTATGCTTATATTATACGAGGAGAACTTTCAAATGAAGCAAAGTGTATTGATTTATGATGATGAGTCCGGTCGTATGGATATCCGGTTCGGTCTGGGCGATTACTACGGTGGTCTGCACTGCGGAACGACGATGGAAGTTCTTGTTCACGGTGAGTGGCTTCCCACACGGATCGAGATGGCAGATGACTGGTATTTAGTCGGTCTGTCCCAATACCGGCTCCCCGGTCTGACCGTTAGAATTTAATATTGTAGATTGCCGGGCGGTTTCTTAACAGAGACCGCCCTTTTTTCATGCCTGAAAACAGTTTGAGGAGGTGTACCTATGAAATGCTTGATGCGATATGAGTGGGTCAAGCTGCTGCGTTCGCATCTTCCGAACGGCAAGGGCGTAATGGGTGCATGGGCAAAGCTCGCATCACGAGTAGCGTTTCGTAAGGGACAAGCCTCCTACTGCGGCCATATCAATGCTGTATGCCCCGGAATGTGGGCAGGTGGAATTACTGGGTTAAAGAGCATTCTCGGCGTCAGGAGCCGAACACAGGCTCTGGGAATCATGCAGCAGCTGTCACAATTCGGATATATCGAATATGAGTTAAATCCAAAAACGAAGAAATTGACCTATCAGATATCCGATTGGGTCATGAAATGTTCCGGAGCAGAATGTATGGATGGAACGGTATATGCGACAGATGGGTATGGGTTTCTATGCCTTCCCCGCAGCATACCGGATCGACTCGCAGAACAGAATTATATATTTGAAGAATCAGACGCATGGCTGGATCTCTGGTGCCACACGGTTTACGAGGATCCCGGCAATGCGTTTTCTTGTTTGGCACCGGCAATTCAGTATGGAAAATACGGCGCCGTATTAACTTTGGAATCACTTGGCAGGCGTTGGAACTGGGAAAAGACGAAGGTCTTTCGTTTTTTCAAAAAGCATGGGGATGTCTTCAGACTGGTTCGTCTGAACGGTTCTTACGGCTGTCTCGTGTTCAATACATTATACCCCACGGGTACAGAGCTTACAATGCCCACGCAGGAGGATATTGTGCGCATTATTGATGAGGTGCGTTTTCTCGGGGCAAATGCGTATAGGACAGGCAGCGACCACGATCATCTGAACCGACTGATCGCCTGGTATAGCAGAAAAGTTGTCCTCACTCTCTTCCATATTGATCAGAATGAAGAGCCTGAAAATCGCGTTGCACTTTTCGCCCCTATATATCGCGCGTATCTTTCTCTGTGTTGGAATTGTAAGAAGTGTGAATATGACTGCAAGGGTAAGAATCAAGACTCTCCTGCCGTCCCATTCACGAATCACATCCGCGGTCCATGTGACTGGACGGATCTCAACATATTTGCAAAGGAGTATTTCACATATGGATGACAAGGACAAGAAATCACTGTATGAACAGCAGGAAGACAAGATCCGGTCGCAGTCCGAAGCGTTTATCGGACTTCTGACAAAGCGAGGCGTTTTAGCCGATCAGCGGATCGACAATGAGAAAATTCGCGTTGCTCAGCAGGAAAAACGCAAAAAAGCTTATCACAACACGGAAATGCTGTTAAAGCACTACCGCCTGTTTGTGTGGGTGATCACCTGCGCCCCGCAGGACATAGCCGAAGAACTGGAAAAACAGTATGAAACGGTGGATGAGCTGCTCGGACAGCTGGATTTTGAGATGGCAATGGGCAATCATAAGGCGGAACGCCATGTGGAAAGCGTGATGAACTCCCGGATGCTGCTGAAACGGCTGGATGAGGCTCTGACCGTACTTAAAAATAAGCCGGATAACGGTGAAAAGCTCTATGAGCTGATTTACCTGACCTATATTGCCCCGGAGAAGCTGAGCCACAAAGAGCTTCTGTACCGGCTGAACCTTTCCTCCCGGCAGTATTATAGGCTTCGTGAGCAGGCAACCTCAATTCTTTCCATTCGACTCTGGTCAGCCCCCACAAGCAGCGTGGATTTCTGGCTTGAGATCCTCACCTTGATCGAAAAGAACCAGTGAAAACAAAAAGGCAACAAAATGCCTATAAAAAGTATGAAGTTGCCTATAAATCGGCAAGGTCAAGCCGATGACATGCAAACCCCAAAGTGATACAATGGTATCGTCCCAAAGTGGGATCGGGCATGAGAGAAGCCGCTTCCGAGGTGCGTAACCGCAACGGAGGCGGCATTTTTTATGCCTGATTTTTCAAGAAGGAGGTAAATCGGCATGGTCAAGCAAAAGAAAATCGGCGGCAGACTGCAAGCGGCCTACTGGTCGATGGTCGGTATGGGGTCGGCACTGCTCATTTCGCTCCAGCCTGTTATGGCGGATACGATCTGGGATCGTTTCTCCACGATTATGCAGGATGTGTACGGCAAGGTAGTCGGCATCAGCACCATCGTCGCAGTCACGGTCGCAGCCATTGCGCTGGTTGTGCGAATGGTGTCTCGCAACCAGCGTGCGGTGGATGAGGCAACGAGCTGGCTCAAGCGAATCGTGATCACATGGATCGTTCTGAACTCGCTCGGCTTTATCGTCGCGTATCTGCAGCCCCTCATCGCCGGCGGTACTTACACGCCGTAAGACTCTCCGGTCAAGCCAGATGGGAGGTGATCAACTTTGCTTGACTGGATATTTGAAGGGATCGTGAATTGGGTCGGCAGTATTGTAACGCAGCTGATGGACGCAGTATCCGGGTTGTTCTTGAACGCCTTGGGTACGGAAATGACGGCGATGGAGGAATATTTCCCGTTTGTCACAAAAGCATTCAGCGTGATGCAGTACACGGCTTGGGCGATTCTATTCTTGATTACCGTTTGGCAGTTGTTTCGTGCATTCGGAGGACCGATTACCGAAGCAGAAAATCCGTTGGTGCTGATAACGCGGAGTGCATTGTTTGCATTGCTGATCGGATATGCCAAACCAATTTTCACGCTGGTATTGCAGATTGCCCGAGCGCCCTACACAGCTCTGATGGATCTCTCAATGACAGCGGAAGACTTCACCTTCGCCGGAATTGGCAATGTGTTATCGAACGGTCTGACAACTATCGTTTCGGTGGTCTCGGTGGTCGGCCTGTTGCTCCTGATTATTCTGGAAATTGCATTGGGCTGGAATTATTTCAAGTTACTGCTTGAGGTCGTGGAGCGATACATCGTAGTCGGCGTGCTCTGTTACACCTCGCCTCTGGCTTACTCCATGGGTGCATCTAAAACCACAACGCCTGTATTCAGATCCTGGTGCCGCATGGTCGGCTCACAGCTCCTGCTTTTGGTGATGAACGTGTGGTTCTTACGAGGCTTCAACTCTTCAATGGGCTACTATGCAGCGAACGGCGGTGCGCTTTCAACGGGACAAGGAAGCATTTTCCTGTGGCTGTTCTGTGCGCTCGCATTCCTGAAGACTGCTCAGCGTTTTGACTCATACTTGGCCTCTATGGGCTTAAATGTTGCCCAGACCGGTTCCAGTATGGGGATGGAAATGTTGATGGCGGCCCGCGTCATCACCGGCGTCGGCGGAGGATTCCGCAGCGCAGGCAGCGTGTTCCACGGTGGGAGTGCAGCTGCATCTGCGGCAGGTGCTGGTGCCGGCGGAGGTGCAAGCGGTTTTGCGGCTGGATTTGCAAATAAATTCAAGGGCAATTCCTATGTGCGTGATGCTGTCGTACAGGGCGGCTCCCGCATAGGCGCAGGTGGAACCATCGGTTTTGTCGGCAGAACCTTTGGCGGAATGGCGGCCCGTAACGGCGCTGTTCTCACGAGCGATTCGATTGCCTCGGTTGCGGCTCGTTCTCCGAATGTCTCCGGTACCATTGCCGGTGATATCGCGGATCGAAGCCTCAGCAACTACATGCCTCAGTTTGACGGTTATAAACTGTCAGGAACCCGGATCACCGGCGGCCAGATCAGTACGACGGCAGTCGGTGCAGACGGTAAGGCATCAGCAGTCGAGATGTTCAGCGCAGAACAGTTTGATAAGCCCGATGCGCCACATGCTGTTGTTATGGCAGCTGACGGAAGTCAGTGGTATCAGATGGCAAGCGGCGAAGGAGCCGGCAGTTTCTACGATATTCCCGACTTCTCCGGAAGTTCTTCGGAAGCTGCGCAGGTTGCGGCAACATTCCCCGGCGCGGAGGACGGAACAACCTTGCGTACTGTGGATGACGGCGCTATCGAAGCGACCACACCTTCGGGCGGCAACTCCATGTGGTACAACAGCGCTTACTACGACGAGCCGGAAGCTCCGCATACAACGATGCAGAGTTCCAACGGCGTAGAGTGGTACGCTATGCAGCAACAGGCTGAAACGCCGTCCTTTGAGACAGGTGAAGCAGCGCTCGCCTATAACCAGGCGCAGTTCCAGCAGTTTATGCCCGGATACGAGCAACAGGTTACGCAGGTGGACGGATCGCAACGTTTGGAGGGCAATCTGGAAGTCCGTCATGCAGACGGCTCCGGTACGATGTTCTACGATGCAACCCAGTATGCCGCTCCCCGTGGCGACTACCAGGTTTACGAGGATGTGGGCGGAAACCAGTGGTATGCAATCCGCGGTCAAGCTGCTGTGGAGCGCAAGCCAGTCTACGAGAACGGAAAGCCGGTCTATGACGGTGATAATGTTCGGACCGTATCGGTGGAGACCGTGCGGTACAAAACAACGCCGTCTCGCTTTGAAGAACCCAAACCACGCGATAAGGCCGGCGGAAACAAGCCGCCAAAGAGAAAACGATAATCAATGGGCAGCCGGATTCTTAGGAGTCCGGCTGCTTCTTATATGAAGGAGGTGCAAATCATGTCAGAGCCGCAAAAGCAGCAGATTGGCGACGGTCAGGACAGTTTTGGGAATGCTGCGGGCAATGCGGCGAAAGCTGCGCAGCAAGCAGGAAAAGAGGCTGCAAAACAAGCTGCCCAAAAAGGTGCGGAGGCAACGGCCAAAGCCGCAGCCGGAGTGGTAAAAGCCGGTGTCGAATCCGGTAAAGCCGTATCCGAGATCGCCGCAAGTACGGCGGCAGGCGGTCCTTGGGGTGCGGCAATCGCGGCCCTATGGTCCATGCGCCATACGCTTTTCAAGATTTTGGTCTGTATCTGCCTTGCGGTCGTCTTTCTCGTTGTGATGGTTGTATCTCTGCCGAGTATTATTTTCGATTCGATCTTCGGCACAAACGGCACCCAGCCGGCCGAGGGCACGACAGTCACCGCAGTCTATTCGGAGATGTCCGATGCGGTATCGGATGCTGTTGACCTGGGCTATCAGATGGCGCTCGATGAAGTTGATAGGATCATCACGGACGGCGGTTATGACCGTGAAACTTCCATGAATGCGCTAATTAACTATGCGCAAAGCAGCGCGGGCTATGATGCCTGTTACATTCTGGCCGCTTACTCTGCCTCTTTGCAGCAGCAGAACACCAGCAAGGACGATATGATGGCCAAGCTGCAATCGGTCGCCGCCGATATGTTCGCTGTTACATATGAGGAAAAGGAAGAGCAATACACCGTCCCCGGCGTCTATTATGCTTACGAACCTGTTACGGTGACAGTCGTCACGCGCACGGTTCAAACCGGCGCCATCAATGGTGTACCGCAGTATCGCTACGAGACAGAGACAAGGACCTATTACACACGGGGCGAACCACAGGAAACGATGGAATCCATTGAGATTGACGCATATGAAAGCGTCACCGTTACGGTTCCGGTTTATACCGACGGCTCCATTTCGGGGACAAAATCGGTTTCCTATTATCAAAAGAACGGTACGGAAACGATTGCCCCGACGGTTGAGACAATCAAATATGTTGCGTGTACCATTCATCCCTTTAATAATTCAGTTATCGCCACGGCATTCGGGATTGACCTGAATGCCACCTACGGTAACTTCAACATCACCTACGGCGAGGCCATTCAGAATATGGCCACCGCACTGAAAGCGACTATTTACGGGGCGACAGCTTCGGGTTCGGCTGTCCCGTTGACGGACGCCGAGCTGATTGCTTTTCTCAACCGGCAGAATTGTAATGCAACCCGAAAGCGCCTTTTGGAAACGGGGCTTTCTCTCGTCGGTAAGGTTCCGTACTTCTGGGGCGGCAAATCCGCCGCAGGTTGGAACGAGGAATGGAATACGCCGAAGCTGGTCACTGCGGCTGGTTCTCCATCCAGCGGAACGATCCGTCCCTACGGTCTGGACTGCTCCGGATTTACTGATTGGGTATATAAAACCGCGCTGGGCGTCAGCCTGCAGGCAGGAACCGGCGGTCAGTGGGAAAACTCCTATTCGATCACGGCAGACGAATTGCTCCCCGGCGACCTCGGATTTCTGATGGAATCAGACGGCAGCGGCTGGAACCATGTACTTATGTTTGCCGGTTATTCGGAGGACGGCGCCCGGATGTGGGTCCACTCCTCCAGCGGCACCGGCGTTATTCTCAATACGCCGAGCTATGAAGGCAGTTTACAGCTTCGCAGACCCTCGAAAATAGACTTCGACGCTCTTGTCACAAGCAGTACGCCCACAGGCGAAGCGCTTTACACGATAGAAGTCGATGTCACGCACTACTGCGCCTGCGAGAAATGCTGCGGATCCAATGCTGACGGGATCACGGCCAGCGGAAAGCAGGCAGCCCGCGGTATGGTGGCGATGTCGAGCTACTATCCCTTCGGGACGCAGATCATGATAAACGGAACCTTGTATACGGTAGAGGACCGCGGCGGCTCTGGGATCGAGAATGATATCCACCGTGTAGATATCTTTGTCCCGGATCACAACGAAGCCCTGCGATTAGGCCGTTACACCACGACGGCAACAATTTACAGGTTAGGTAGGTGAAAAAGTGGAAGATAGAGAATACAACAATGTGTATGCGATTCCGGCGAACTACACCGATTCGGGTAAACTGTTCGGCGGAATGTTGGAACCGAGGAATGCCGTGGAAACCGGCATTCTGGTGGTTCTTTTAGGGTATCCGGAACTTATGCTGATCCCGATGCCCGGGATCGTCCGCATCATTGTAATGACGTTGACGGTTTTGCCGCTGGCGGTCGTTTCGATGATGGGCATTGACGGGTACTCTCTGTTTCAGTACCTCGGTCACATTTTCAAATATCTGAAAAAACGCCGCAAACTCCATTTTAGAAGGGTGGGATACAAATATGCCGCAGCGCAAATCAAGAAAAAGAAGGACCGCAGCAAAAAGAAACGAAAAGCTTGAATTCGTACAGGATTTTATTCCTGTCAAGGATATCAGTCACGGCGTCATCACGACAACGGATGGACGCTATCTGAAGATTCTGGAGATCGAGCCGATCAACTTCATGCTCCGGTCTGACGAGGAACAATTCAATATCATCTGCTCCTTTGCCTCATGGCTTAAAATCTCGCCGGTGCGTCTGCAATTCAAGAGCATGACGCGCAAGGCGGATTCCGATAAACACATCGCCATGGTACGGTCTGAACTGGAAATCGAGCCGAACGAACAGTGCCGTGCGCTGGGTGAAGACTATATCCGGTTCGTTAAGGATGTCGGAAACCGTGAAGCGCTGACAAGGCGCTTTTTCCTGATCTTTCAGTATGAGGAATTGCGACGCAATGAAACGGAAGACCTGGCGCAGATCTACGGTGCGCTCCAGACTGCCGAGCAGAATGCCCGCGCCTACTTTATGCAGTGCGGGAATAACATTTTGCAGCCGAGCGATCCGGATGAAGCAACGGCGGAGATTCTGTATATGTTCTTCAACCGGCGTTCCTGCATGGACGAGCCTTTCTCTTCCCGTGTAGAGCGCGTCGTAATCGACACGATGGCAGCTAAGAACAAAGTCATCGGTGTGGATGAAGTTCCTCATATCCGTATGGCGCATTTCATCGCACCGAGAGGGATTGACTTGTCCCATTCGAGATATATCATCATGGACGGTCTGTACTATTCGTTCCTTTACATCAAGGGCGACGGGTATCCCGGTAGAGTCCGTGCCGGCTGGATGTCGGCACTGATCAATGCCGGCGAGGGTGTCGATGTGGATGTTCACCTGCGCCGTGAAAACCGCAGCAAGACCATCGATAAGGTCGCTCAAAGGATCCGCCTGAACCGCACCAAGCTGAAAAGCATGCAGGATACCAGTACCGACTATGAAGAACTGACCAATTCCATTCAAGCCGGCTATTACATCAAGCACGGCATTGCCAGCAATAACGAGGATCTGTTCTATATGTCCGTGTTCGTCACGGTGTCAGCCAGATCCTATGAAGAACTGCTGTGGCGCAAGCAGCAGGTCACCGATATGCTCAAATCCATGGATATCATGGTGAGCGACTGCCGGTTCCAACAGGAAGCCACCCTAAAATCGGTCATGCCGTTCCTGAAGATCGTCCCGTCGCTTGAAAAACAGGCGCAGCGGAATGTGCTTACCAGCGGCGCCGCGTCTACCTATATGTTCACCAGCTTTGAGATGTCCGATGACAGCGGTGTGCTGCTGGGTGTCAACCGGCATAACAACTCGCTCTGTATCGTGGATCTGTTCAATACCAAAAAGAATAAGAATGCCAACCTCAATTTGCTCGGCACCAGCGGTGCGGGTAAAACCTTTACGCTGCAACTGCTTGCCCTGCGGATGCGAATGCGCGGCATTCAGTGCTTTATCATCGCTCCCATCAAAGGACATGAGTTTCGCAGAGCTTGCAACCGTATCGGCGGACAGTTTATCCGAATTGCCCCCGGCTCTCCCCACTGCATCAATATCATGGCTATCCGGCATACCATTGCGCCGGAGATGGAGCTGATTGATGCGATGGATTATACAGAGCAAGGCTCTATGCTGGCAAACAAAATTCAGCAGCTTATGATCTTCTTCTCACTGCTCATCCCCGATATGACGAACGAGGAGGAACAGCTGCTGGACGAGGCGTTGATTAAAACCTATGCGGAGTTCGGGATCACCCATGACAACACCTCGGTCTACGAGGACATGGCGGCATCGCCTCCCGTAATGAAAAAGATGCCGATCCTGGGCGACCTGCACCGACACCTGCTTGATAATCCCATGACCGAACGGCTGGCGGTAATCGTCAGCCGTTTTGTTACGGGTTCGGCGCAGTCGTTCAACCGGGAGACCAATGTGGACCTTGACAATAAGTACATTGTCTTTGACCTTTCCGAACTGAAGGGCAAGATGCTCCCTGTCGGTATGATGATCGTTCTCGATTATATCTGGGACGCAGTGAAATCGGACCTTACCAAAAAGAAAGCCATCATGATCGACGAGATTTGGAAGCTGGTCGGCACCACCTCAAACCGGCAGGCGGCTGAGTTCTGTCTGACCATATTCAAAACCATTCGAGGTTTCGGCGGCGCTGCTGTTTCGGCTTGTCAGGACATCTCCGATTTCTTCGGATTGGAGGACGGCAAGTACGGCCGCGCCATTATCAATAACAGCAAAAATAAGATCATCCTCAATTTGGAGCAGGATGAAGCGAAGTATGTCCGTGATGTTCTGAATCTGACCAAAACGGAGCTTCAATCCATTACCCGCTTCGAGCGAGGTGAGGCGCTTGTTTTCAGCGGGAGCAATAAGGTTCCGGTCGTTGTGAAGGCGTCGAAAGACGAGCAGGAAATGATCACGACAGACCGCGCCGAGCTTGCGGCGATTCTTTTGAAACGCCAGCAGGAACAAACGCATTCCGAGTAAAATGCACATTTCAATACGAATACGCACAGGAGGTGAATTTCTTTATGATTTTACAGGACGAGCAGCATGTGATCAAATGGCTCTCCCAGTACGGCGCATTGCCCAAGACCCAGCTGATCCGTTTGCTGAACAAACCGGACGATAAGACTTCCGAAAAGATATTGCGAAATCTGAAGCGAGATCTTCGTATCGCAGATGTCGGCGGCGGCTACTATCTCGGGCTGGATTCGATGTGCAAACCGGAGCAACGTTTGATCCTTGCTGTTTGGGTGCTTTTGAAGTTTGTAGATCAGGTCGAGCCTTTGGCCCATTACCCGGCAGTCTATCCGTCGCAGCTCTTCTTCCTCAAGGAGAATACCGGATATGAAATCGTGGTTTTGTATGAAGGAGAAGAACATTTACTTCGACTTCTCCAGCCAGAAGATGATTTGAAATACATCATTGTCCTTCCGAACATCTCCGTCGCCCCGAAGCTCCGCTTGCCAAAGGCTCCGTGCCTGTTCGCAACCGTGGAGTTTCACGGCGGTGATGAACCGGAAGTTATTTTTTATTCAGAGGAGGCAGCACAGGATGAACACGGAAAATAATTACCTGATCGCGCTCGAAAGGATCGAGAAGAAAATCAAACGGCTACGGGATCAGGCGGCTGCCGTCCGCTGGTTCTACGAAAACGGCGATCCGGAGGAAAGCTACAACCGAGCCTTAAAGCTGGAGGAAATTGCTGAAAAGACGGTGCTGCTGACCAGAGTGCTCCCTGCATACACCGGCAATCCCAAAGCCGATGCAGATGTGGAGGCGGTCATGGCAGAAATTATTCCCGTGGAGATCGGATTTACCGATGAAGGATGGTTTTCCGTCCGCTTTCCCGCACTACTCCCGAAGAAGGCGGAAGGCTCTGCGGATTATATCCGCTCTTTTCTCTATCCGGCGATGCGGCGATTTTTTGAAAAGCAGCCGCCGACACGATTTCTGGATTGTGTTCTGATCTTCCGCCATGTGTATGATCGGGCACGGCCGGAGCGACAGAAACGGGACCACGACAACATCGAAGTCAACATGGTTTCGGACATTGTGGCCTTATATGTAATGCCCGACGATGCCCCCTCGGTATGCTCTCACTATTACTGCAGTGCGGAAGCATCGGAGGATCGGACGGAAGTTTATGTGATTCCTCGAAAGGATTTTCCCATGTGGCTGGTCACAGAATCGACCATGCCGGATAAGGGGGTGTTGCTCCATGAAAACCGCCTTTTTGGGCGCAAAAAACATATGTAAAAATGGGCGAAAAAAGCCCCTCCAAAATGACACAATTTCGGACAAGCGAAATTC
The DNA here is from genome assembly GCA_947627475.1 of uncultured Clostridia bacterium. GTDB lineage: Bacteria > Bacillota > Clostridia > Oscillospirales > CAG-272 > Avispirillum. The sequence continues at coordinate 28,625 of CANQWE010000023.1, forward strand.
CCTGTATTCATCGGCATTTTGGGGGTGCTTGACAGGACCGAAATTCGGCAAAGAGAGCAGTCACGATGCCGAAAATCGCCAAAGCGGAGGTCCGTCACGATGATATACATCCGCACAGGCAGTCAGGCGCTCACGCTGCTCAAAATCATGTCTGTTGTGGGAGAATTTCCGACCGGTTCCATGCACCTGCTCGGAAATGAACGGGTCTACAAGGCGCTTATCCGTAAAATGACCACGCGCCAAACCTACCGCCTCCCTCAGACTGACACAGAGATAACCGGTCGTATGCTGAGTGTTCTTGGAAAAGGCAGATCCAAGACCATCCGACTCTATAACAGAACGGCGCTCCCCATACTGACACTGCTCGGCGCCGAGGAGTATTATCGTGACGCCTACATCAAGAACAATTTATCCAGCAATACATCTCACCGGGAGAGAAATCACCGCGTTGCTGAGACGGTGGCCATGTGTATGCGGGCCGGTATGGAGTACCGTCCTTATGCGCTTCCGACCCTGCAGAACGAACAGCTGCTGACGGTCGTCCCGAAGTCCCCGAGCTTCTATCTCGCAAAGAGTCTGAAGCAGATCGGTCAGATCGAGCAGAAGAAAACGATGTTCACCCGACTGACCGGAGCCATCTTCACACCCGGGACTGTCATGGCAGTTTACAACACCCGTGATGCGACGATGAAGTGGAATGGCATGGGCGAGTTCAAGGCGAAGCACAGCTTGCTGGAGGTAGCCCGCATGAATGCCGGTGTATCCGAGCTTAACTCCGCGATACTTCTCGGTCAGTCTGACAGCGTAGCAATGAACACGCTGCTGGAGTCAGATGGAACCCGCCGGATGGAGTTCCGATTCGATTCGATCTACCGCCATGTGCATTTCGTGCCCATGAATCATTTTGGGATACAGCTGCTCCGATTCCTCTGCGTACCGGACTGGAACGAAAAGCTGATGTCCCTGCTGTTCGAGCCTGAAGTGAGATCTTACAATCGCGGCATGTTCGAGTACGATGCGTTGATTGAAGGCAGATATGTTTTCTCATATTTGGGCAGCGATCTTGCAAGACTGATTCGATTCCGCGAAGCAACCAGGCATCAGACCGGACAGTTCGAGGTGCTTTGTTTTCCCGAGCAGGCGCCGTTTCTACAGGAATACTTGGGCAAGCGTATCGGGATCAAGACCATCGACATGGCGCTGGTGGACTCTAAACTCTGCCCGGAAAGATTAACTATTAAAAGTCAAGCCCCAAAATGAGGGAGATGTGGAAAGGCAGGCGGTTGGAAAAAGGTATAG
>CANQWE010000024.1 GCA_947627475.1 uncultured Clostridia bacterium
CCTTTTCTGTGTTTTTGGTTCCTTTTGTCACATTACAAAAAGAACGTCCTTTTCTCTTTCCCTTGGAAAAGGAACATCCGTGCTTCCTGCTTTCAGACAGCGGCAGCGTGGTGCTTTCTTCCCCATAGACTGGGAAAATGCTCCCAAAAAGGAAATACATGCATTATTTTTTTGAAATTGTGCAACTTGTACATATGGAAAAAAAATAACAAAATTTATGTGAAAATATCACAAAAAAATTCGTCGCAAATTTACGTTTACGACATTTTTACAATTTCATCACATTTCACAAAAATGTTAGTATTAAAAACATTATAGCGAAATGAATCCTATATTATGTGATTGAACTGTGAAAAAATCCTGTATATATACAGAATGTGTTAATAAAAATAACAAAAGAAAAACTTTATTAAAAAAATAAACGCACCAATTTTTTCCATATTAAAAAAATGGAAAATCCCGGGAAAAAGGAAGCGGATTTTTGCCCGCTTCTCCCTTTGGCATCAGATGCATATTATTATGTAGCAACTTGACATAGAATCGGGCTTGTGTTATCATATATTGTATACAAATGGGGCAAAAGGTTATATTTTGTCCCAGTGGTTTTGTCACGGCCAGATAGGAAAGGCAGGTTGTGACAGCTGTTCTGCTGCATTTGCAGCTTGTCAAACCAAAGGCAGCAGATTGCCCAAAGGCACATTTCAGGAGGAATTCGTATGAAAACAGGAAAAGCCAAAAAGCTTCTGGCGCTCTCGCTGGGCGCGTTGATGCTGATTGGATCCGCGGTGCCGGTATTTGCCCAGGATACCGACGATGCGGCGGATGCCGGGGGAGATGCATCCACCGGAATAACACTGCAGCAGCTTCAGGATGAATATACGCTGCTGACTTATGAAAATTATAAAGCAAAGTATGGGTACGAAGAAGTGCCCCGTACGGGCAAGGAGTTTGTGGTCGATGCCCGGGATTACTTTGAAAAAACAGAGGATGCCGAAGTGGAGGAGACCACTTGGGAAGGCAGAGACTGCCTGATCGTCAGCGAGTCCGGAAGTGTTTCCTGGAAATTTGATGTTCCGGAAAGCGGCTTTTATGCGATTCGCCTTAGCTACAGCGCTACCGGCGACAGCACAAACGACATTGAACGTCTCTTTGCGCTGAACGGAAAGGCGCCGTATGATGAAGCGCGTTTCCTGCGCATTACAAAAACTTGGGCATATGAATATGAAAGCGATGACAGGGAAACTGCTTTTATAAAGGATTCTCTTGGCAACGAGCTGAATCCTTCCCCGAAAGTGGATTTTGTCTGGGACGTGTATGATGTGAAGGATCCGGACGGGTATTACACGGTACCGCTGGAGTTTTATATGGAAGCCGGCGAAAATGTAATCACCCTGGAGGGAATCCGGGAGCCGATGGCGATTGAAAGCTTTACGTTCTATACATATGAAGATCCTGCTACGTATGAGGAAGTGCTGCAGGAATATGAAGAAAAGGGCTATGAGGCTGCAGACGCAGATCCTATTAAGCTGGAAGCAGAAATGCCCGATTCTGTATCGAACTACACTATTTATCCCATCTATGACCGTACATCTGCCGGGACCAGCCCCCAGGATCCTGCTTTGATCTACAGAAATACTATAGGCGGAGACAAATGGATTAACTCCGGACAGTGGATCCGATACACATTTGAGTGCCCCGCCTCTGGTCTGTATGAAATTACCATGCGATATGAACAGTCGACTGTGAAAGGTATGTATACCTCCAGAAGCCTGAAAATTAACGGGGAGTATCCGTTTATTGAAGCTAAGAACTGTCAGTTCCCCTATGATCAGAAATGGCAGTCTGCGGCGCTGAATGACGGCAACACCACCTTCCAATTCTACTTTGAAGAGGGAGAAATCTACGTTCTGGAGTTTGAGGCGACCAAAGGCGCGTTTACAGACATCCTGCGCCAGGTAGCTGAAACAGTGGATAGCCTGAACGACGACTACATGGAACTGGTGAAGCTGACCGGCGTTGAACCGGATGCAAACCGGGACTATGGATTCAGCCGGATCATGCCGGATGTAATCAAAGATCTTGGCAGACAGCAGGGTGTGCTTACCCAGCTGGTAGACTACATATTAGAAATGAACGGCGGTCGTTCGGAAAATACTTCCACACTGGAACAGGCTGCGCTGGTAATCGAAAAAATGGTGACCGATGAAAAAGAGATCGCGGCCAATATGGGAGAACTCAAAACCTGGATTTCTTCCCTGGGTACTTGGCTGTCTGAGGCCAGCATGCAGTATCTGCAGGTGGACTACATTCAGATTCAGCCTGCTGGAAGCGAACTGCCCAAAGGGAAAGACGGAGGCTGGGATTCCTTCGTATTTGAATTTAAAAAATTCCTCGCCAGCTTCTACACAGACTACAATGCAATAGGTGTAGAGGGAGCGGATGAGGCGGAATCCAGTGTGACCTTGGAAGCTTGGACATCTAAGGGACGTGATACGGCGCAGGTTATGAAAAACCTGATTAACAGTGGCTTTACCCAGAAAACAGGCATTGGTGCAAACGTAAAGTTGACCGGTTCGAACGTAGTTTTGCCGTCTATTTTGGCAGGTGTAGGTCCGGACGTCGTGCTGGACTCCGGCGACCCTACCGATATGGCGATCCGTGGAGCCATCCTGCCCCTGAACGATTTTGATACTTTTGATGAAGTTGTCAGCCGGTTTTCGGAGGCTGCGCTTGCCCGTCTATCCCTATATGGAAAGACGTATGCGATCCCCTTCGGACAGGGCTTTTCTGTAATGTTCGTCCGCAATGACGTAATGCAGGAGCTGGGATTGGAGATCCCCAAAACCTGGGATGATGTAATTGCCTTGATCCCTACACTTCAGTTTAATAATATGGAAATCGGATTTCAGGCAAACTATCGGACCTTTGTGTATCAGAGAGGCGGAGACCTTTGGGAGGATGAAGGAATGCGCAGCGCATTCGACTCTGATGAAGTAGTTGATGCTTTTGACTTTATCAATAATTTGTTTCAGCAATATGACCTTTCCAAGCAGTTTGAGGCGGCCAACCGTTTCAAATCCGGTGAGATGCCGATCATTATGTCCGATTATAGTCTATATAATACCTTAGTTGTATTTGCACCGGAAATCAGTAACCTGTGGACCTTCTATCAGACACCTGGTGTATTGGATGAGGAAACGGGTGAGATTAACCGGACAGTAGAGGCCGCCGCAGATGGCGTATATATGACAAGAGACTGCAGAGATCTGGAAGCTGCATGGGATCTGCTGGACTACATAGGTTCGAAAGAATATGCAGTAGACTATTCAGAAGAAATGGTGGCGCTGCTTGGTCCTTCTGCAAAGCAACAGCTGGCAAATCTGGAGGCCCTCGCAGAGCAACCTTGGACAGATGCAGAATATAAGACATTGCAGACATGTTTGGAATCTGCCTACTCTGTTCCTTCTTACCCTGGCAGCTACTTCATCGACCGGTATGCAAACTTCGTAGTAAACCGGGGTTATTCGGAAGGTGCAGACGCATCCGATATGCTGCAGGAATACACGCCGGTTATGAACCGGGAGATCACCCGTAAGCGGAAAGAGTTTAAGCTTATGGTAGATGATGAGTGGCAGGCAATCCGCGCGTATATGGAAATGGATGACTTCAGCCAGTGGCGCGAATACTGGAACGAAACCTATGATATTACAGAAAAAGAGGATAACTCCTGTATGCAGTACTCGGAAGAATATGAATATTCTTTCAGAGACTGGATGGATGACAACGGCGTTTCTGTGAAGAATTATGAATCCTGGACGGCAGAAGTCCAGAACGGTGATACAGACCTCTCCTATAAAGAGTGGCTCGAAGAAAACTGAACCATTAATAAAAATCCGGTATGAAAGGATCTCGGCCAGCCCCCAAGGGGCTGGCCGGGGGCCGCACAAATCTAAATTAGGAGAAGCAACATGGCTAAGAAAGAAAAAGAAGTCATAGCCCATGGAGATAAGACAAGGCTCCAATGGACTTGGCATCTTATGAAGCAGTATAAAATCGGCTATCTGATGATTGCGCCGTTTATGCTTTTATTTATTTTGCTAACGGTAATTCCGGTTTTCTCCGGTATACTTGTAAGCTTTACAGACTTTAACCTGCTCCAGATGCCGAACTGGGTGGGCCTGGATAACTATATCAATTTGTTCATCAATGACGACCTGTTTATTACGGCAGTGAAAAATACCATGATATTCGCTATCACGATAGGTCCTGGCTCGTATATTTTGTCCTTTGTGGTGGCATGGTTCATCAATGAGCTAACGCCGAATGTGCGTGCGTTTGTTACATTGATTTTCTATGCACCTTCCCTATGTACCGGAGCCTATGTAGTATTTAACTATGTATTTTCAGGAGACTCCTATGGCCTTATCAATGGTTGGCTGATGAACTGGGGAATCATCGACAGCCCGGTTCTCTTTTTCCAGGATGCAAAGCTGATCATGCCAACTGTTATTTTCATTGCTTTGTGGATGTCGTTGGGCACCGCGTTCCTTTCCTTTATTGCAGGTTTCCAGGGACTGGACCGTAGCCAGATGGAGGCGGGCGCCGTGGATGGTATTACCAACCGGTGGCAGGAGCTTTGGTACATCACACTTCCCAGTATGAAGCCGCAGCTTATGTTCGGTGCAATCATGTCTATTACAGGCGCTTTTGGATTTGGGGGCATGGTTACAACCTTGTGCGGAGGCATTCCAACAGACTATGTGGGATACACCCTTTCCCACCATTTGGCTGAATATGGTACGACACGGTGGGAATTCGGATATGCTTGTGCGATCTCCATGGTACTATTCTTCCTCCAAATTGGAACAAACATGCTGGTGCAGAAGATGATCTCAAAGGTGGGTAAAAGCTGATGAAAAAATTAAGAACAAGAAAGCACCGGGTGGTGCTCAGCCGCTCCGCCGGCGGGGACTTCGGGGTTACTATTTTCATGATCCTATTGGGCATACTCATGTTTTTCCCCATGTACTATTTGATTATTCAGTCTTTGAAGCCGCTTGACGAGTTGTTTTACTTCCCGCCGAGATTGATTGTTTCGAATCCGTCTTTTGAAAACTTTTCCGATCTGTTCAATCTGCTCAACACCTCTTGGGTACCTTTTTCCCGGTATCTCTTCAATACGGTGTTTATTACCGTGTGCGGCACGTTTGGAAACTTGATTCTTTCCTCATTGTGTGCGTATTCGTTGTCCAAGCTTCCTTTCCCGGGACACAAATTTACCTTCCAGGTAATTCAGAAATCCCTGATGATCAACTCAGAAGTAGCCCAGCTGATGATATTTGTCATTATTTCCAAAATGGGAATGCTGGATACGCATTGGGCGATCATTGTTCCGGCCCTTGCAACACCGCTTGGACTCTATCTGATGAAACAGTTTATTGATTCCAACGTGTCCACAGAAATTTTGGAAAGCGCCCGATTGGATGGGGCAGGAGAATTTCGGACATTCTGGTCGATTGCCATGCCCATGGTAAAACCGGCGTGGCTCACGCTGATCATTTACTCCTTCCAGGGACTTTGGAATACTGGACAAAACATATATATTTACAGTGAACAGCTGAAAACACTGAACTTTACAATCAACCAAGTACTGCTCGAGGGTATCGTTCGTTCCGGTGCCTCGGCTGCCGCAACTGTTGTTATGATGATCGTGCCGATTGTGGTATTTGTTATTTCACAGAGCAGAATCATCGAAACAATGGGATCCAGCGGTATGAAAGACTAAGGAGGTATTTATGAAAAAATCAATAAAAATACTCCTGGTCCTGATGGCGCTATTGTGTGTGCTGCCCGCAGCGGCATCTGCAGCGGCACCGTATACTACCTATACATATTCCTCTACAGGATTTGTTCTGTATTCTCCAGATGCTTATGTGCCGGACCAAGTGGTAGACGCCGAATATATGGGAACGGATTCCTCCGGAAACTCCGTTGTCCTTGAGGACCCGCGGGATCTGGAAGTAGACGAAGATGGAAATGTGTACATTGTAGACGGAAAACAAAACGCTATTTATGTACTGGATAAATATTATAAAAATAAATTTACCATCAAATCCTTTGTAAACGAACAAGGCGTACCCGATACCTTTTCCGGTGTATCCGGCGTATTTATCAATTCTGATTTTATATATGCCTGTGACTCGGAAAACAGCCGAATCGTCATTTTTGACCGAGAAGGAAATTTTGTAAAAACAGTGGGCAAGCCACAGAGTTCGCTGATAGAGGAAAATTCCATTTACCGTCCGGTTGCCGTAGCAGTAGATGAATATGGCAGAATGTTTGTGGTATCCTCCACCACATTTGAAGGTATCATCGTTATGGGGGACGGCGGAGAATTCTACGGATATATCGGCGCGCAGAAAGCAACCCTTTCTCCCTGGCAGGCCTTCTGGAGAAACCTGGGCAAGGACGATGAAGAGACGGTCGTGTCTACAGAATATAACAACATCACTATCGATGAAGATAACTTCCTGTATGTAACGACTTCCTCTATCGATGAGGACACCCAGCAAAATGCCATTACCGGCAAAAGCAAGGACGGAAGTTATGCGCCTGTGAAAAAGCTGAATGTATCCGGTACGGATATTATGCGCCGAAATGGGTTCTACCCTCCTTCCGGAGAGGTAAAGGTATCCACTTCCCAAACCAGCACGATTAAAGGCGCTTCTACAATTATTGATGCGGCTGTCGGCCCCGAGGGAACCTGGTCCATCATCGACGAGAAACGCTCCAAGGTATTTACATATGATGAGAACGGTAACCTGCTGTTTGCCTTTGGGGACGGCGGAAACCAGTTGGGATCAATTGCAAGCGTCGAAGCGGTCGTATATCAAGGCGATCAAATGCTTCTTTTGGATAAGACAAATATGAGCTTTACTGTGTACAGAAGGACAGAGTACGGCGATATTCTGATCAACGCGCTGAAGAACCAAAATGAACGCAATTATGATGCGGAGATCGGCGACTGGCGCGAAATCCTCAAGCGGAACAACAATTTTGACGTAGCATATGTGGGTATTGCAAAAGCCCTGTATCGAGAAGGAAACTTTGAGGACGCCATGGATTATTACAAGGCGGCCTATGATAACGGCGGATATTCCGATTCTTACAGGGAAATCCGAAAAGAGTGGATCTCCAAATTCTTCATACTAATTCCGGTCGTTGTAATTGTCATTGCGATCCTGGTTGTGAAGTTCTTCGGGTATGCAGCAAAGCGCAACCGTCTTGCTGCTATGAAGGTCGGACAAAAGAATATCCGCGAGGAGCTGCTGTATGCATTCCATGTAATATTCCATCCCTTTGACGGTTTCTGGGATCTTAAACATGAGAAGCGAGGCAGCGTACGCAGTGCGTTTGTGATCCTGGTCGTAACAGTTCTTGCATTTTTCTATCAGACTGTGGGCACCGGATACATTTTCGGCGGACAGAACGCCAATACAGCCAACATTTTTATGACCCTGGCTTCTGTGGTTGTGCCACTTCTTCTGTGGGTGATCGCAAACTGGTGTCTTACCACCCTGTTTGAGGGAGAAGGCAGCTTTTCCGACGTGTTTGTAGCAAGCTGCTACGCGCTGGTTCCTCTGCCGCTTCTGATTATTCCCAGCACCCTGCTTTCCAATATACTTGTATCAGAAGAAGGCAGTTTTATTTCCATCATCAATACGATCGCGTTCCTGTGGATGGGAATTCTGCTCTTCTTTGGTATGATGATCACACATGATTATTCCTTTGGAAAGAGCGTGCTGACTGCTGCAGTGACCATTGTTGGTATGATATTTATTATGTTTATTGCGGTGCTGTTCTCCACATTGATTACAAAAATCGTTAGTTTCGTCTTCAGTATTGTGGATGAGCTGCAATATAGGATGTAGGAAGGAGGGAATAATGAAAATGAAAAGAATATTATCTGTCCTCCTGTCCCTGATCACAGTAGTGGGAACCATTGCAACAGTAGGATATACCTCTGTGATAGATACTGCTGCGGCATATGAAGATAAAGTGGATGAAGAGGGAAATCCGATCATCAACTATATGACAAAAGCGTATAAAACCCCTGAGGCAAAGCTTAGAGACATGGTGCTTGCCAGAGAACAGGGCGATTATCAGCTGTGGATTGAAGAGTTTACAGGTGAAATTGCGTTTGTGGATACCAAAACAGGCGATTCCTTGTTTTCCAACCCGTATGATGTGGCTGCCGGTTATAACTGGGCGTCTGCGTCTACCAAGGAAAGACTGCTGTCTCAGCTAGCTATAACATACGAAGAAAACAATGTAGAAAAAACGATGTATTCCTATAAGGAAGCAGCGCTGCGGGGGCAGATCGATTTTAAAAACATAAAAAATGGTCTGCGAGTGGAGTATACGGTAGGTGAGCTGATGACCACCCGTCTGGTTCCCCGTATGATTTCCAAAACCCGTTTTGAATCTATGATTCTGGATAAAATTCCGGAAGGACCGTACAAAGAAAAGCTTCTGTCCTTCTACACCCTTTATGACACCTCCGATGTAAGCCTCACGGAGCGTAACGTAAAGGAAATCCAGGCTGCATTCCCTATAACCAAGCAATTTGCAGTCTATGTGTGTGACACCGGTATCGTGAGCAAAGAGCTGGAAGAACTGGAAACGATTATTAAGGCGTACTGTCCTACCTATACCTTTGAAGAAATGGATCAGGACCATGCAGACTGTGACTATACCAACACGGATAAGGCGCCGGCCAACTTCAAAATGGCCATTGAGTATACCTTTACCGACACTGGGATCGAGGCACGGCTACCTGCAAACGGTATTCAGTTTGACGAATCCAACTTTGTTTTAAAATCCGTTACCATGCTTCCCTTTATGGGATGCGGTAGTTCTGAAAACCCCGGATACACCTTTATTCCGGATGGATCGGGAACACTGATCCGATTTGAAGATGTGTTCGGCACAAACTATAATGTTTCCGGGCAGATGTACGGTGCAGACTATGCATATCATACGATCTCCGGACAGCATTCCGAAACCATGCGCATGCCGGTATTCGGCGTGGTGGAGGAAAAAACGGTGGTGGAAGAGGGAGTAAATGCATCCCAGTCCAGCAGCGAGGGGGCCGCAACCTCAAAAAGAGGCTATCTTGCCATAATCACCGAAGGAGATTCCATGGCAACCCTTATGAGTGAGCATGGCGGTAAGCTGCACAGCTACAACAATGTATATGCAAGCTTTAACCCCCGTCCTTCAGACACCTACAACCTGGCGGATTCTATTTCTGTAGGAACCAACGCATCCTGGACGGTTACCACAGACCGGAAATATTCCGGAGCCTATACCATAAACTATGTACTGTTGACAGATGAAGCAAAGGCCGCATCCGTGGATAAAGAAGAATTTTATGAAGCTTCTTATGTGGGTATGGCCGATGCATACCGGGATTATCTGGAGGATAACGGAATCATCACCCGATTGACGGCAGACGATGTATCGGAGGATGTACCCCTTTATCTGGAAACCTTTGGCTCTATTAAAACAACAGAGCGCGTGCTGTCCTTCCCCGTCACGGTAGACACCGCACTGACCACCTTTGACGACATAGAAACGATTTATGGGGAACTTTCTGAGGAGGGTATCTCCAATATCAACTTCCGTTTGACAGGAAGTTATAACGGCGGTCTGGATAATACTTATCCTTCGAAAATTTCTTGGGTGAAGGAGCTGGGCGGCAAGTCAGGGTTCAAAGATTTATTGGCCAGTAGCGAGGAAAACGGATTCGGCGTTTATCCTGACTTTGACTTCGCATATATGAAGAGCGAGGACTGGTTTGACGGTGTTCATGAAAAGCGGGATTTAATTAAGTCCATTGACGACCGTTATATGTCCAAACGGGAATACGATGCGGCGATGCAGAGTTTTGAATCCGACTTTGCCCTGGCAATATCCCCGTCTGTGTATGACTATTTCTACGAAAAGTTTGATAAGGATTATGGCAAATATGATTCGAAAGCCGTCTCTGTTTCCACACTGGGCAGTGATCTAAACTCCGACTTTGATGAAGAAGAGCCATATAACCGAGAGGATTCTAAGAAATTTACTACACAATTGCTGGAACAGCTGTCTGAAAAATATGATGTTATGTTGGACGGCGGAAATGCATATGTACTTCCTTACGCAGATCATATATTGGATATCCCGACAGAGTCCAGTAATTTCCTGCGGGCCAGCGAGTCAGTTCCCTTTGTGTCCATGGTGCTGCACGGATATGTGAACTATACAGGCAGTGCACTGAACATGGAAGGAGATGTACAGTACTCATTGCTTAAGGCAATTGAAAACGGCGCAAGTCTTTACTTTGTTTTGAGTTACCAGAACACCAACGCGTTGAAAGAATCGGATACATACAACAAATTTTACTCTGTTGCTTACGATATCTGGAAAGACGATATGATTGAATATTATAATATCGTCAATGAGGCGTTGGGTGATTTGCAGACAATGCAGATTGTAGATCATGAGTTTATGGATGCGCTGCGTATTATAGACGAAGATGAGACAGAAGATGTTTCTTCTGCAGAGCAGGAAAGCGCTGAAAAGAAAGCAGCAAAAGAAGAGCGGGAGAGATTGCGTGCTGAACTGGAAGCACAGAGAAACGGCGGTGCAGTCAATTACTCCGGCGGCAGTAGTTCCAGTTCGGGCAATGCTTCTTCTGGTGGCAGTACGCAGAAATATGAAACGGTGAGCGGCTCTGTGGTGCGTGTGGAATATGAAAATGGCACCAGCTTCATCATTAACTATAACTCATACGACGTTACTGTAACTTATGGCGGAGAAACTTATGAAGTGGAAGCGCTGAATTTCGTCAGGGTTGACGGGTAAGGGAAGGAGGATACTATGGCTTTTTTGAAAAAAACAAAAACCAGTCAGCAGGAACTTGGCGTTGTGAAAGAAAGAAAGCGCGGCGCCAGCCTGCAGGCAAAGAAGTCAAGGGCCGGTTGGTTGTTTATTGCACCATTTCTTTTGGGCTTCCTTCTGATTTACCTTCCGATTATTTTTGACTCCATTAAGTATAGCTTCCATGAGATCGACATCATCACCGGCGGCGGTTATGAACTGGTGTGGGTTGGTCTTGGAAACTATCAGGCGGCGCTGAATGACGCAGAGTTTGTAGAAACGCTGCTGTCAGGCCTGGGAGGATTGATCGTAGAGATTCCGGCAATTTTGCTCTTTTCTCTGTTTATCGCCCTTCTGCTCAATCAAAAGATGGCTGGCCGTGCAGCGTTCCGTGCGATTTTCTTTATTCCTGTTTTGCTTACTACCGGACTGATTGCGGATATTGATGCCGGCAATATGCTGGGTGATTATATGGGTTCCGAATCCGGTGGAATCGATACAGGAGGGGCCGGCGGATCCGGTGTTGCTGAAATTTTATCTGCAACGGATCTGCAAAACCTATTTGACAATATGATTGTGGGCAGCGAGTTGGCTGCCAATGTAACCGCGCTGGTAAACAACATTTTTGATATCGTCAACCGTTCTGGTGTACAGATGCTGATTTTCCTGGCAGGGCTGCAAGGAATTTCCCCGGCGATTTACGAGTCCTGCGAAATTGAAGGCGCTTCCTCTTGGGAGACCTTCTGGAAAATTACCTTGCCGATTATTTCTCCGATGATTTTGGTAAATGCCATATATACAGTCATCGACTCGTTTACGTCCGGTAGTAACTCGGTTATGGCTTATGTTAACGAATTGTATAAAACAGCGGGCGATGGAAATGTAATCAGTTCTGCGATGGCATGGATGTACTTCCTGCTTGTTATGCTTATAGTAGCTGCTGTTGCGGGAATCATTAGTCTGTTTGTGTTCTACCAGAGAAAAGACTAAGAAAGGAGGATTGTGCAAATGACAAATCAAGTTCCAAGCGCTCCCAAAATAAAAAAAGAGAGCAAAAATAAAATCCGCGTCGAGTTTGATCGCACACCTCTTCTCGAACGGCTCAGATCAAAGTTTTTATCCCTGTATTTTCTGAAGCGAGTTGTTTGGTACCTGTTCCGGTTCCTGCTGCTCCTTGGCGTGTGTTATGTAATACTGTTCCCGTTTTATTCTAAGATTTCATCCTCCTTTATGAGTCCCGAGGACTTTGTGGATGTGACGGTGCGTTTGATCCCAAAATATCCAACATTGGATATTTATAAAGCAATTATAATGGAAAATGGGTACTTGTCAGCACTGTTGAACACCTTTATCCTTGCAGGATCCTGTGCACTCATTCAGACGTTTGTCTGTTGCCTGGTTGGATACGGATTTGCAAAATTTAAGTTTAAGTTCAACAATCTGCTGTTTTTGCTCGTTATCTTCACCATGATCGTGCCCCACTCCACTCTGCAGCTATCCATGTTTATGGAATTCCGATATTTTGATATTTTGGGCATTCTAAACTTGCTTGGCGGCGGTGTGGTAGACTGGCTGCGATTGCTGGAAAATCCCTCCCTGAACCTGATCAATACTTATTGGCCGCTGTGGATTATGTCCGCAACCGCTTTGGCCTTTAAAAACGGATTGTATATCTTTATGATGCGTCAGTTCTTCAAGGGTGTACCGGATGAGTTGGAGGAATCTGCATATGTGGACGGTGCCGGTGTGTTCCGTACCTTTATTCAGATCATCATTCCACTGTCTATTCCTATGATGATCACCGTGTTTATGTTTGCTTTCTCCTGGCAGTGGACAGACAATTTCTATACAGATTTGTTCTATACCACTGCAGGACCTACACTGATGCCGGATATTGTGGCGATTCCTACATCCCTAAATATTACATCTGCTGCGGCGAACATGTATAACACTGCGATTACCAACACCTGTGGTATCCTTATTTTGCTGCCCCTGCTTTTGATTTATGTTTTCGCACAGAAATATATTATCCAAGGTATAGAGCGTTCTGGTATTACAGGTTAAAGAAAAAAGAAAAAAGCGTCGGCTCCAGCCGACGCTTTTTTTTTCTTTGTAAATTTCTATGTACGAAATGTCATTTAACCTTAACCGTGCGCATATAAGCCCTTGTAAATTACCAAAAACAACAAAATGAGAGGGTAGTAGCAACATATTTTTTGGCCCCACCAATATGTGTATCAAAGACGAAATAATTCCTCCGGGACAAGGCATCAGCCATGCAAACTGCAATTTATAAATTAACCAAATTTAACTCTTTCTGCAGATTATCAACAAGCAAAGCTACATGATAGCCATCTGCAATAGCGTGCGACACCTGTATTGTCAGTGGAAGCATAAGCTTTTCATTTTCTTCTTTGTATTTTCCGATTGTTATCATCTTAACTATACGGTTTTCCATTTTCTTAAAATTAGAAGAAAAATGTTCAAAGTGTAACCAAGGAATACATGAGACATTAAATATATTCATCGGCACATTTTCTTGGGGAAAAAGCGTTTTACAATCAGCATATTGCTTCTTTTCCTTTTGGTAACATATATCAAATTCGTGAAAATTATCTGCCATATCTACACAAAGGGTATAGAATAACTTACTGCTGTTATTAAAGAAACAAAAAGTTGGTATAATGCGTTCCCACCGAATCAGCTTGCCATCAAAAATATCATATCGAAAATTTTCAATTTGATTAATCGTTTGACCAATTTTAAAAAGCAAAAAAGATTGAAAACAGATTCCATCTTTTTTACACATTGCTACTGCCTCTGTGACATCCAACTTAACAGTAACCTCAATTACTGTTTCCATCTGCAGAAAAAAGTGAAAATGCTCAGCCCTATCCAATTGCTTTATATCAATCACTTCAAATTTTTCCATGATCCCCTCTTCTAATTCCAATGATTCACTTGACAGTCGGAATTGTGTGAATTAGAAAGGGATTTACATCGAAAAATCAACATCCCGCAGCAGGCGTTTTTCCGCCTGGGGGCACCAAAGATTATTGTTCCCCTCACAAATATCCGCCAGATCAGCAAACAGCGTGGCATGCTGCCCGCCTTTCTCTGCCTGGACGCGGAAATCGGCAATGGCCGTCAGCGGCAGTGTCACATGGGTGTAAATCAGTTTTTTACCGCCGGGAATATTAGGCAAATCAATGGTTGTCTGCGCGTCTGCATCCAAACCGCCGATATGGGTAATCATGCAAGAGGGGTTTACCTTTTGCTGCTCCATCAGGCGAAGGGACTCAATCAAATCCGCATTGTTGCCGCCGGAAGTACCTACAATATGGGTAGAGGCATAATGCACATTATAAAAATTAAAGGACGCAGAAAAGCTTGGATTGGTAGGGCCTGCAAAAAAGTTAAGGCAACCGTCCCGTCCCAAAATCGCGTCTGCCATCTCCACTACCGGAGCAACCGGGGCAAATACAAATACGTCGTCAAATCCTCTGCCGCCGGTAAGCGCTTTCATATATTCCACAGGATTTTCCAAATCGGCAGTATTGATGTAACGCAGGTCAACGCCGTGTTTCTTCGCATCCTCCGGGGTAATCAGAGAAGCAGCCCGGGAAAGACGGTCTGTATCAATATCCGTAACAATCAGAAGAGACGGAGGGCGACCACCGTGGATCGCATAGTCTACAGCGCCCAGTCCCATAGGACCAGCACCTGCCAAAATGGCCATGGCGCCTCCTTCTATCGTCCCCATACGGTGCTCATATTTGCCGGGATCTGTGTGATAGTTCGCGTGGAAGGCGCCTACAATGCAGCTCATAGGCTCTGCCAAGCTGCCCCAATAGAAAGCCTCTCCCTGATAGGAAAGCAGGCAGTCGCATTCCATCACTTCGTTTGGAATGATAACATAAGTAGCGCCGCCGCCGATATCGTGATAGGAATATCCAGGCGCGGCAAGGGAACCCTTATAGTTAATGGCCGGCTGTATGGCAAAACGCTCTCCGACATGAAATTTATCCTGCCACTTTTTTCCCACTTCAATCAGTTCTCCGCAAAATTCGTGTCCCAAAATAATGGGGGAGTCTGCAACATTGTCCGGCACACGCTTGTGGGCAGCACCCTGCAGGGCAGCCTTGTGTGAGGACATGCAAATGCTGTCTGATATAACTCTGGCAAGGATTTGATCATCCTGCAGGGGGGGAAGTTCAAACTCTTCTGTTCGGATATCGTTTACTCCATATAATCTTACTGCTTTTGTTTTCATCTTCGTCTCCAATGCCGGAATTCCGGTTTTATGTATTTTTATCAAACAAACGGCGCAGCCGCTGCGCGTTTTCCAATTTACGATCTCTGTGCTCCTCTGGCGTGGCCGGACGCAAATGGAGGACAGTTTGCTGGCCGTTTTGTACTGCCACAGTAATAGACAGGGCGTCGCCCTCCCGAATGGCTGTAAAGGCCCCAATAGGAAAGGTAATTTTAGCTCCATCCTGATCGGCAAAGCAAATGGCGACCCCCTCTTCAATGCGATCTACCACACAGATGACGGTTTTTTCCATATCAGTACCGGGGCAGATCGGTGAAGCCCACCTTTCTGCGCACTTTAGATAAGGTTCTCATTGCATCCCTAGCCGCAGTACGTGCGCCGGCTGCCATCACTTCTTCCAGATACTTTTTATCAGCGATCAGCCGGGTGTATTCCGCCTGTACCGGCGCCAGCATGTCCGCGCAGGTTTCACCGACAGCCAGCTTGAACTCCCCATATCCTTTGCCGGAAAATTCTTGTTCAATTTCGTCAAAGCTTTTTCCGGTGAGGGCCCCGTAGATGGACATTAAATTGATGATTCCGTCTTTGCCCTCACGGGCACATACTACCGTATCGGAGTCTGTGACAGCCCGCTTGAATTTGCGGATGATCACATCCCGGGGATCCAGGATCCGAACGGTTGCATTCTCGTTTTCATCGGATTTGCTCATCTTTTTGGTGGGCTCCGCCAAACTCATAATTCTGGCTGAGGGGGTCTTGCTGATAAAGGGCTCGGGAATCACAAATACGTCCCCGTATATGCTGTTGAATCGGCCTGCAATATCCCGGGTGATCTCCAAATGCTGCTTCTGGTCGTCCCCTACAGGCACCAGCTCCGTTTGATATAAAAGAATATCCGCTGCCATCAGTGTTGGATAGGTAAACAGACCTGCGTTTACGTTGTCGGCGTTTTTCTTGCTTTTATCTTTAAATTGGGTCATGCGGGACAGTTCCCCAAACATGGTATAGCAGTCCAAGATCCAGCCAAGCTCTGCGTGGGCAGACACATGACTTTGCACATAGATAACATTTTCTTCTGGGTTTAGACCGCAGGCAAGATACAGTGCAAGGGTTTCATAGGTGCGGCGCCGCAGATCCGCAGGATTTTGCCGCACAGTAATGGCGTGCTCATCTACCACACAATAATAGCACCGATACTCCTGGGAAAACTTTGGGAAATTTCGAATTGCTCCCAGATAATTTCCGATGGTCAGTACCCCAGAGGGCTGTACACCGGAGAACACAACTTTTTTATCCTGATACATGTGACACGACACGCTCCATTCCTGCAAATATACTCATTTTATTATATAACCGATCCGGTGTAAAGTCAATGTTGTATTGCATTTTTCTTCTTTTGTGATATGATATAGAAAAGAGGAAGGGGGAATTTTTATGAAAAAGCGCATTTGTCTGCTGGCCGCCTTAGGAATCACGATATGGGCCCTGGCGGGCTGCAATATGGGATATGAATATGAGGACGCCGACTTATATACCCCGGGAGACGGATCGGCAGATCCGGCCCTGGTGCGGTCGATAGAAGTGGATTGGCCTTTGGGTAGTGTAACTGTAAAGCCCTTCGACGGGGACCAGCTGGAATTTTCCGATAATAGCCCCTTCCCCAGTGAGGAAAACCTGCTTCATTCCTATTTGGATGGAGATACTTTGAAAATGCAATTTTGTAAAAGCGACTTTTGGGGTAGAGCTGCCCGGGAACCAAAGGATTTGGAGGTACTGATTCCCCGTGCCTTTATGGAAAATATACAGGAAATTTCCATTGATACAGAATCTGCAGCCGTGTTTCTAAATGATGTGCAGACGGGGGATTTGGAAATCCATACAAAGTCCGGTGGGGTAACCGTTGACGGAGCAGCCATGCAGACGGTTGTGGAAACGGAGTCAGGGAATATTGCCCTGTCAGGCGCTTTTGAGGCGGTAGAGACAGAATCCCGCAGCGGTACCCTTACCATAATCTGCACTGGGTGCCCCCGGCAGTTTACCGGGGAGAGCAGTTCCGGCGATTTTCAGATTACGTTGCCGGCAGACAGCAGTTTTTCCCTGGAATATACATTGGGCATGGGAGAGCTGATCAGCGATTTTGCAGGACAGGAATCGAATGGAGTCTACCGGGTAGGGGATGGATCCTGTAATCTGTCCCTTGAAACAAAGAAAGGAAACCTTTACCTTTGGAAACAATAATTATAGATAAGCGCGTAGCCCCCCTTTACTAAAGGGGGCTTTGACAGGCTTCTAAGACTCCCCTGTGCAGGAAGGCATCCGATAGGTTTTTAGCATCTCTTTGCCAAGGGAGTTCCCGCGAAGCATACACACAACGGTTCTCTGTGATGCGGCACGTGAGGCGACTCCTCCAGAGTCGCTCTTCGTGACGCTGGGGTGCTGTCGGCATAGCCGACTGAAGGGTTGTCGGTATACGCGCGATTTATAGAATCTGCAAATTCATAGATAAACAATCCCCCAGCCTCCGCTGCGCGGAGTCAGCCCCCTGGGGCCTACAGCAATCTCCTCACATGGGGGCCTTAAGGCTTTTTGCCTTGCTGATGCTTGCCCCAAAGGGGCTTGCCGCCATCTTGATTAAGTCTCCCCTACCTGCAAATTGTAAATTGCTTGCGATTCGCCTGGGGTGGTACTCCGGTTTTGCCGGTGCGGAGGGGTAGTCTGTATGTCTTCTCTCTATCAATCATGTACAACAACAGAGCCTTTCAAAAAGTGACCACACAGAGTTTGGAGAAAGTGTCTTGAAAAAAGTCGCGGACATGTGTCCGCGACTTTACTATATGCGTATTTATTAATACATACCGCCCATACCGCCGGCAGGAGCAGCAGGTGCTTCCGGTTCAGGCTGATTTACAACCAGCGCTTCTGTAGTGAGTACAGTAGCTGCCACGGAAGCTGCGTTCTGCAGCGCACTGCGGGTAACCTTAGCAGGGTCAACGATGCCTGCTTCGATCATATCGCAGTAGGTTTCGTTATATGCGTCAAAGCCAAAGCCTTTTTTGTCTGTGTTCAGAATTTTTTCTACTACAACAGAACCTTCAAAACCGGCATTTTCTGCGATCTGCCGAACCGGTGCCTCCAGTGCCTTTACAACGATCTGCACGCCTGTTTTTTCATCGCCTTCTACAGTCTGCACCAGCTTCGCCACATCAGCAATCACGTTCAGGAATGCTGTGCCGCCGCCTGCAACGATGCCTTCTTCCACTGCGGCACGGGTTGCGTTCAGAGCATCCTCAATACGCAGCTTCTTTTCCTTCATCTCTGTTTCAGTTGCAGCACCAACCTTGATTACAGCTACGCCGCCTGCAAGCTTTGCCAGGCGCTCCTGGAGCTTTTCACGATCAAAATCAGAGGTAGTCGTTTCGATCGCGCTCTTGATCTGGGTGATTCTGGACTTAATTTCGTCTGCGCTGCCTGCGCCGTCCACGATAATGGTGTTATCCTTGTTTACCTTCACCTGTCTTGCGCGGCCGCACTGCTCAATGGTGGTATCCTTCAGTTCCAGACCCAGTTCGCTGGAAATTACCTGGCCGCCGGTGAGGATCGCAATATCCTGAAGCATTTCTTTGCGGCGGTCACCAAAGCCGGGCGCCTTTACTGCTACACAAACAAATGTGCCGCGGAGCTTGTTCAGTACCAATGTAGTGAGGGCTTCGCCTTCTACGTCTTCTGCAACAATCAAAAGCTTTTTGCCGCTTTGTACAATCTGCTCCAGCAGGGGCAGAATTTCCTGCACATTGGAGATTTTCTTATCGGTAATCAGAATCAGGGCGTCGTCGATCACAGCTTCCATCTTGTCTGTATCGGTAGCCATGTAGGGAGACAAGTATCCCCGGTCAAACTGCATGCCTTCTACCACTTCGCAGTAGGTTTCAGCAGATTTAGATTCCTCTACGGTAATAACGCCGTCTGCAGTAACCTTTTCCATTGCGTCGGCGATCAGCGTACCGATCACTTCATCGCCGGAGGATACGGTGCCGACCCTGGCGATATCGGAAGAACCGTTTACCTTCTGCGCGTTCTTTGTAAGGGATTCTACTGCTTTGTCAACCGCCTTCTGAATCCCCTTGCGGATGATCATGGGATTTGCGCCTGCAGCTACATTTTTCATGCCTTCGTGAATGAAAGCCTGTGCCAGCAGAGTAGCGGTTGTGGTACCGTCGCCTGCCGCGTCGTTTGTTTTAGTAGCCACTTCCCGTACCAGCTGTGCGCCCATGTTCTCGGAAGCTTCTTCCAGCTCAATTTCCTTTGCAATGGTAACGCCGTCGTTGGTGATCAGAGGCGCGCCGAATTTCTTATCCAGTACCACGTTGCGTCCTTTGGGACCCATGGTGATTTTTACTGTATTTGCAAGTTTATCCACACCGGCAATCAGTGCGTTTCTTGCTTCTGCTCCGTACAAAAGATCCTTTGCCATATCAAATTCCTCCTTATTTCTCATTCAACGATAGCCAAAATATCATTTTGGCGTACAATGTTGTATTCGGTGCCGTCACATTTTACTTCCGTGCCGGAATACTTACCGGTGATTACTTTGTCGCCGACTTTTACTGTCATAACGACTTCTTTACCATCAACCATTCCGCCGGGGCCTACTGCAACAACTTCAGCAATCTGAGGCTTTTCCTGGGCAGTACCGGGCAGGATGATTCCAGTCTTGGTGGTTTCTTCTGCTTCTACCGCTTTTACGATCACGCGGTCTGCAAGGGGTTTTAACGTCATAATATTTACCTCCTAAATAGTGGTTTACCAGAGTTGGTTTAGCACTCACATCATTTAAGTGCTAAACTATGTGTATCATTATATCATACGTATGGAAAAAATCAAGAGGAATATGGAATCTTTACATTTATTTAACAAATAAATTTTTCATTATCCCAGATTGAGTGCTAATAATGTGCTTCAAAGAATCAGAAATTCAGAATACTGCATGGCCAGTCGCTTTTTTGAATATAAATAAAGTAAGATAATACAGTGGGAGGCTTTATGGAGACGATCAACACATTCCTGTCCGGAATGCTGATGCCGGTACTGCTGATCGGAACGGGGATTTGGTTTGCCATGCGGCTGCGCTTTTTTTATATTTTTCATCCGATCCGATTTGCAAGGACACTTGCCCAGGCCCATAAGGGGGGCGGTATATCACCCTTTCGGGCGCTGAGCCAGGCCCTTGCAGGCACGCTGGGCGTGGGGAATATGGCAGGTGTGGCGACAGCTATTGTAGCCGGGGGACCAGGTGCAATTTTTTGGATGTGGATCAGCGCTTTGTGCGCTATGAGTGTAAAATATGCAGAGGTACGCATAGCAGTAGAGCACCGCCGCAGTGATGGAAAGGGATTTTACGGTGGCGCAATGTATTATATAAAGGATGTTTTATGCAAAAAATTGCCCAGGGTGGGCGCAGTGGCTGGGGGCGGATTTGCCCTGTTATGCGTAGTCAACTCCTTACTGACCGGAAATATTGTGCAGATGCATGCGGCAGCTTCTGTTTTTCCGTGGCTGCCGCCCATGATTTTAGGGGGGATCGTTGCCGCACTGGCTTTTGTGATTGCCTGTGGCGGTGCAGGGCGGGTGTCCGAAGTGACCATGGGACTGATTCCTCTTTTATCCGGAGCATATATGCTTATATCTATGGTCATATTGATCCGAAACGGAGATAGACTTACGCAGGTGCTGCAGGAAATTTTCACCTGTGGCCTGTCGCTGCGCGCTGCAGCCGGGGGAGTTACAGGCTTTGCGATTACCCGGGCAATTCGGTTTGGCGTTACCCGGGGGATCTTTTCCAATGAGGCTGGCTGCGGTACATCGCCAACGGCACATGCCGCGGCCAACACAAAAAGCTCCCATCACCAGGGCTGCTTTGGGATTTTTGAGGTGTTTGCCGACACGATCGTGCTCTGCTCCATGACGGCTTTTGTAATTTTGCTATCCGATGGGGTAGAACGGGGACTGGATGGAATCCCACTGACTCTATATGCATATACAGCCCTTGCCGGAAAGGGAGCGGGGATTTTTATCGGGATTTCGGTGATCCTATTTGCATTTGCAACGGTGATTTGTCAAACCCAATACGGTGCTGTAGCCATTGGATATTTTACCAGGAAAAGGGGTCCGTACAGGCTTTATTTGGCGTTGCAGGCACTGGCAAGTATTTGCGGCACTGTGATCGCAGAGGGATTGATGTGGCAGGTTGCGGATCTAACGATTTCGCTGATGACAGCACTGAACGTAGGGTGTCTGCTATGGTGTGCAAAGCGGGAGGGCATTCTCCGACTTCCCCCCAGTAAGGGGGCTTGACAGAATAGAATGAAAAGACGCTCTGCACAGCAGAGCGTCTTTTTTGTTGCATTTGTTTAGATAAGATTGGCTGCGCCCACCCGGACAATTTCTGCATTTTTTGCAGCTGCTTGTGTGGCGGTGAATACATAGGAATCCAGATAAATAATATCTTCGGCAGCATTATGGAATGTGATATAGATTTTTTGCATGGCGCCGCTGATCGACGCAAATTCACAACTGCCTGCCTGGAACATGGTATCGTCTACAAAGGAAATATCCGCGCTGGAACTGCCGGTGTCGGTGATCATGGTTACTGTAGCATCCAAAGCCTTTCCGTTGGCAGTTTTCAGGCAAAGGGTTAGGTATTTGTACACATCAGCAGAACAGTTTAGACCGGATACATCGATTTCAATCGCCGCGTCTCCTTCCAGCGTCGCGATTTTTGCAGCGTCCTGGCTTGCTTCAAAGGATACGTCTGCAGTTTTGATCTGTGCAGTTTCCTCTTTGGCAACACCGGCGATAATCATCTTTTGGTCATGTGCGTCCAGCGCAAGAACCTCGCCGTCCAAATCTACATCCAGACGCCACAGATTTGCATACTGTGCGTCTGCCCCTGCAAGATATTTTGCCATTTCCAGTGCATCCAAAGGGGTAACGATACCGTCGTTGTCCACGTCGCCGCGTACATATGTGATTTCCGCTGCAATTGCCGCTGCAGATTCATCGCTGTCAAAAAGTCTTGTAACAGCGGGAGCCGGTTCCTTGTTGGCAATCCGTTCCCGTTCCGCGCCGACTTTTTGGGCCTGCTCTTCACTCTCACAAAGAATCAAGGAGCTGAAGGATATGGAGTCGTTGGTTTTTCCTTTAGCAAACAACTTCATAGCCATGCTGCTGATTTCTCCGGTCCATCCATCCAATTGGGTGAGATCCAGGATGTAAGAATGGTATTTACCGTCCAGTGTCAGAGGAACTGCAATGCTTTCCAAATCCAGCTGGGAACCTTCTTCGGTTCCTTTCATTTTGTACTGAACAGAGGCGCTTTCTTCTGCCTTCTTTGTGGATGCTTTTATAGTGAGCACCAGATGGGTATAGTCATCGGCCATCACCGGCTTGCTGCCCGCAGTATAGTCAAAGGTGATGATAGGATTTACCCCGGAAACGGTGGCTACCAGCGCCGCGTCGGAAGCATCATACTTTTTATTGACCATAGAAACATCTGATACAGCGTCCATGGCCCGATTGGTACTGTAAATCAATTTTGCAGGATCCAGTTCTGCGTTTGCGTCTACCTGCTTTTTCGTGGGAATTTCTCTGATTTTTTCTTTATATTCCAACAGCTTTGCAGCTGCATCTTTGGAAGAGGCACAATCCAGTATGGCAGAGGATCCTTCTTCTATCAAAGCTTGAACCAGCTTCCACTGCTCCGGATAATATTCGCTCTCGGACCGGTAAAATTCCAGCCTTCTGCTGTAGTCCTCGACGTTTTCGTCCCGGGAAAGCGTCGCCACCAGAATCTGTGCAAACAGGCGGCTGACAAAATCATTCGGATGGCACAGGTTGTCGCCGGTCATATCCAAATACCGCTTTCGGGAGAGCATCGCGCGCATCATGCTGGTGACGTCGGCCACTGCTACCCCCTCTTCCTCCAGGGTGTACAGTGCGTCTGCATATGTGTCAAACCATTCAGTGGGGAAGATATAGGGGTTACTTACCAGAGGAGATATCAGGATGATGTCGCAGTCCGGCAAATTTTCCCGGACAGATGCAATGGCCTGCTGCAACGTTTCAATGTAGATACTGGCAGGATCTCCAGCCATACATTCATTTACGCCGAATTCAATGATGAGCAGATCCGGATCAGCCTGCAGGATCTCTTCCATTTTTTCTATGCACAGGTCAGCGGAGGCGCCCCCTTGATAGATGGAGTCATATTCAATTGTAGCGTCAGGATACTGAAGCTGAAGCTTTTTGGCGGCCATTTCATGCCAAATATCCGCATACGGCTCCACGGGATTGGGATCAAGCGCGCCGGAACAGTTTGCACCGCCGGCAATCGAGTCGCCTACAGTAAAGATTTTCACTGTCTCGCCGCCTTCCAGCTTGGTCAGCGTTTTGTCCAGTAGATACCCTTTGGCTTCCGGCTTGGGTGTAGACTGCGTCGCGTCCTTGTATGTATAGGTAACATTCAAATATCCGGTCATAAACATGGAAAATTGTCCGCCGTATACGTACCCCCCGTCCAACATTTCCCACCACCCGGCGTATTTATTGTTGCTGAATACGTAGCTGTATTTCCATGGGAAGATCCCGCCGTCCGGCAGAATCACCAGTTTCCCGTCCTCGATGGTATAGTCTACACCGTAGACGTATTCTTTATTTAGATAGGAATCCTGAACAGAGACGATACGGTCTGCGTCATACATCAACTGAATGGGATCAATGGTACCGTCCTCATTGGCCAGCACGAAAAAGGATTCGTTATAAACGATTTTCTCTGTTTCATCCCAATACGGTTTTGTATAGCGTTCTACTTCGTATTTATCCAAGAAAAGTTCTTCTTCAGTAAAGGTGTGTCCGTTTGCACTTTTTAAAACGGCATTCCATGTATCGGCAGAATAGCCTGTGCTCCCGCCTGCGGCAAACAAATACATACTGTCGCCTGCTGCAGCGTCAAAGGCCATGGTAAAGCTGTCCCCGGTGGCGCCGTCAAAGGTATACAGTTCGTATCTGTGTCCGGCAGTTACATTGCAGGTGTCATTCCATTCCCCACAGGTGAGATCCAGGCTTTTCCCTTTTTGATTGGTTGCGGGTGCCCACAGAACCAGATTCAGCTGTCCGTCTGCCGCAGGAGAATTTCCCACAGCGGCACGCATATCTACCGTAGCACTTGCCGTACCATCTGCCTGAGCGGCAATGCGGATGGCACGATGATTTTCATCGTAAGAAACAACGGCATTTTCTACTGCCTGTGCCGGGGAGGCGTCTTCATAAAAAAAGACATCTTCCGGCTCCTCTACAGCAGCTGTGGGAATGTACAGCCCGCCAAGCAGGAGCACCCCGCATAAAAACAATGCGAAAAAACGTTTCATGTTACTTTCTTCCTTCCTTATTTATAGGAATTCTTTACTGCTTTATTTTAACATACTTTACATAGCAGAGTCAACATAGAGGCAAAATATTTTTGACAAAAATGACAAAAGCAAAATCTATTGGCGCCTATTATTTGTCAAATGGCTAAAAATGAAAAAAAGCGGTTGTAATCTGAAAATTCAGGTGGTAAGATATAGCCATACCGATATAGAAAGGTAGATGATTCCTATAAAAAACATGAATTTCAAACGAAAGCTGCCGATTCCAAAGGACATTAAGGAGCAGTATCCCTTGTCAGGGAAACTGGCAGAAATAAAAGCGCAGCGGGATGCAGAAATTGCCCGTGTGTTTACCGGCGAGTCTGACAAGATGGTTCTGGTAGTGGGCCCCTGCTCTGCAGATCGGGAAGATGCTGTGCTGGAATATGCAAGCCGCTTGGCCAAGCTGCAGCAGCAGGTAGACGACCGGCTGATCCTAATTCCCAGAGTCTATACAAATAAGCCCAGAACGACCGGCGATGGTTATAAGGGCCTGCTGCATCAGCCCAATCCGGAGAAGGATTCTGATATGCTGGAGGGTGTGATTGCCATTCGCAGACTGCACACCTCTGTTTTGGCACAGACCGGGTTATCTACTGCAGATGAGATGCTGTATCCGGATAACTATCGGTACCTGTCCGACTTGCTCTCATATATCGCCATTGGCGCCAGGAGCGTGGAGAACCAGGAACATCGGCTTACCTCCAGCGGAATCGACGTTCCTGTGGGTATGAAAAATCCCACCAGCGGAGATATTTCTGTTATGCTGAATTCCATTATGGCGGCACAGCATCCCCATATGTTTATTTATAGGGGCTGGGAAGTGGAGACCACGGGAAATCCCTTAACACATGCAATTCTGCGGGGATACGTCAACCGGCACGGGGAATCCCTGCCAAATTATCACTATGAAGATTTGGAGGGCCTGTATCACAGCTATAGCGAGCGCGGTCTTGCCAATGTGGCTCTCATTGTGGACGCCAACCATGCAAACTCTGCCAAGCAGTATGGAGAGCAGCCGAGAATCTGTAAGGAAGTGCTCCATTCCTGCCGTCACAATGGGGACGTGAAAAACATGGTGAAGGGTTTTATGATCGAGTCTTATCTGGAGGATGGATGCCAGAAAATCGGAGAAGGGGTATACGGGAAGTCCATTACCGATCCTTGTCTCGGCTGGGAGAAAACCCAGCGGCTTATTTTGGATATTGCCGATTTGATTTCATAAAAAAGACCCGAGAGGGTCTTTTTTTGTTGCGGAAAAAGCAACGAAAGGGTAGTCTATTACGTTATTTCTGCTCAGCAGGGACTATAAGACAGTCTCTCCCTGTCAGCTAACGCTGACATCCCCCTCTTACTTCGGAAAGCAGGAAAGAACCTGTTTCTTTATTCAAAGGAAAGGGAAGAACACACCTTTTCCAAGAGGAAAAGAAGAGGCGTTCCTTTTGTGATGTGACAAAAGGAACCAAAAACACAGAAAAGGGAAGGGGAATTCCCCTTCTCTTTTCAAACCCATCCCCTTTGACAAATAAAGGGGATAGAAAACTATTCGGTATGTACTGGAATCGCAAAAGCTGCAAGACAGATAGGAAACAAAAAGATATAGAAATCTTAAGACAGCGCAAAGAAAGTCTGTAGAGACTTTCACGTAAAGTGAATCGGCAAAGAGACATTTTGCAAAACCTGCAAAAACACTGTAGACTTGCAGTTCAAGGACAGACAAAAAGTCTGCACCAAACGAGCGCTAAAGTGAAGCTGAGACTCCAGCTTCGCCCCCACGGATCGCGGCGCGATCCAAAAAGCGCTTTTGGGTATGTGTACTCTGCGCAGCAAAGAACCATTCTCTTTGGAACAAAGTAACACCGTTTTCCTCTGCTTTGGGGGCAGGATTTTCCTCATGGGAGAATCGCTTTTATAAGGTGCTGGGGACTGTGATAAATCTGGGGCAAAGGGGAATTTCCTATAGAAAAAAAGCAGCAGGGATCCCTGCTGCTCTTCCTTATTTTAACATGCCTGCAAGAATCGCCTCAGCGGCCTCCAACGCCTGGGGGATTTTTGAGATATCCCGTCCGCCGGATGTTGCAGCATCTGGCCTGCCGCCGCCTTTTCCTCCGGTAACTGCAGATACATCCCGCAGCAGCATTCCTGCATGCGCACCTGCCTGGACTGCGTCTTTTCCGCAGCAGGCCACAAAATTGAGCTTGTCCCCATCCTGCACTGCAAGTACAGCCACAACAGCACTGTCCTTATCCCGCAGCTTATCACACAGACTCCGGGCTACTTCCACAGAAATATCCTCAGTATGTGCCGTGCAGAGCTTTACTGTGCCCACCGGCTTGGCAGAAGCGAGAATCGCGTCCAGCTTGCCGCCTGCCAGACGTGCCTGCAGCCCTTCCATTTCTTTCTTCAGCTTTGCCATTTCCAGCTGAAGGCCTGCAGCTTTTCCAGGCAGATCGGCAGGGCCGTTCGCCCGCAGACTTTTCGCAGTTTCTGCAATCAGGTGATCCCGCTCTGCCAGAAGCTGCAGCACACCAAGTCCAGATACAGCCTCGATCCGGCGCACGCCTGCAGCAACAGAGCTCTCAGACAAAATTTTAAAAAGTCCGATTTTTCCTGTATTGTCAACATGGGTGCCGCCGCAAAGCTCGGTGGAAAAGCTCCCCATTTTTACCACCCGAACAAATTTTCCATACTTTTCTCCGAACAAAGCCAGCGCCCCGGCCTTCTTGGCCGTTTCCATGTCAGTCTCCATGGTTTCCACAGGCTGTGCGGCCAAAATGTTTTCATTGACCAAGGCCTCTACCTGCAACAGTTCCTCTGGTGTGAGAGCGGAGAAATGACTGAAGTCAAAGCGCAGGCGTTCTGCGTCCACATATGAACCGGCCTGTTCCACATGATCTCCCAGCACCTGCCGCAGCGCTGCTTGGAGCAAGTGTACGCTGGAGTGGTTTCTCCGGATTGCCTGTCTGCGCATCCCATCGATAGCGGCATGGACACTGTCGCCCTCTTGGAATACCCCGGAAGAAATGTGGCACATATGCACATACACGCCGCCCACTTTTTTGGTATCCAGCACCGCGGCGTTTCCACTGCTTGTGGTGATTTCGCCAGTGTCTCCTACCTGACCGCCGCTCTCCCCGTAAAAAGGCGTTTGATTTAAAACAATACTGCACGTTCCTTCTGATACCGCGTCGCACCGCTGTCCGTCTACAAGGATTGCAAGAATTTTAGCATCCGTCTCATCCTGGGTATAGCCTGTAAATTGTGTTGGGGCAATCCCGGACAACGCGCCGTCGGAGCCGCTGTCCCAGCTGGACAGGTCTGCTCTTGCAGCCCGTGCCCGCTGCTTTTGCTCCTGCATCAGCTTTTGAAAGGATTCCTCGTCTACAGAAAGGCCCTTTTCCCCGGCAATCTCCCGGGTGAGGTCCAGAGGAAATCCATAGGTGTCATACAGCTTAAAAGCTTCTTCTCCGGATAGGACGGTGCTGCCCGCCGCCTGGGCTTCCTCTATCCGCTTTTGCAATATAGCAAGGCCAGCGTCGATGGTTGCCTCAAACCGTTCTTCTTCCATTGTGATAACTTTTTGGATATAGTCCTGCTTTTCCAAAAGCTGAGGATATGCGCCGCAGCTCTCTCCGATCGCCACTTGGCACAGCTTGCTCAAAAATACGCCTTCAATACCGATTCGCTTACCATGCCGGGCGGCCCGGCGCAACAGACGCCGAAGTACATATCCTCTGCCTTCATTGGAAGGGATAACACCGTCCGCGATCATAAAGGTGGCACTGCGGATGTGGTCGGTGATCACACGAACAGACATGTCTGTTTCCTGATCCCTGCCATACTGCACGCCGGCAGCGGCACAGACTGCATCCAGAATTTTACGGATCGTATCCACTTCAAATAGGTTGTCTACACCTTGGACCACACAGGCGAGACGTTCCAATCCCATACCGGTATCGATATTTTTACGGGCCAGTTCTGTATAATTTCCTTTGCCGTCGCTGTTGTATTGGGAAAATACGTTGTTCCAGACTTCTACATAGCGGTCGCAGTCGCAGCCGGGAAAGCAGTCCGGCTTCCCGCAGCCGTAAGCCTCACCCCGGTCAAAATAGATTTCTGAGCAGGGCCCGCAGGCGCCGCTGCCGTGTTCCCAGAAGTTATCCTCTTTCCCCAGGCGTACGATCCGCTCCGGTGCAATTCCGATTTTATCTTTCCAGATGGAAAAGGCCTCGTCATCCTTTTCATATACAGAAGGGTACAGCTTGTCCGCAGGAATTTCCAGAACCTGCGTGAGAAATTCCCAGCTCCACGTAATCGCTTCTTCTTTAAAATAATCGCCAAAGGAAAAATTGCCCAGCATCTCAAAAAAGGTACCATGCCGGGACGTTTTTCCCACGTTGTCGATGTCCCCCGTACGGATACATTTCTGGCAGGTGCACACCCGATCTCTGGGC
>CANQWE010000025.1 GCA_947627475.1 uncultured Clostridia bacterium
AGAACCAGGCCCGCAGGGAGAACCAGGACCGCAGGGGGAACCAGGCCCGCAGGGAGAGCCCGGGCCGCAGGGGGAACCAGGACCACAGGGAGAGCCCGGACCGCAAGGAGAACAGGGACCGGCTGGCACCTTCAATCCAGGGGATGTTTTATTTTATATAAATGGCAACGGTGGCCCAATTCCCACTCGATACGGAGAGGATATAAATTTTATTTCCCCCGACTTAAATATCCATTTATTCGATAATCCAGCGACTGTCGAAATAAATGGCAAAGCGATGGAAACTGCATTCGGCGGTCTTTATTCCAACAGTGTTCAATCATTTGCTTTCACTGATGGTAACCAGAATGAACAGGTGCAGCTGAATAATTATATGCCTTCATTTAATGTTGGGGCAAACACAAACGCACTGCAAGTTTTTATTCCGGGCGAATATGAAATCCACTACATGATCCGTATCGCCCCGGTTGAATTGCCAGGCCAGACAATTTCCGCTGGAGTACGGCAGGACGGCAGCTTCATTGACTCCACATTGCAATATAGCGTTCTTTCCACAACAGAAATCACAATCTTGCAAGGAAGCGTCATTGAATTCCTAAGCGGCCAAGTTGATTTGGCATTTTTGTCTACTGGATCTGCAGCATTTAGTTTATCCTTGCTTACAAATGCAACGCTTACGGTGAAACGATACGCACCATTTCCATAAAGGATATGGCTGCGTGACGAATTTCTTGGGAAGCTCGTATAATATAGCAGGATACGGGTGTATGCGGGAAAGAATCCGTCTACATCTGAATACCTCCCAACCAGAATATAAATAAAGATAAAAAGAAGTCGATTGCCTTATAGCAATCGACTTCTTTCGATATAAAACTGGGTTTATGCTACAAAAAAGATACCCTGCCATAAACGCGAGTGAACAGGTAAAATAAAAAAACGAGCCTGGTGGGAAGTGTTGACAAAAGAGATACCCACAAAAGCGCTGGTAAATCTGGAGGCAGATCCAAATATTAGCATTCTATACTTCACTAGAATGAGGCGACAGTCTTGCCTTGACCTGTTCAATCAGCGCTGGTCCCTTGGCAATTTTATCAGTTCCGCCTAGTTCCAAATAAATTTCATTTACTCGTTCTGCACAGTCAAGTATCAAATCTTCAGTAATCTGTTCGAAGTCAATACTGGCTAGATCATCACTTATAATTTCTTCTTTATTAATAATACGCATGCAGAGAACATAGATTACATAAAACAAAATATCCGACTTATTTGTTGTTGAATAGCGCGAACAAGCGCGCAAGGTCAAATCAACTTTTTTCCCAATAAACGCTGCGGCATAAAATGTTGCAAGATCTTGCCTGTCATTATACAACTTGTTGTAAGCGGCATCGTCAGTTAGCAGTGTCGAAGGTCGAGCCCTGGCAAAATCTGGACGTTGCAAAACTATCGACATCATGCACTGTGCAAGAAAAGAAACGCTAATAATTTGTGTCGATTTTTTACCCTGATTTTTATAATAATTTTTTCGTCTATCATAATATAAGTCTCGGGATTTAAAATATAGTTCAATCTGCCTATGTATACTGTCGGTAGCTCTCAAAGACGCTTTTGGAATAGATGTCTGACTATTCGTTGCAAATATAATTTTATCTCGAGAATCTTCGCTTTGAGGTACGATTATCCTCACAAGTAAATTTCTGTTTTCATGATCAATCATATTCGGATGTGCCGAAAAGTAATTAAATATTTCGTTTGATGTCTGTAATCCGTTTACAATTTCGGGAAGAGTAATTTTCAACTCCTTTGTTGTTACAAAATTGGCGCTTTCCGCAAGAACAGTAATTCCATTGTTAAGCCACCAAAAATCTTCACCTTCACTGTGCTCCAGAGAATCCTGAATATCTTTGTTTACAGTGATGTGTCCTTGATAGTCACGGACGTTAGACTCGAAAATATGTTTTATTAGTTCGCCGGAATCGGAGGTAATAAATTTATAGTAATCTGAGAGATTAACTAATGCGACATATACCTGCTGCGTTGAAAGATTAATTGGCACTTCAGCCAGTTTGAGATAAAATTCAGTATTGCTTGGCGAATCCACAATTTCCATTAATTGATCCGCTCCAATAAAGGAAACGTCAACCGTAACCGATGGACTGGGAAACATCTTTTTTACTAATGTTTTAAGTTCTTCAGCCTGTGCCAGAACATTAGGATGAATTTCTGTTCCTTTAGATACATATTTGTACTCAATTTGCAACTTTGCACGCTTTCTGATTAAATGAATATATGTATCCTTGAAAAAAGAAAACGCCTGGAGAACACTTTCCGTGTATCGTTCACTAAACTCATCGCAAGACTTGTCCAATGACAAAAGATTCCCCGATACAGTTTTCCATTTTTCAAAGGGCTGTTCATTAAACGACATGGAGTTTTTAGCCTGTATTATGCAAAGTGTGAGTTTAACGTCTTGCTTAAATTTGGTATCGTCATCATCTTCATGGACAAGTTCGCCGTCTGCAAAGAAAAAAATACCATCACACCCACCGTCATTACCGCTCCCAGTTAGATGCTGCTCAATTTCTTCATCGCTTAAATCGTACTTTTTCAAGACCTGTTGAGACGCAAAAAACTCAAAAAAGGAATCTTCATTTTTATATTGGGGATTTTCTGACGAATCACGCTTAATAATCTCACTTATAAGAATTTGGTTGTTTGTTGACATGGAATTTCACTCTCCTGCTGTTATTTCAATTCAAAGTTTCCTCGTAGACGCTCGTATAATTCATTTTGATTTTTCTTTTTCAACTCGCATTCCCAAATTCGAAGAACCTTCCAACCGCGCGATTCAAACATAGCCGTTACTTCTTTGTCATGCTTTATGTTTCGCTCGCGCTTGTTCCGCCAGTATTCTTGGTGATCGGCAGGACGAGTATTTCGGCAGTCATGCCCATGCCAAAAACAGCCGTCTACAAACACAGCTATCTTTTTCTTTGGAAACACAAAATCTGGGTGCCCCTTTACTGGGTAATTTCTTCGCCAACCCACGATTCCATTCTGTTTAAAAATTTCTATTAGGCGAAGTTCCGTCGACTTATTTTCTTTAGATTTAACCCGCCGCATAATATCGGATCGTTTTTCATCGTTAAAAATATCTGCCATGGCAACTCACTTTGCTTCAAACTCAATGCGGAGACTTGGATCAGTTTCTGTTTCCAGAATTATATTGTTATAACGATTGATGATATCGGAAAGAGTAGAGTTCCGTTTTGCTTCGTCGAACAAGCTGTGTTCATAGACATTGGCTGACAAGAACTGCTGGATGTCCCAAACCTCGACGCGTCCAGCAAGTCCGGCATCCTCCGCAAGATTTAGCGCTGTATGTACGCGCTCAAAAATTGTAATAATCACGGGGTGACAACCGCTGCGCAGATTTGCCCTGCACTTTTCTATCAACAAAGCTCCAGGCATGGTCGTACAATGGAGGATTGTGCTATTGATAACAAAATCTCCGTTACGATCCGTGGGGCCGTCGGCTACGGATGCTCCATGAATTTCAAAAGAATCCTCCGGCATAATTAAGCAAAGCTTTGCCGCGACAAGGTGTTGTAGCACTGTGCCAAGATATTGCGTGCCAGGATTTTGCCTTTGACGCTTCTTGGCCTGCTCAAATAGCTCGTCTAAGTTGGCACCGATTGTTTTGGAAGTGTCTGCGGTCAGAATGAACGGCTGGTTTCTAAAATATTCGCGCACTTGCTCGGCCCAAAAATCCTCAATTGCAGAAAAGTCAACGTCTGCTTCAGCGTTCCAGGCATTTAAGAAATCCACATATTTAATCATCAGTCCCATACTGCCTCGGCTGGTTCTGCCGCCCTCAGAAGATAGTTGCTGAGTAATCCCATGTTCTTTGAGAATTTTCTTCAAATTAGCTCCACCAAGACCTGCGACCTGTCCTTTGCTGCTTGTTTGAAAATCGTCTGGATTAAGTGGAAACTCTTTGTCCTGCACCATACGAGTAAATTGCACCACTAAGGACAACGGCCCTTTGGTGTAGATATTGTTTTCGGCCTGAAACGCTTTCAGCCGCTCTTCTGAACTAATCATTATATACCGCCTCCGCAATTTTTGTTAGGAAACGCTCCCCGATAAACTGTGCCACTGGCGCGGCTACAGCGTCACCCATCGCTTTATATCCGTCGTTATAACTGCCGGGCAATATAAAGCTATCAGGCGCGCCCATCAACCTAGCCGCTTCTCGCACGGTCAGCAGACGAGCATGAGTTTGGTTGCCCTTTTTTATTACTAAATACTGCTTGCTGCTCCCGCCCTCCGGTGTCCGCAAACAACCGGCGATCCCGTCAAATCGTAATTCAAGTTGCTGCGTCCCATTCCGTGTTCGGCGATATCCTGTGGCATACACTGTGTCGTGCGCTTGTAATTTAGTTTGATGCCGTTCTGGTACCAGATGCAAAACATTGTCTTTATCAAATGGAGCTTTTTCCTCAATGATGTCTTTCAAGGATATGGTACGGCGAGACGGTTTCTCTGTTTGCCACCAGATCCACCCCGGTAATTCGTTTCCTAACTGTGTCGCAGCGCTATTGTGCAGCCAACAAGGACCGTTTCCGGTTAATTCATCTGGAATATGACTGTTTTCTTGAACGGCAATAATAAATATCCTTGGCCTAGATTGTGGAACAAAATGAGATGCATTTAACAGAATAGCTCCGCAGCGATACCCGCGCTCAACGAGAGCAAAATGAAGAACACGATAATTGTTACCTCCATTTGTCGAGAGAAGACCCGCCACATTTTCTAGTAACAAGATTTTAGGTTTATCTTCCATCTCATCCAAAACGCGCAACCATTCCCATACCAAACCGCTCCGAGAAGCATGAATTCCGCCTATAGAACCAGCTAAAGATAAGTCTTGACAGGGAAAACTGGCCCATGAAAGGTGGGCAAAGGGTAACTCAAATCCTTTCACATTCTTAATATCGTCCAGAACAAAACGCTCACACCCGAAATTAGCTTTATAGACGGCTGCTTTCTGTTCGCTGATGTCATTAGCCCAAACAGGAGTAAACATTCCTTTCAGTCCATATGAGACAAGACCACTCCCTGCAAAAAATTCGTGCATTGTCCAGGGCGCAAAAGATTGGTTAATATTCTGGTTTTGATACATCGTGTTTTGAAAAATCATTTTTCCCCCTACCTTGCCCTCGCTTATCGTTCGTTGGTTTCTCCGCGTTTTCCGGGATAATCCAAATACGGCTCATTCGTGTTGCGCCAACGACACGATTTTCTTTGCACAATATCTGGACTTGCCGTGGGGTTACGCCCCACTTTTTTGCAGCTTCTTGAACCGTTATATACCCATTTACTTCGACACCTCATAACTGTCACAATACTTATAATAAACCAATTATATTATATTCGTTTGAGCGAAATAGCGCAAGTCCCTTTTCAAACTTCAGTTGACATCTAAAAAAATTTTATGAGCTGGATATCAATGAGAAATGTTTATAATGCTATAACTCAACTAAGAAGCAGGTACAGAGAAATGCTGGCAGATCATTTGCTGCTGGTATTTCTCTGTACCTGCTTCTTAGTGAAGTGGCTGTGTGATCTCAAATCCGCCGATGAAACGGATGCGGATTTCTTCTTTGGAAAGTACGGTGATTCTTTCAATGATGCGGTACACTAAGGCGTCGGAGTATTCTGTCAGGTCGAGGTCCTCTACAGAAATCAGTCCCATGATTTCTTTGGTTTTGGATTCCATTACCTCGGAACGCTCTGAACCGTTTTTCGGATTTCACTTCCAAAAGCCCGCAAACCCGCATGAATACTAAGAAAAAAGGGTTGACATCTTTTTTGTCAACCCTTCATGGTGCCGGAAGCGGGGGTCGAACCCGCACCCTGTTGCCAGGACTGGATTTTGAGTCCAGCACGTCTGCCAATTCCATCATTCCGGCATTACTGCTTTATTTTATCATAGCTATATCTTTTTTGCAATAGTTTTTTTGAAAAATCTATTTTTTCTTACAATCCTTTTCCAAAGCTGCTGCAATTTGGGAAACCTGGTCTGGATGAGCCATCAACCAGCTGAAGGCAGCCTCTTCGGCTGTTTGTGCCAGATTTGCAGTATTATCAATTCCTTGAGATGGCAGTACAGACAATGCTTTCATAATGTAGAATCCTTTCAAAATATGAATTTTTTCAAAATCACACCTTTTATACTGTATGCATACACTGCCCTTGACGTTCGTTAAAAAAGGAGGGACGGTTATGCGTATCGGCGCAGCATATATCCGGGTATCAACGGACGAGCAGTTGGAGTTTTCACCGGACAGCCAGTTGAAAAAAATACGGGAGTATGCCAAAGAACAGGATATCCGTTTGCCGGAGGAGTATATATATCGGGAAGACGGGATCAGCGGACGGGCAGCGGATCGCAGACCTGCATTTCAAAAAATGATCGGAGCGGCCAAGGGAACGCCAAGACCATTTGATGTAATTCTAGTTTGGAAATTTTCCCGGTTTGCCCGTAGTCGCAGTGACAGTATCTTTTACAAAACACTCCTGCGGGAAAAGCTGGGTATCGATATCTTGTCCATATCTGAACCCATCGGGAAAGATAAATCTTCCAAAATATACGAATCGATCATTGAAGTAATGGATGAATACTACTGCGACAATCTATCAGAAGAAGTGCGTCGGGGAATGGAGGAACGGTTTTCCCGGGGGATGATCATTGCGCCGCCGCCATTTGGATATAAAGCGGAGGACGGCTCCTACATTTTAGATGACGAGCGTGCGGGTACTGTACGGGAAATTTTCCGCTTGTGTGCTGCCGGTATGCCGCTGCGGGCCATTGTCACGTATCTAAATGAAAGTGGAATGCGAACCAAAAACGGTCGTCTGTTTGAGGTGCGCACAGTAGGGTACATCCTGCGCAACCCTGTATATTTGGGATATGTCAGAAAAAGGGGAGAAAAAGGGGAAGACCGTTTGATTCCTGCCGGGCATACGCCGTTGGTGGATCAGACGCTTTTTGCAGAATGCGCGGCAAATCTAGAGAAAGGTCCTTTGCGTATGCTGCCATATACCAGAACCTCGGCGCGGTTTGCATTGTCCGGACTGATTCGATGTTCCGCATGCGGCAGCACGCTTACCATGTCTTCTAGAGCAGGGCGACTACAGTGCTGTGCCTATGCAAAAGGGAAGTGTGCAGTCTCGCATTCTGTAGGAGTAGAACAGATCACAGAGGCTGTTGTGGGTCAGATGAAAAAGGATTTGGCCGGCGTATCGGTACATATCCGGTCCGCTGCGCTACCCCAGAGGGAAAATCAAGAAAAAGCCATACTGCGGCGGGAGAAAATGCGGCTGAGGCGGATTGAAGAGGCGTATGAGGCAGGGGTGTATACATTGGAATATTTGGTACAGGCAAAAGAGGCATACCAGAAACGGGAAAGGGCCTGTGAAAAAAAGAATCCGCAGGTCGATACAAAAACAATAGATGTACAGTTGAAACTGCCCGATCTGCTCCAGCTTGCTGCAACGTATCCGGACGGGAGCTTTGCCAACGCAATTTTTAAAAGTCTTTTGTCCGGCGTGGTTTTTTCCAGAGCAGATACGGCTGTGCAGTTGTTTTATAGAGAAACTACATAACCTTTTGCAATAAGGAGGTCCTGATGGGGAACTTGCAGCCTCCACCCGGTATTTAAATCAACGGTATTCCATGCCTTATGATGAGGTAAAGGGAATACTGACCGATATCGGTACGGAAGAGCTGGCTCATGTGGAAATGATCTCTGCTATTTTGTATCAGTTGACAAGAAATTTAACACCAGAAGAAATTAAGCGCTCCGGATTTGACACGTATTTTGTGGATCACACCACAGGAATATATCCGATCGCAGCCAGTGGTGTTCCTTTTCGCGCAGATTATATCGGCGTAAAAGGGGATGTTTTTGCAGATCTGAATGAGGACCTGGCAGCAGAACAGAAGGCCAGAGTTACCTATGATAACATTCTGCGTCTTGTAGATGATCCGGATATATGTGATCCCATCAAGTTTTTGCGTCAGCGTGAGCTGACACACTATCAGCGGTTCGGCGAAGCGCTGCGGATTGCACAGGACAACAATGATGCACAAAACTTTTACGGTTGGAATCCAGCCTTCGATAAGGGAAACAAAAAATAAATAACGTGTCTTAGATAACCCGGCCAACTATTGACCGGGTTATTTTTTATAATAAAACCATAATAATGAAACCCAAAAATACAGGAGGCAAAAATGGGTACTACTTGCAAAAGTGAATGGATATCTGATTTTAATCCAATGGCAAAGGTCCAAGCAATGCGGGAACGAATTGGAGGAAAAGGTCCATGGAGTGATGAAACGCACTGTTTGGAAAAGGCGGGCAGCGGCGATAATTTTTTAAAAAATCATCGTTTTGCTTCTCTGCATGAGTGGATGCCGGTTGGCGAGAAAACATTAGAATTTTTTCTTTCTGCTGTATCTGCAGAGCACTGTGCGCCGGGACAAAATGCAGTACTAATGCGTTCCCTTCTGACAGAAAACACACAGA
This sequence comes from uncultured Clostridia bacterium, assembly GCA_947627475.1. GTDB lineage: Bacteria > Bacillota > Clostridia > Oscillospirales > CAG-272 > Avispirillum. The sequence continues at coordinate 8,592 of CANQWE010000025.1, forward strand.
AGGGCCTGATGCAGCATACTGACAGGCTGCCGGCAGGACAATACACTTTTTCGGCATATGTAATGCCACATACCAATATAGCGGGAAGCTTTGAGGTGCCTGGTGTATATATTGCAGTGATGGATCGAGAGGGAAAGGTACTCTGTGAAAGCAGACGCATAAAGCTTGCACTGGAGCGATACGCGCGTCTCTCCTGTTCCTTTTGTCTGAACGCAGCTCAGCCAGTCCAAGTGGGCATTTTCATCAGTGGTATGGGAACAGTATTTGTAAACGCGCCGCAGTTGGAACGGGGATCCAGCGTAGGAAAATACAACCTACTTACAAATGGTAATTTTGAGAACAGAGAAGTGGGATGGAATATTTTAAATGGAGGCGTCGTTCCTTGTATAGGAATAGATAGAACGTATGCCTTAACACTGAAAGGGGAAGATAAAAGCGCGTTCGCAGTACAGACTGTACAGGAACGGCTGGATGCCCATGAACGTGCGGTCTATACCCTTAGCGGATGGGTAAGAAGCCAGCCAATCGACCAGAAAGAAGAGGATGCACTTCCGCAGCTGACTGCTCGGATCTGTTATGGGGACGGTACATATGAAATACATGGGGCAAGCTTCGCAAAGGAGACTGAAGCGTGGCAGTTTTCTGCAGTTCAGTTTTTGAAATCTCGGTATAAAGATATACATAGCATCGAGGTATACTGCTGGCAGGAAGGGCAGCAGCGGGCCTATTTTGACGATCTCCAACTTGTGCGGGATCGCTTTGATTCCAGGCTTTCTGCTGCAGATTTTGTGTGAATAACAACCCCAAAGGTGCAATTTATGTAAGAAGTATTTGATTTTTTTGTGAAAACATGGTATAATGCTTACAAAATTTTTCAATGTTCGGGCTTTGACTATGTCTGTAATCGCAGTATTCTGGCGGCGCCAAGATTTATGATGCCGCTTCGATTCAAAACAGGAGATTTCCTATGTCTAATTTACTTATAAAAATAAAAAAATTGTCATTTTTAAGCCTGCCTCTGTGCTTTCTAAGCTTTGTGCTGCTGGATTTTTCCTTTCAGTATTTCTATGGCTTTGTAGGTGAGACAGATCTGTTTGCCTGGCAGCCCCTCTGGTTTACGCTGTTTTGGTCGCTGTTTCTTACAGCCCTCATTTCTCTTTTACCGAGACTGCTTCGCAGGATTGTGATGCTGGTCCTGCAGATCTTTTTCTCAGTGCTGGTTCTTGTGCATGCCGGGATGTACAGTGTATTTGGAAATTTCTTTTCTTTCGCAAGCTTAAATTTTGCAGGAGACGGCGCTGCGTTTTTCAGCTGGAGTTATATACATATCCGAAAGCTTTTGATCGTATGTGTGCTTATTGCACTTTTACTGATGATAGCAGCTGCGTTTCTGGCCCCAAGGTATGAAAAGGGGAAGAAATGGTGGATCTTTCGTATTGGAGCAGGTGTAGTGGCGGTGGGCTGTGCATTTGGCATCAACTGCATTCATAGGTCCTTTGCGCTTCCGGAGGATTCTATATACTACGGATCTACTTATGGCAATACAATAGAAGAAACTTATGCAGACTTTACCAATACCAAGATATGCCTTCCCCTAACGGGCCTGTACCAGTACACCTTCCGCAATTTTTGTGTGTCGTTTGGTATCGGGCTTCCAAGTATCAATTCCATTGAGCTGGACGGCTTTTACAAGGATCGTGCGGATGCAATTAGTGGAGACAATGAAATGACCGGCGCTTTTGCAGACAAAAACTTGATTATGATCATGCTGGAATCGATTGATACATTTTTGCTTCGGGAAGAGTATATGCCCAATTTATGGGCGCTCCAGCAGGAGAGCATCCAGTTTGAAAATCACTATTCTCCCTTGTTCCTGCCCGCTGCTACCTTTAATACTGAAGTCATGACACTCACAGGAATCATTCCGCCCAGTCATGGATTTAACGGCAGCGGCTATATCCGCAACGCCTTTCCCCTTTCTCTGCCCAATCTGTTTAAAAATGCCGGATACACAGCACAGACGTTCCACACTTCAAACGCCCATATATACAATCGTGGAAAAATTCATGAAAATTTCGGCATGGAGGCATACCATAACTGGGAAGATATGGGAATGGAGGTCATGGAAAGGGACACGGAAATGCTGAACGGATATGATCAAATGGTTTCCGACGATCCTTTCTTTACCTACATTATCACATATTCTGGTCACGGTCCTTACACCGAGGAACTGGGCCTGATTGGGGATAGGTATTATGACCAGGCAAAAGCCGCTGTAGAAAGCACTGGCATCGCTTCCAATAACGCGGACACGATGGAACAGTATATCCGCGCCGTTTCCCATGCAATGGAAACAGATGCATTTATCGGCGGACTGATGGAAAAGCTGGAGGCAGACGGGCATATCGATGATACGGTGCTGGTGATCTATACGGATCATTATGGCAAATACCTTACCGATGAAGACTTTATAAAAGAAGTCAAAGGGGTAGGGGAAGACAATCCGGAGGATCTATATAAGACACCTTTTATGATCTATGCAAAGGACATGGATCCCCAGGTGGTGGAAAAATATACTTCTTCTATCGACATTGTGTCCACACTGGTCAATCTGTTTGATTTGGACGCGGATCGCAAATATTATGTAGGAGATGATGCGTTTGGCGAGGCAGGAGGAATGGTGATGCTCCCCGATTACAGCTGGTTTAATGCAGACTATACTACTGTCCAGGCTGCGTCCGTTACGGATAAGGAAGTGTTGAAAATGGCTGCAGACTGGAAAAAACGAATCAATATGTCTATGAATACCATGATTTATGACTATTTTAAAAGTTGGTAAGTATAAAAGGGAGCATTTGCTCCCTTTTATACTTACCATACAAAACAAATATATATCCGAATAGCGCATAGAAAGACAGATGCTTTCTGTGGTAAAAAGAAGTTTACATATAATGGATTGAAAGTGTGCGAAAGTTGTGCTAACATATGTGTGATAGATAAAAAACTGATTGGTGGGTAGAGAAGGCTTAACCATAGGAGATGGTATAGATGAAGGGCAATGTGTGGAATGTGCAGCGGTTCTCTCTGTTTGACGGGCCCGGCGTACGTACAGTGGTATTTTTAAAAGGATGTCCTCTGCGATGTATATGGTGTCACAACCCGGAAGGATGGGAGGGCAAAGCGCAGATCCTGTATAGTGAAAAAATGTGCATAGGCTGTGGAAACTGCGTGGAGGCATGCGCTTACGGGTGCCACAGCATGGCGGACGGCGTACATATCTTTTCCAGAAAGCAATGTATATCCTGCGGTGCCTGCGCATGGAATTGTCCGGGAGAGGCGCTGCGCCTTGCCGGCGCAGAGATGGAGGTGGAGGAAGCTTTAGAGCAGGTCCTGCGGGACAGGGATTTTTATACTGCCAGTGGCGGTGGAATGACATTGTCCGGAGGGGAACCGCTGATGCAAGCACGTTTTTCCCGTATGCTTTTAAAAGGAGCAAAGCATGCAGGAATTCACACCTGTGTCGAGACCAGTGGCTTTGGGGCGAGGGGCGATCTTTTGTCTATACTTGCCTATACGGATTTGCTATATTTTGATTATAAGCTTACTGATCCTAAAGCACATTTGTTTTATACAGGAGGCGAGCGGCAAACCGTTTTGGACAATTTGGCGGCAGCGGCAGATGCAGGTGCAGATATCGTACTTCGGTGCCCTCTCATACCGGGTATAAATATGAAGTATAGTCATTATACCGGAATTGTCAATGTAGCCAATGAGATAGCATCCATACGTGAAATCCATATGCAGGCCTATCATTCTCTGGGAGAGGGGAAGGCTGTACAGCTTGGAATGAAACATATGTATAAAGGAAGCGTTCCTGCTAAGGAAGAAATGGAGCTGGCCAGGGAAACGGTTATGTCTGGCTTACAGCGAGCCATACCTGTTTTAATATTGTAAAGAAAGGCATAAGAAATATGGAATATAACAGCGCAGATTGGAAAATGGAATTCTCCCCTGAAATGCAGCAGGTATATACGGATCTGCTTTCCCGCCTGCAGCCTTATGGTGCTAGGGAATATACCAGTACCGGACCGGACCGGGCGAATGGGAAGAATCCCTTTGCAGACGTATTTGAGGAGATGCCTGACGCGCCTTATGCGATTTGTTGTGCCAATGGAATCGTACGGTCTTGGATGGAAACGCCTTTTGTAATATATCCCGGAGAATATATCGTAGGGATCACACGGCCCCTTTTCCCGATTATGGAGCATTTCAGTCACGGACTGCAGGACAATCGATGGATTTTGGATCAGCCGGAATTTGCCGATAAAAAGGAGTTGGAAGAGGAGCGGATCATGGGGATGTATGACCGCATGTTTCCGCTGACAGACGAGTATCTCCATGATGCCGGGAAAGAACGCTTTACTCCGGAGATTTACAACGCGATCCGGCAGGACGGCTTGTGGTGGGCCGGTGGTTATCAGGGGCATACGGTGCCGAATTATGAGACATTGCTCACGTTGGGCATAGATGGACTGCTGATGAAAATCCGCCGCTGCGGGGCAGAACATGCGGATATGGGAGAAGAGACGAGACTGGTATATACGGCAAGTGAAATCGTAATCGAGGGCCTGTCTCAATGGATTGAAAAATATGCAGATCTTGCTGAGAAGTTGGCCCGGGACTGCCGGGACACAAAACAGCGGCAGATTTATGAAATGATTCGGGAAAACTGCCACTATGTGGCGCATGAGCCTCCGAAAACCCTGTATCAGGCAGCCCAGCTGACCTGGTTCTACGCTTTGTGGGACTGGGTAGACTGTGTGGGACGTATGGATCAGTATCTGTATCCGTTTTATAAAACGTCCGAGCAGGAAGGAGATGTGGTAGCGCCGCAGGATACCATGGTTTCCCTTATGCTGAAGCTGTTTGAAAACGGTTCCCATAATATTACGGTGTCCGGCCAGCGGGCAGATGGGGAAGACGCTACCAATACGCTCACGTACATGATGCTGCAGATCCTTCGTCGGTTCCACGATGTACATCCCAGAATGTCTGTGCGTCTGTCCAAAAAGTCTCCGCCGCAGCTGCTGGCCCTTGCTGTGCGGATGTGGTCGGAGGGAATGTCGGATCCGTCGGTGGTCAGCGATGAAACGGTGATTCCCGGACTGCTTAAATTAGGCGTACCGCTGGAGGATGCCAGAGACTATACCATGCTGGGATGTCAGGAAATAGAAATTCCCGGTAAAAGCAACTTCGGATGTGAAGACGGTTCCTTCAATCTTGCAAAAGTCTTGGAATATACCCTGTGGGATGGGTACAGCCGAAATACCGGAAAGTATATTGGGCTTCGGACAGGCAAGTTGACGGATTTTTCCTCCTTTGAGGATTTTTACGGGGCATTTGTAAGGCAGGTACAGTATTTTACCGGTCCCTACCTGGAGCTTTGCAACAAAGGGGTAGATATCCGTGTGGCGAACTATTCCAAGATGGTAAAAACACCGCTCACCGATGGATGTTTGGAAAGAGGCCTGCAGCATGATAACGGAGGGCCGATCTACAATTTTGGCGTCATTGAAACCGCGGGGTTAGCTGCCGTAGCGGATGCCTTGACGGCAATTAAACAGCTGGTTTTCGAGGAGAAGAAAATTACTGCCCAACAGCTGTTGGATGCTTTGGCTGCGAATTTTGAAGGGCAGGAGGCTCTGCGGCAGATGTTGCTCCATAAAGCGCCTAAGTTTGGAAACGACAATGACGCAGCAGACGCTATGGCGGCCCGGGTACTGGACATGTTTTGGAGCGAAATCGGAAAATATAAGTCCAGACGGGGAGATGTGTTTACCGGAGCATGTTCTCTGCTCAGCGGCGGTATAGAGTACGGCAAAAAAACTGGAGCTTTGCCTGACGGTCGCTACGCTGGAGAACCGCTGGGCAACAGTATCGGACCTCGTCCAGGAGCAGATCAAAAGGGATTGACTGCTATGCTCGCGTCGGTAGCAAAGCTGCCTCTGGAAAAGGGAATGGGCGGGACCACGCTGAATGTGGTGCTGACAACGAAGCTGCTGTCTACTCCAGCGCTTCAGGATAGCGTGGGAGCGGTGCTGTATCATTATTTGATGCATGGTGGTCAGATGGCCCAGGTGACTACAGCCAATTTAGAGGATCTCCAGGATGCGAAGGTGCATCCGGAGCGTCATGGGGATCTGATCATCCGTATCGGGGGCTTTTCTGTACAGTTTGTCATTCTCAGCGACGAAGAGCAGGATGAAGTAATCAGTCGATATGCGGGATTCCCGGCGTAAAATAGATAAAAAAGAGGGGATTTTCCCCTCTTTTCTTTTGGAAAAATTTATCTTCCTAATTTGTTCCATCTACTTGACAAATACCCTATGCCAGAGTATAATAAATTTGTAAGTGGAACGGTCCGTTCCACATAGAGGTGAAACACATGCGGCAAAAGAACAATGCCTTGATGCAAAGCATCAAGCAATTTGCAGAGTCTTATTATCTGCAGCACAAGACTTGGCCGAGTCTTGGCCAGATCTCTGCACACTTGAAAATCGGGAAGACGACAGCATACCGATATATCCATACGATGCGTGAAAATGGAATGCTTTCCTATGACGGCGCCCAGGGGGTGCGTACCGAGCTTGCGGATAAGATTCAGCATGTATCCTGTATGGTAGCAGTACTCGGTGATGTTTCCTGCGGACTTCCCAAATATGCAGATGATAATATCGAGTCCTATATAGAACTTCCCCGGCAGCTTTTGGGAGAAGGGTCCTTTTACCTGCTTCGCGCGAATGGGGATTCTATGACTGGGGCAGATATTGACGACGGCGATCTTGTACTGATTCGGCAGCAAAATACAGCAAGAGACGGAGATATTGTTGTTGCCCTTATGGAAGATGAGGCAACACTTAAAACGCTTTATTGGGACCGACAGCATAAATGTATCCGTCTCCATCCTGAAAATCCCAAGTACCGGGACATTATACTGAAAAACGTACTGATACAAGGCGTCGCTGTGAAGATTTTAAAAAATGTGAGAAGGACACACCTTCCCGCATAGCAACAGCGAAAGAGAGATATATTTTGAAATATAAAGCATCCTGTCCTGTTTGCGGCCGGGTGCTGGTGCAAGCGGCACCCAATTCGGATTTAAATTTAAGTTGTCCGAAATGTAAGACATATTTATGTGTCACAGTGGAAAATTTGGGTGTTCATGTAATTGCTTGCGAAGCAAAAAAGCCGCAAGGAGAAATGTAGTAAAATATTGCTGCGCCTGTTAGTCGCAGTACATTTATCGAGACCTGCGGGTCCAAGAGTGCTGAACTTGTTAAATAATCAAGAGGAGCCTGATAAATGGATGAAGTCACAAATTTGTGATTTTGTCTGTTTGTCAGGCTTTTTTTCTTGCCTTATTTTAAACCGGACAACCCCTGCCCGGTTTACCCAGTAGACTTTAGAAAAGAAAGGAGGTGTGAGGATGGGGACAGCCGAACGACGCCGTATGATTATGCGTGCATTGTGCAGACGCGGACATGATACCACCGCCAATCTGGCGGCAGAGTTCGGCGTCTCGGAGCGCACAATCCGACGGGACATTGAAACGCTGAGCCTTAGCGAGCCTGTATATACCCAGCAGGGACGATATGGCGGCGGCGTATACGTTATGCCGGGACACAGGATCGACCAGCAGTACATGAGCTCTCTGCAGACACAGGCGATAGAAAAGGTGATTCGGATGGCCGCTGAAAAAAAGCAATGCGTACTGCAGGAGGCGGAGGTTCGTGCACTGGAAAATCTCCTGCAGACGTTTTCCCATCCTCATACCCATGTGTAGCTATGAAAAAAGAAAGGAAACAGATATTATGAACCTGGCAGAACAGGAATTGTTTTGGAGTCTTTGTAAGTTTTTGGATCCCGACAGAGAGCGGATCAAAGATCTTCTGCAGGAGGGTGCAGGAACGCCGGCGGTGCTGGGGCAGCTTTTATACAACCGAATGGGGGGCGTCGCCTATCAAACGATATATAGGACAGAGACGGCAGGATATGCTCCCAGAGAATTTCGCAATGCCCTGCGGGACGCATGGCAGATAGGGAAAGATAAAAACAAAAGCTATGCCAGAGGACGCAGCTTTGTCTCTGAAATCTTGGAAAAAAGCGGGGCGGAGTATGTGCTGCTGAAGGGAGCCTATTTATGTGATCAATACCCGCCAGGCTGTCGGACAGCCAACGATGTGGATGTGCTCACGCAGGGAAAATGGGTCACCCAAATCGGAAATGCGCTGCGCGCCGCGGGCTTTTTGCAGGGGGCCATACGAAATGGCGTCTTTACGCCTGCAAACCGACAGGAAATCCTCCAAACCAAAATGATGCGCGGTGAAACAGTGCCCTACTTTCTGGAAGTGGATTTTCCATATATGCAGTATCTGGAAGTAGATATAAACTTTTCCCTGGACTATAAAAACACTGCGGATACAGCGCTTCCCGCATTTCTGTCCGACTTTCGGATGAGGGGCACTTGCCGTCTCCCCAGCCCGCCGCATTTTTTGCTTCATCTGTGCACCCATCTTTATAAGGAGGCCGCTACCTATCCCTGGGTGCAGATGCGGCGAGACATGAGTCTGTATAAGTTTTGTGATTTGTATTTTTTACTGTATGCGTACACCCTGGAGGATTATGGGCTACTACTTACAGAAACGAAAAAGTATGATCTGACCCTCCAGTGCTATTATGCATTGGAAACGATGCGTGCACTTTTTCAGCTAAAAGATCCGATACTGCTAGGATTTTTGGCACGCATCACTCCTCCCGATCCGGATGTACTGGATCGGGTATTGGATCCGGCGGGAAAGAAGGAATACCGGTATGCAGAAAAAGACGTGCGGCGGCGTTTTTTTGAAAAAGACCGGCTGGCCTTATTAAAGGAGGTGTGTCCAGATGCGCAAAGATAAGCTGCACCTGCGTCCCCATAAAACAGAAGGCATGCTGATTACCTTCTGCGGACTTGACGGCTGCGGGAAAACCACGATGATCCAACGTCTGGCAAATCATTTGCAGGTGCAGGGAAAACCGGTGCTGGTCACCCGGCAGCCTACATCTTTTATGCGGGAATCAGAGGTGTTTCGTACCTATATGGACCAGAGCGATCATTCCTCCTATGATTATCGCTGTCTGTCTCTGATGGCGGCGGGAGACAGAATTCAGCATATACACAGGGAAATTCTGCCGGCTCTGCAGGCAGGGCATTGTGTGATCAGCGATCGGTATTTGTATTCCTGGATCGCAAATCTGCGTGCCAGAGGATATTTGCGGGATCGCTGGCCACTTGAAATCGCTTCCTATATGCTCCGACCGGACTGTGCGTTTTTTATTGACGTGCCAGTATTGACTGCAGTGAAGCGGGTGCGCAGCCGAACGGAGGAACGGGACCGGTATATCGATATGGAGCTGCAATATAAGCTGCGGCAGCAGTACCGAAACATTGCCAGGAAAAATAAGGGGATTCTGCTCTCTTCTCTGGAAAGGGAGGATGATGTTTTTACAGAAATTTTACAGTATATAGAAAGGCACAGGTGGATGAAACATGGAATTGCAAAAGCGGGTATTTGAATTATTGGAGGAGATCACCCAGGTGGAAAAGATCAGTGTGTACGATGAGCTTGCTGCGGATCTTGGGCTGGACAGCCTTGGGATGATTACATTGCTTGTAGCTTTGGAGGACACCTTTCATATCGAACTGGATGAATCGGATATGGATCCTCTGGCCCTGCAGACGGTAGATGACATTGTGCAGCTGGTTGAGAAGTATCTGCATGGAGGTCACATATGAGCACAGCTGTTTTTTTGCCGGCACAGGTTCCTCTGTTTTCTACCTATCATTATCAGGTAATCGGCGGTGTGGCGGCAGCGGTTAATCCCACATATTTAAACTGGTACTATAACAACTGCATTCAGCTGCAGTGCGGGAAAGTCTTTCTCAGAGGCTGTCCCACCCCTTATTTGAACGTCCCTATGACAGAAGTGCCGGACAGCGCTTTTTTGGAGCGCTTTTCCTACAATCTGTTGTTTGTACGTGAGGACGTGCACCGGCTCATTAAGCGCATGTTGGACAAGGGCTTTTACGTGGCGTTTCGCGGCATAGATGACTATTATATCCCCGGCAAAAGCTGGTACGGCAAGCGGCATTACGATCATGACGGGCTGATCTGCGGTTATGATGATGAAGACAGTACATACGCCATGATGGCATACGATGAGAAATGGACGCTGCGCCTGTTTCATACGCCGCAAAGTGCGTTTGAAGCAGGCATGGAATCTATGATCCAAAATTATTACATCATGGGAGAGGTGACGGCAGTAAAAGCGCGGGATGTTTCGATCCGCTTAGATATCCCCGGGATCAAGGCGGGGCTTATAGAATATCTTGGGACCAGTCTTGTGACCGATCCCATAGAAAAAAAGACAGCGCCGATGGGGACAGTTGTCCACACCTACCTATGTATGTATCTGGATCTGCTGTATGCAGGGGAGATTCCCTATGAAAAGACAGATTACCGGATCATGCGCCTACTATGGGAGCATAAGAACTGTATGCATATGCGAATTGCCGCGGTGGAGGACACCCTTGGACTTGGAAACACGCTGCGCAGCGCATACAGTGAAGTGACGGATAGTGCAGGGCTGCTGCGGACTATATATGGTAAGTATTGCATGCGGCGAAAGGATAATCTGCTGCTTTCCGTAAAGATACAGCTGCAGGAGCTGCAGCGACGTGAGACGGAGATTCTTACGTATCTTATAGAAAAAATTGACAAGGAGGGTATATGATGCTTTGGAAATATATTGAAGAAAAAATGCTGCAGCACCCCTGCAGCAAACTGACAGAGGACGGGGTGAGTATGACTTATGAGGAGGCAGTCGTTTTTGCAAAAGCCTTTGCAGGGGCTTTGGACGGCAGCTGCTATGCCGTTTTGTGCCGCTCAGAACTGTTTGCGGCTCTTGCGATCCTCAGTTGTATCGCTGCCGGCGTGCCTTTTATACCCATGTCCTATCGATACGGCAGAAAACACAGTGAAAGGATTTTTGATACCATTTACCCGGAATATGTCATTACAGATGTTTTAGGAGAGCTGCAGGTAGTGGAGTTGGAAAACGGCTGCTATCGAAAGCCGGCGGGAGAACAGCCGGCCGCGATCCTGTGTACCTCCGGAACGACAGGTGCTCCCAAGGGGGTTATGCTCAGTGAAAAAAATCTCCTTACCAATTTAATGGATATCCGGCGGTATTTTGCGATAGGAGTCACAGATAAAATTTTAATCGCAAGACCGCTTTATCACTGCGCCGTACTTACAGGAGAATTTTTGATTTCTCTATGCCTTGGCGTCCATATCTGCTTTTACAGCGCAGGTCTGGATCCTGCCGGGATTTTGAAAAAGCTGAAAAAAGAAGAAGTCACTGTTTTATGCGGCACGCCTACTATGCTGTGTACGCTGGCGCGTTTTGGACGGCGGTCAGTCTCTGCCAGCACTGTACGAACCATTGCCGTAAGCGGAGAATGCCTGGACACAGTTCGCGCCCGAACCATTGAAAGTGCTTTTCCTGCAGCAAGGATTTATCATGTGTATGGGCTGACGGAAGCGTCGCCCCGGGTGACCTTTTTGCCAGCGGAGCAGTTTGCAGCTGATGGTGCTTGGGTGGGTTATCCTCTGCATTCTGTACGACTGCGGGTGGTAGACCGCCGGGGAAAACCGGTTTTTCCTGGTGAGGCAGGAGAACTCTGCGTACAGGGGGACAGCGTCATGCTGGGGTACTATGACGATCCCGGGGCGACAGCTGCAGTTATTCGGGGCGGCTGGATGCGTACAGGAGATATGGCAATTATGCGGCGGGATGGACTTGTAAAAATTTTGGGCCGTAGGGATAACATGATTATTCGAGGTGGAATGAATATTTATCCCCAGGAAATCGAAAAGACGTTGGCTATGGACGGGCGGGTTTCCGAAGTACTTGCTTATGGCATTGCCGATCCCTTGTCCGGGGAAAAAATCGGACTGCGGATTGTAGGAGCCTTTAAAGATCGGGACGAAGTGCTGCGCATGTGCCGGCGTTTGCTGCTGCCGTATCAGATGCCAGCTGTAGTAGAGCTTGTGGACAGCCTTCCCAAAAACGGATCGGGAAAAATATTGCGTCCGAAAAAGTACAGAGGGGGGAAAGCGGATGGATAATTCTGTTTTAGATGTGGTGCGCCACCTGCGCGGGGAAGAAAATCTGACCATCAACAGGGCCAATGCAAACCGGTATAGAATCGTTCTGAACGAACAGGATGGGACCCAAACGGCGTATTATTTTTCTGCGCCGATTTATCACAGTGCTGACCGCACGCCCGCGTCTCTGCGTTTTACTGGAAGCGGAATGCTACGTGGAACCAACGGCATGATTTCTGTGTCTGGCAGCACAATAGTTTTTACAAAAGAACGAGACAAAATATACTGCGATTTTCCCGCAGGTCCCCTGCAGCGTACAGGAGAGATCATGACCGGAGAGGGAATCGAAATACATCCTACCTTAAACGGTGTGGCGGTAAAGCTCTCCTGCGGAGGAGAAGGCGCTACCATTCGTATCCGAACAGAGCGTCCCTTCTGGCATATTCGGGCAAATTCCAAATATTTTGCTCTTATGGAGGAACCCTTTCGTCCACTATTGGTTCTTTCGGGAATCGGCGCGTTTGGGGATACCGGAAACCTTTGCGGCGGGGTAAAAATGGCCTTTCAAAAGGTTCACGACCAGGAATTCACTGTATGGATATGCAGTACATCCGATGACAGAAGGACCCTTTGGTTGGAAATGAACTTGTATGAGCCCAAGCTGTTTTTGGACACCACTGTGGAAAGCCGGCATCCCAGTGAGAACAATGCATACGGAAGTACCGCGTTTTTAGGTTCCACCTTTTCCTACGGCAATCAGTGGCTGTATACCCGGCCGGATTATACGATCCTGGATGATGTGCAAAGCAGGGAACTGCAGCAGGCACAGCTTTATGTACCTATATATGGAGGAACGGGCGCGGTGCTTACTGGCGTGACATTGTCCCGCAGATTCTGCAGCTTTGGATCTACCTGGGAAAATAAGGTAGGTACTGAAAAAAGCTTTGCAGAGAGCAGAGCGTCGGGACAATATCACGTATTGGATTTAACCAGCATACTGATAGATCCCCAAAGCCGTATGCTTTGCCAGCCAGACGGATGGGTCCTGCGGGCCAAGGGAGGGGGGTACACTGCTGTATCTACAGGAGATAGTTCCTTTTCCCCGCAGATTCTTGCCGTTCATTTCCGGTAAATGCCCAGGAGAAAGAATGGAAAGCAATGCAGAAAATGGATGGAGGAAAGGCTTCCGCTCTCGGCTGCTATGACAGAGCAGTATTATGCAAACCCTGCACAAGCGTGCTGGGATGAAGTGAAGCCGTATCCGGTGTGTATTTCCAGCTGGGCGCTGCATATCCGCGGCGGCCCGGGTACAGAGTATCCGGTGGTACGTATTGCAAGGGGAGAGGAAGTATTTACTGTCACGGCTCATGCCTTTGGAATAGGGGCGTCTAAATGGGGACGCATAGAAGGCGGAGAAGGATGGATTTCGTTGGATTTTGTCAGGCATGTGGAATAAGGGGATCGTCTTGACAAATGGGCGGGACCGATGTATGATGAAAAAAGATACAGAGGGGAGTAATGTATATGGAACAAGAAGAAAGAGTGTGGGGATCTTTTGCGGTTTTATATTCGGACGCCTGCTGCAAGATCAAGTATTTGTATATTCAGCCTGGAAAGAATATCAGCTATCAGTATCATCGGCACCGAGCAGAAATTTGGACCATTGTGCAGGGAAGCGGCAAGTTTGTTTTAGATGGAGCGTCCCGTCTGCTCCATACGGGAGACAGCGCTACAATAGCAGTGGGACAATGGCATACTGTTCAAAATGTTGGTGACGAGATTCTTGTGATCCATGAAATTCAAACAGGTAAAATATTGGAGGAAAGCGATATCGTACGAAAAGAGTCGTTTTCGTTAGAATAAGAAAAAGCAGCGCATTGCGCTGCTTTTTTGGCAAAACAAGCAATAATTTGGCAATATATATTGACTATATATCTATGTTTTGTTACAATTGTATTAACAAATATTGAAAAGGAGAATCAAACATGAGACAGCTGTGGAAAGCAACGATCGGTTTGCTGGTGATGGGGGCGATCGTGATGCAGACAATCCCTCTTGCGGGGGCAGCAGAAGTTGTAAAAAACGAAATGGAGGCGCCGGAGACATCTCAGGGAGAGTATAGGACGGATCTCTTTGACGCCAGTATTTTTGAAGAAGAAAAAGAAGCAGAAACGCTTCCGTATCCTGTTGCGGAGGTTACAGAAGAGAGGGAAACGTATTCAAAAGTATTTCGAATGAGTGATGGTTCCTATACTGCGGCGGTGTACCCGCAGCAGGTTCATTTTGAACAGGATGGAAAGTTGGAGGAGATCGACAATTCACTGGAGCTTGTCACCGAAAATGGCCGCAGCTGGTATCAAAATCAGCATTCGTCGGTACGCTTTTTGCTGCCGACGCATATGTCGGCGCTGGCGCCCATACAGGTGAAAGCTGCTGATGGCTCCGAAATATCGTTTGTAATGCGTAACGGTCAGGGGAAAAAGGCTGTGGTTGCCAGCAAGCCGGATATGGAAGGGCGTGTGCAACAGCTGCGGGAATTTGTAGAGGCAGACGCACTTCCTACGGAGCAGTTTGAGGCGGCATATCATAAAAGCCCTGCTCAGGTAGAAAATCCCGGGAACCTGACGATAGAAGAAGCCAGAACAGAGCTGGCCGAGCTTGGTATGCAGGTGGAAAAGAATACTTCCGCCGTGACCTATCGGGATATTGCAGAGGGGATGGATCTGCGTTACAGCATCCAGGGTACACAGCTCAAAGAAGAGATTATTTTGGAACAGCTTCCCGTGGATGAGCGATTTATTTTTACCATTCAGTCGCCTGCCCTGCAGGCCGTTTTAGAGGAGGACGGAAGCGTTCGCTTTATAGACGCAGAGGGGACGGTGCAGATGTACATAGCAGCGCCGTTTATGTATGACGCAGCAGGAGCATCTTCCGGAGAGATCCAAGTAGAACTCGTCGAAGCAGAGGGTGGATGGTATTTCTACGAGCTTGTCCCGGACCGGTCCTGGCTTTCCGACAAGCAGCGGGCGTATCCTGTCATCATTGATCCGCCCCTGCAGACGGGTGATGTAAACACTGTAAAGGATACTACGGCGGTATTTGGAACCAGTCAGGGAAATCTTGCTTCCAGCGGGGAAAAGGTCTATTTGAAGGCAGGGCTGCGGTATGATAGCTCTACCAGGAAAAATGCTGAAGTGCAGTCTATGCTTTATTCGCCTCTGCCCGCTGCTCTTACAGAGCATAGCGGGGTACGTCTGCTGCAGGCACGCATGTACATACATGGATATAACATGGGCTTTGCTTCTTGTCCTGATACTTTGCAATTAAATGCCTATCGCATTACAAAGGACTGGGGTACGTCTAATATGGATAACACCGATGTAATCTGTCTGGATGCAAACGGAAACGCAGATTATACCGATGTGCTGGACTTTATTCGCGTAAACGACTCCGGGGAAAATTACTTTGACTGGTATGAAATAGATATTACCAAGGCAGCGCAGCAGTGGCTGGATGGATTGGCCCCCAACTATGGTGTGGCGCTGCGGGCTACGGGCCTTGGCAGCACAGAGAGTTTCGCGCGCTTTTACGACAGCACCAATACGCAGACGGCCGCTGCATGTCCGAAGTTTGCCTATCAGTATCGGGATGCAAAGGGCGTGGAGGATTATTGGACCTTTACCTCTGTGCCGGCAGGCAGAAACGGTACAGCTGCTGTCAACAATTTCAACGGCAATCCAGTCGTGGTGCAGGAGCTGTGTGCCAGCACGGGAGAGCGTCTTCCTGTGAGCCTGTCCCTGATATACAGTATGAACAGCAATGAGAGTCTCAAATCGGGACTGGGCCCTTGGCGCACCAATTATCATATGTATATTGAGGCATGTGATATCCAGTTTCAAGGCGTCAAATATCCTTATTGCTTTGTGGACAGCGATGGAACACGGCACTATTTATATGAAAAAGACGGCAAATACATAGATGAAGATGGTCTTGGCCTGGAAATGACGGTGATCAACGAATCGGATTACCGGTATAAAATGATTACCAAGGATAAAACTGAAATTAAATTTGACTGGTTTGGACGTCTCAAGCGAATCATCGATGGAAACGGGAACTACAATCAGGTGCAATATGTATCTATGTCCGATGCAGGAAATCATACGATTGCAGAGATTTTAGAAGGAAACACCAAATCTTCTGATACCCGATCTACTACCTTTGTCTATTCCGGCACGACCGTGCGCATCACACCTCCGGGACAAAACAATTTGGCACTTGTTTACAATGGTTCTAACCGGGCGTGGCTGGACTCGATTTACTATCCGGACAGCAGCAGTGCCGATAACGGCGGAGCAGTGGATTTCACCTATAACAAGGGAACCGGCGCGTTGCAAACTGTAACGGACGGATATGGCCGCAGTACGAAGATCACCTATACCGC
Source organism: uncultured Clostridia bacterium (assembly GCA_947627475.1). Classification (GTDB taxonomy): domain Bacteria; phylum Bacillota; class Clostridia; order Oscillospirales; family CAG-272; genus Avispirillum. The sequence goes on from CANQWE010000025.1 coordinate 25,242, forward strand.
CAGCGGAAACCGGGCAGCAACGCTGCAGTATGGCGGCGGTGGTGTCTACAGCTATGCGTACAGCTTTGCATATGCCTGGAACGCCACTACGGTAACAGATCAGGAGGGGCGTGCCGTTACCTATCAGTTTAACAATGCAGGGCAGACGGTGGGGGTAGTAGACCACACGTCCTCTATGGGACAAAGCTATGCTTACGGCGCACCGGGAGGCGCCGATACCGGGGAAGAAAATAAATTGCTGAGCGTGTCTAAAACCATCACGCCCAGCCAAAACCGAATTGGTAACGGCAGCTTTTTCGCACCTGCTTCTGTAAACCAGTATGCGGTTTATCCGGAAGGCGGCGGATTCAGCAAAGCCCACGTATATGGCCCCGGCAACAGCAGTCCCAACAGTATGTATATGTCTAAGACGGCTGCGTGTGAGGGCGGACGATTTGTGTATGTGACGGTGCGGGATTTGTCTGCCGGAACTTATACCTTGTCCGGTTATGTGCGTACGAACGGAGCGCTTCCGGGAAGCGGGGTGCACCTGGGAGCCAATATTTTCAACGCGAGCGGTTACCGCACTGGAGTGAACTCCGTTTCCATAAATGATACTGGAGACGAATGGGTTCGAATTCAGGTTCCTTTGACCGTGCAGGCGGGGGATACCTATGCCCATGTGGGTATTTATTTTGCCGAGGATACCTACGGCAGCGCTTGGCTGGATGATATACAGCTGGAATACAGTACCGGCGCCGGCAGCTTCAACTATGTGTATAATAATCAGTTTTCAGACTACTGCAGCGGCTGGTCCCACAGTGCAGGGGTCACGGACAGCAATCGGGAAGCGGCAGCTCCTTCCAATGTGCGCCGGCAGGTGAACCTTACCGGCAGTCCTACCGAACTCAGACAGGTAGGGCAGAGGATCTATGGAGGCGGCAACGAGGGAGACGTGTTTGTTTTCGGCGGATGGGCGAGGGCAAACTCCATTCCTCTGGACGCGGCCCTGGAAACAGGCAATACAGGATTTGCAACGAAAGCCGGGGCTCCCACCTTCGCCCTGCATCTTACATTTTACAGCGGAGATACAAAGGTAGGGGATACTGTCACGGTACCTTTCAATCACGGCGTTACCGGCTGGCAGTATGTAACGGGCAAGGCTTTGGCGCCGGGAGCCTATGACAGCGTACAGTATGCCTTCTCCTATAATTACAATACCGGCAGCGCAGTATTTGGCAGCCCATTTGTGTATAAAGAAAGCTACGGCCAGAGCTATACCTATGATGGAAACGGCAATGTGGTAACCAGCGAGAGCGCTGCTGAAACCAACGCTCACTTTGCCTACACAAACGAGTATCTTACCAGAAGCCTGAGCCCCAGCGGCAGCGGGTACGTTTACAATTATAACGGAACCACCCATAATATGCAGTATGCTCTGTCATCATCCGGACAGCGTGTGGATGTAAGCTATAACAGTACCGGCGGCGGTACCAAAATGGAAATAACGCAGGTAGATACTGCGCCGCTGACTACGGGAGCGGCATGCTATATTATCAGCGGAAAAACAGGCCGTGCCCTGACCAATGACGGCGGTACCGCCAAAATGCGGGATTGGGAAGTCGGAGATCAGAACCAGCAGTGGTGGCTGTTTAACGTAGAAGAAAGTGTTTATACGGTACGGCCGGTGACGAACGGAGATTACGCGTTGTATGCGGGAAGCAGCAGCGACATGCGGGTAGAAAACCTGGGATGGGGAGGAACGCCGGCCCAGTATCGGTTTGGAATGTATGCTGATGGAGACGGGGTATACCGGATAACGGGTGGATACAGCGATTTTGTGAGGCAGCTGTGCGAGGGAGAGGGAACGGATCCCGGAAGCGCCACACAGCCCCTGACCACAGGAACGGTTATCTCATGGGGGACCCAGTATCATACACAGGATGAAGTGTGGTATTTTGTGCTGGTAGACTCCGGGACGCCCCTGCGGATGGAGTCCAGCGCAGCCTATACAGCAGACGGGCATCACGTAAGCAGCGCGACAGACGGGCTGGGGAACACAACAGAATATACATATAACGGAGCGGGGCTGCTGTCCCAGGTGGAGAACGCCAAGGGAGAGACGGAAGCATATACCTATGACAAGGTAAACCGGACAAAGACGGTGACATCCGGGGGAACGAAGGCGGAGTATACGTATGAAAAGGATCAGCTGAAGGAAATCAGCATGAACGATGGCGAAGCCAGGTATCACTTTGACTATGACGCGCTGGGACGAAAGACGGCAGCGCAGACGTCCCGTGGAGCGAGCGGGAAGCACTGGCTGGCAACGTACGGGTATACGGGGAACAACATGACGGATCAGACGTACAGCAATGGGATCCGTGTGGACTTTGCATATGACGAGCTGGACCGGTTGGTACAGAAGAAATACAGCGACTATACGGGAGGACCGATCCGGTACAGCTATGATCCGAACGGGAATCTGTACAAGGTGTCGGACGGACTGTGGAGCGTAGGAATCGATACCCAGTATACGTATGACCTGGCGGGACGGATCGTAGGGGTGCGGGCAACGGAAACGGGAACGCAGAACCACAGGGCGTCACTGCAGCGAGAGTATACGAATGGAAAAGGAACGATAGCGAGCCAGCGGGTGGAGATCTACGGAGCGGCAAACCGGCCGTGTGAGACGGCGAAGTATACATACCGGTACGGGGACTATAGGGTCCATGAGATGCCGGGCGTGTTGTATGATGTAGAGAAAAACGGAGAAGGGTTTCTGAAGTACAGCTACGACGGACTGGGACGGGTGACGACGCGGCAGGTGGGAGAGCTGGCGAATAAGGAGACGTACACGTACCAGGCAGGTGTGAACGGAACGACAACCACGCAGGTGGAGCGGTTCAAGGACCTGGAGGGAGTGGAGACCTACTATACATACGATGCCGTAGGGAATATCGTAAGCAGCATAGGGCCGCACGGAATAAACAGCTATGTTTATGACGGACTGGGACGGATGATCCGAGCAGACCATGGATATGGAGCAGACTGTACAGAGACGTATGAGTACGATGGCAGAGGGAACATCGTAAGCAGAAAGAGATATATGTACACGAGCCCGGGAATTCCAGTGCAGGATCAGGTACTGCGTGAAACGATCACGTACAAGTATGAGGACGACAGCTTTGCGGATCTGCTGACAGAGTACAACGGACAGGAGCTGACCTACGATACGATCGGGAACCCGCTGACGTACCGGGACGGAATGCGCATGACGTGGAAGCACGGGAGAAGCCTGCAGAGTATCGTGAAGGACGGAGTGACACAGGGATCGTACAACTACAACGGAGACAGCCTGCGGACCTACAAGAGCACGAATGGCTATGGGACCACGGAGTATCACATCTTAGACGGGCAGTATGTGGGAGAGACGAAGAGCATCAACGGGAAAACCTACCATACACTGTATCTGTATGACGACACGGGAAGCATCATCGGACTGCAGAGTGGTGGAGAGACCTACTATCTGTCAAAAACGCTGGAGGGAGACGTAACAGCA
>CANQWE010000026.1 GCA_947627475.1 uncultured Clostridia bacterium
ATAGGAGAGTCCAGCTGCTCGTCGGTGGCGTCCAAATCCATAAGCAGTTCCAGAACCTCGTCGATCACCTCATCTACACGGGAATCGGGACGGTCGATTTTGTTTACGACAACGATCACCCGATGTCCCAGCTCCATGGCTCGTCCCAATACAAAACGCGTCTGAGGCATGGGCCCCTCCGCTGCATCCACCAAAAGGATTACGCCGTTGACCATTTTCAGAATCCGTTCCACCTCGCCGCCGAAATCCGCGTGGCCGGGTGTGTCGACGATATTGATTTTCACGCCTTTGTATAAAACAGAGGTGTTCTTCGCGAGAATGGTAATGCCCCGCTCCCGTTCCAGGTCTCCCGAGTCCATGACCCGTTCCTGTACCACCTGATTTTCGTGGTATTCCCCACATTGCTTCAGCATTTGATCCACCAGCGTCGTTTTCCCGTGGTCAACATGGGCGATAATGGCGACATTTCTCAGATCTTCTCGAATCATGCAGCGTTCCTTTCAATCATACGGCTTTTTACTTCAACTTATATAGTATACAACAAAAAACGCGTCGGGGCAACTGTAAATCCCATAAAATTTCCTGCCATCCCGCTGTTTTTCCTTGTTTATTCTGCTTTCTCCTGCAGCTGCAGGGTTTTTTTCAGCAATCCTTTTTTTTCATTTTCTACTTTTCCATCTGCCACTGCCTTCAAAAGAGCAGTGAGCAGCTCTCCTACCTGCGGGCCAGGCCGGATGCCTAGGGCCAGCAGGTCCCCTCCGCTTACCGCAAGGCCGCCTACATCTACCGGCGCGCCTTCCGCCTGCAGCCGGCGGATCATTCTCTCTGCCGCATCGATTTGGGAAAGCTGATCATGGTAGGCAGGCGCCTGGGCCGAAAGATCTGCCCGGCGCACCTGGGTCAGCAGCAGCGCGTCTTCATACCCTACCTGAAGCAGATACCGATGGATGGATATACGGTCTGGAGCGGGACGCAGATCATGCCATCGGATCAGACGGCATACTTTTTCTATGGTCCGCCGGTCACAGCCAAGATGGGTGAGAATTTCCCGGGCCATCTGTGCCCCGCGCTCCTGATGACCGCGAAAGTGACGTACACCGTTTGCATCTTCTGTCATCACATACGGCTTTGCAATGTCGTGCAGCAGCATTGTGAGCCGGAGCAGGCGCTGGGGCGGACAGGCTTCTACTGTAGCTGCAATATGGTCATATACCGTATAAATGTGGTGGGGATTTTTTTGATCGAAGCCCACGGCCTTTTCCAGAGGCGGAATTATGGTACAAAGGGGCTTTATAAACTGCCGCATCACCTGCCCGGCGTGTTCGCCGCATAAAAATTTTTCCAGCTCCGAAAAAATTCTCTGTACGGATATTTCCGAAAGCTGCGGGCTGCAAGAGTTTGCCGCGGCCATAAGCCTTGGATCCGGGGAAAGGCCCAATACGGAGCAAAACCGCATGGCCCGCAGGATGCGCAGCGCGTCTTCTGAAAAACGCGTATGGGGGTCTCCCACACAGGCCAGTACACCTCGGCGCAGATCCTCCTCCCCATGAAAGGGATCGATCAGTCCGGTGTCCGGCCGATAGGCCATTGCATTGACGGTAAAGTCCCGCCGGGCCAAGTCCGCAGTAAGACTATCCGTAAATTCCACCCGGTCCGGATGGCGGCTGTCCGTATATGCCCCCTCCCGCCGAAAGGATGTGACTTCTACCGGATATTCCTGTACAAGCACCGTCAGGGTGCCGAAGCGGACGCCTGTTTCTACTGTGCGGTATCCCGAAAAGGCATGGATCAGCTGCTCCGGCGCAGCGGCTACCGCAATATCATAATCCTCTGGCTGACGCCCCAGCAGCGCATCCCGGACGCATCCGCCTACCAGGTATCCGGTATATCCTTTGCGGTCCAAATGGTCCAAAAGCTCTGCCACATATTCCGGCAGCATGATTTTACAGGCCTCCATACGCCACCTCCGCGTGTCTTTCTATCTGCTTCTATTGTACCATGATCCTTCCCCGGCAGCAAGGGAAAGATTCCTTTTTCGAATTTTATACAGGCACTGGCAGTGGTGACTGACGGGGGAGGTTTTCTTCTATTTGCTACGATGACATCCCAGCGTCTCTGTTGCCTCCGGTGTCTCTTACGGAGCCACCTGCGAACCGAAAGGAGATGGCATACTGTAGGCAAGGCGGAGGGAGAGACAATAAACAGCCCTTTAGTCTGTTTTGCCGACACGCTCTGGGTGCCCCCATCTGATGAGGGGACGTCAGCAAAGCGGACGGAGGAGAAATACGTGGGCTTCACCTACAATCTTGAAACCTTAATAAATAACAATCCCCTCTGCATACCAGTATATAAAATTTTTAAAATCCCTTGACAGGCAGGAAAAGATATGCTATACTACATCTGTTCACCAAAGACAGCAGGTTTCGGTAAAAGTGAAAGCTTTCCTGCCGAGGAGACGCGATACGCCCGTATTTTTACGTCTTTTTCGGCATGCCGGATAAGACGTTTTCTTTTTGCAAAAGATGCGTCTGTGCCTGCGACAAATTTTAAAAGGAGGTATGGAAAATGCCCAGTGAGAAAATTCTTGAACAGAAAAAGGCTGCCGTAGCGGAGCTTTCTGAAAAGATGGGACGCGCTGCTGCCGGTGTACTTGTAAAGTACCAGGGTATTACGGTAGAAGATGATACAAAGCTGCGCGCAAAGCTGCGCAGTGCAGGTGTGGAATATGCTGTAATCAAAAATTCCCTGATCGGCCGTGCTGCTGATATTGCAGGACTTGGCGAGATCAAGGGCCTTTTGGAAGGCATGAACGCCATCGCCATTAGCTATGACGATCCGGTTGCACCGGCAAAGATCCTGAAGGAATACGAAGAAAAAGTGGAAAGCTTTGAGCTTCGTGGCGGATTTTTGGATGGCGCAGTGGTAGATCTTGCTACTGTGAAAGAGCTGGCGGATATTCCCCCCAGAGAGGTTCTGATTGCCAGAATGCTTGGTTCCCTGCAAGGACCTCTGTCCGGCTTGGCTGTTGCCCTGCAGGCAGTGATCGACAAGAGCGGAGAAGAAGTTCCCGCTGCCGCTGCCGAAGAGGCGCCGGTTGAAGAAGCCCCTGCTGAATGATCCGGTTGGATCTTTCTGAAGACGCCGCGCTGCGGCAAAGAAATTTTAAAATATATTTTGGAGGTATACAATAATGGCATCCGAAAAGACAACTGCTATTCTTGAAGAAATCAAAGCACTCACAATTTTGGAGCTGGCTGATCTGGTTAAGGCAATCGAAGAGGAATTTGGCGTATCTGCAGCACCTGTTGCTGTAGCTGCTGTCGGCGGTGCTGCTCCTGCAGCCGCTGCTGAAGAAAAGACTGAGTTCGACGTTATCCTCAAGAGCTTCGGCGCGAAGAAGCTGGACGTAATCAAAGTGGTTCGTGAGATCACCGGCCTGGGTCTGAAAGAAGCAAAAGAAATGGTTGAGGGCGCTCCCAAGACTGTTAAGGAAGGCGCAAGCAAGGAAGACGCTGAGCAGATCAAAGCGAAGCTCACCGAGGCTGGCGCAGAAGTTGAAATTAAGTAATTTCCTTCGTAATAAAAACCGGACTGCATCTACAGTCCGGTTTTTTTATTATTTATTAGATGTGAGGGCTTAGGTGAAAAGCCTCCCCCGCCACCTGCACCGTCACCCCCTCAAATGAGGAAGCTTTTAAAGATACGGCCTTCCCTTTTTAAGGGAAGGTGTCCGTCAGTTGCCGGGTGGAGGGGTGATTCGTAATAAGTTTTCCCTCATCTATCTGCTGTGACAGCGTCTAAATAAATAGAAATTCCCATGAGGGCCCAGGTCCCGATCAAGAGGATAAGTAAAAGTTCCTTGGAAAGGACGATGCCGGCCACCGGCAGTATAAGCACGCTTCCCAGCAGTATAATGAGAATGCCAACGACTTTTTGCAGGGGCTTTCCCAAGGAAAATACAAGGCCGCCGAAGGACGCAAAGGTGAAAAAGTACAAAGCAATTGATAAAAAGTTTACAAAAGCGCTCAGCTCCGTTATACTGAGCATAAAAGTACTGATCAGCGAACATAAGGCGCAAAGCAGCGCCCACAGAGTCGCATACCCACGACGTTCATAGGCGAATACGCAGAGCCCTCCCACGAAGAAGCACAGCATACAGGCGGAAAGGATCGCTTTTGAAGCAAATTCCCAGTGCAGGTAAGTGCCTATAATTTGGAAGATCCGTAAAATCGTTCCTATGCTGATCAGGACGCGGCCCATGGTAAAGGGACTTTTTTTCGCTTTGGTCATACAAATCAATCCTTTTTCTTTTTGCCGCGCCGGTGGATCTTCTCACGGATCGCTTCTAAATGCGGTTTATATTTTCTGGGCTTCATGTGGGGGAACGCATCAATCAAGCGGCGCTGCAGGATGTTGTTGGTACCAGCCATTTCTTCATATTTTTCTTTTTCCTGCGGCAGCGGCTGCTCCTTTTTATCTTCTTCCCGCTCTTTGTCCAGCTTTTCCTTCAGGCGATTTTTTCCATCGGAAATCCGCTCTCCCACTTCTTCACAAAACTCTGCCGCGTTTTGCATGGCGCGGGTCATTTTGTCAGTAAATTTCTGAGACTGCTCCTCCAATTTCTTGGATAGCCGATCCATCCGTTCCAATTTTTTGTTCAGTCCCAGGGCAGTGAGGACGGAAATCACAGCATCTGAAATAAACAATGCGCTGAGAAAGACAATTAATATCACACCTAATGTACGTGGAATCAGGTCGATCAGCCCATTTGTGAACGGAAAAATCAGCTTGACTACAGCTACGCAGGCAAAGCCCCACAAAAGAGAAAAGGGTACGCAAATGTATCCGCCGATGTTTAGCGGGAAATCGGAATAGTCCCACCATTTATTGTGGAACAGCTTGTCCATAGCAAATCCAGTGATCAGTTCGATACCGGAGGTTACTATAACAGACCCCACCCACAAGAGCAGCAGATTTTTGCTGAAAGGGACAGAGAGCAGATAAATCAGCCCTATGCCAAATCCATAGATGGGACAATATGGACCCAGCAGGAATCCGCGGTTTACAAATTTTTTTGTTACCACGGCAGCGTATCCAACCTCTGCGCACCAACCGATAAAGGAAAACAGAAAAAAATACCAGGCAAAATGGTAAAACATGCGCCCCGCCTTTCTTTTTCATACAAAGGGGAAAAATGTGTCGTTTGAAGATAGTATACTCTATAAAAGCAAATTCGTCAATCCGTTGACAGAAATCCCCGCACATGGTATCATATTGCATAATAGGATAGCATCGGAAGAAAATAGAACTGCATGTACGCAGCGGGCTATGATCTAAGGAGATTTATGCCTTCCGGCACAAATGCAAAAAGGTATGGTCAAATCATGAAACAGCAGCACGAACGAACAGCCCTTTTATTTGGAGATAAAATCACACGGCTTTACCAATGCAGGGTCGCCGTGTTTGGAATCGGCGGCGTGGGCGGTGCTGTGGCGGAAGCGCTTGCCCGTAGCGGCGTGGGCCAGCTGGACCTGATCGACGCGGATGTAGTCAGCCTGTCCAACATCAACCGGCAGATCATCGCCCTCCACAGTACAGTGGGAAAATACAAAACAGATGTGATGGCGGCGCGGATCCGGGATATCGATCCGGATATTCAGATTCGGTGTCATCGCCTTTTCTATCTACCGGATACGGCGGCGGAATTTGATTTTTCTGTGTATGATTATGTGGTGGATGCGGTGGACACCGTCAGCGCCAAGCTGTCTATCATTCAGGAGGCAAAAGCGGTGGGTGTGCCGGTGATCTCCTCTATGGGTACGGGAAACAAAATTGATCCGTCTGCCTTTCAGGTTGCGGATATTTCCCAAACTTCGGTGTGTCCTCTGGCCAGGGTAATGCGGATTGAATTGCGAAAACGTGGAATCACCGGCGTAAAGGTTGTGTATTCCAAAGAGGCGCCTGTCAAGTCCAGTGCAGGGGAAGGCGCTTCTACAGGGGAGCGGCGGAGTGTGCCCGGCAGCTGCGCCTTTGTGCCGCCGGCAGCGGGGCTGCTGCTGGCAGGGGAAGTCGTGCGGGACTTGATTGGATAAAAGAATGGAGATATTATGGGAGTGCAGATACCGGCAGCAGATCGGCTGCGGCCGACAGAATTCGATCAGGTAGCGGGACAGCAGCATTTGGTTGGGGAAAAGGGAATTTTGCGCCGCCTTTCGGAGAGCGGACGCTTTGGCAGTATGATTTTTTTCGGCCCGCCGGGTACAGGGAAAACTACTTGTGCGTCTATTATCGCCCACAAGTCCGGCATGGAGCTGCGCCGGCTGAACGCCACCACCGCTTCTTTATCGGATGTAAAGGCGGTTGCCGCAGAAACAGAGGGACTGCTTGGGCAAAACGGGATCTTATTATATTTGGACGAGATCCAATACTTCAATAAAAAGCAGCAGCAGTCTCTGCTGGAATATATTGAGGACGGCAGGATCACCCTGATTGCTTCCACTACAGAAAATCCGTACTATTATATTTACGACGCCCTTTTGTCCCGGTGCTCTGTGTTTGAATTTCGACCTGTGTCAGCAGAGGATGTATTTTCCCACCTGCAGCGGGTTTGCGAGACGCTTTGTCCTACCGGCGCCGAAGAGGAGGCCCTTCGCTATGTGGCTTCTTCCTGTGGTGGAGATGTGCGCCGGTCCCTTACCATGCTGGAATGTGCCGCGGCTGTTTCGGAGGGGCCGGTGACAGAGGAATTGGTTCGGTCTATGACCCCTTCTGTCATGGCGGGCAGCTTTGACCGGGACGGGGACGTGCATTATGACCTCTTGTCTGCCCTGCAGAAATCCATACGAGGATCGGACCCGGACGCGGCGGTCTTTTACCTGGCGCGGCTGCTGGAGGGAGGGGATTTAATCTCCCCGTGTAGGCGGCTTATGGTGATTGCCAGCGAGGACATCGGGGCTGCCTATCCCATGGCGGCGGTGATCACCCGTGCCTGTGTGGAGAGCGCCAAGGAGCTGGGCCTGCCGGAAGCCCGAATCCCCCTGGCCAACGCTGCTGTGATGCTTGCTACCGCGCCAAAGTCCAACACGGCGTATGTGGCGTTGGACGCAGCTGCCGCCGATGTGCGGGCAGGACGGGGCAGAGAGGTTCCCAGTCATTTACGCAGTCCGAAGTTTACAGGATATATCTATCCCCACGACTGCCCCGGCCGGTGGGTGGAGCAGCAATATTTGCCGGACGATTTGAAGGACAGTCGGTATTATACGTTTGGCGACAACAAAACGGAGCAGGCCGCTGCGGCATATTGGGATAAGGTGAAGGGAAAGCGGTAGGGATTTAGTAGACCTTTCAATATTTCAGCAAGGCGATACAGTCTGCTATCCCTTGATAATAAACGCTGTGAATATCCATGCCGGCCTTTTGATTTTGTATTTCCTCCAATTGAAAAACCAGGCTTTTGCTGTCCTTGTCCAGCTTATTTAGGATGCTATCCATTAAATTTCCGGATTCTTTCATCAGCTTGCGATAGTCTACATTGGATTGCATGTTTTTCACCAGAGCGATCTCTCTGCACTCTGAAAAGAACATTTCCAGATTTTTCAAATGTGTTCATGAAATGTTTACAACCCCCGATTTTATTAATTTAAATAAAATAAATTCACTATATAATATAATTATGCTTATTTTTTAATATAATGTATTAATGTTTGAATTAATACATTTTTACATGTATAAAATTATAAAAATAAGAAGAAATAATATGAGCGCAGCAGAGAAAATTAGAATTATTTTAATAAAAGAAATATGAAGATAAAGTACTTGGCAGAAAGTCTTGGATATAAGCAAAGCAACTTCAGTAATAAACTTAGAGATAATAACTTCTCTGAAAAAGAACTGGTTCGAATTGCCCAAGTGTTAAACTGTAACTATACTTCACTTTTTACATTGAAAGATACAAGGGAACAGATTTAAATATCAAAAACCATAAGGGGTGATATTTATGGCAATTCATTGCAGACTTTCTACCATATTGGGAATCAAAAGAATTAAGATGGCGGAACTTGTCAGAATGTCCAGCGTATCAAAAACTACAATTAATGCAATGTACCATGACCGGGTGAAGAAGATTGATTATAGTGTATTGGATCGCATTTGCAAAGCATTAGACTGCTCGGTAGGCGATTTGATTAAATATGTTCCGGACGAGGATGAGAATGATTCAAGTAAATAAGGAAGTATCTTTATGGGACTGGCAATAAAAATAAAAATGCTGCTTGCGGCGCGAGAGATGACGCTGCAGGATTTGGCGGGCAAACCACAAAAAGCCCCCCTCGTCAGAGGGGGGCTTTGCCGAAGGCAAATTTCGGGGGAGAGACGAAATGTCCTCTCCTTTTAATCCTTACGGCTTGTACGCCCCATAGGTGTTGATGGCGTCGAATATAGGCTTGTATTCCGACATGCCGTATGCAGTGACCAAAATAAACCTTGGCCGGGTATACGGCGCATTCTCTTCTGTACAGGGTGCGGCGAAGGTGGCCAGACAGTGGCGTCCTTCCAATGTGTACCCGGTTTTTCCTCCCTGCACATACATGCCTTCCGCCTCGCTTCCCTCCATTTTGGAATACAGCGTATTGCATAGCTCCAGGCCCTGAGGATTTTGCTCTGTTGCGGTGGTAGTATATTTGTACGTACCCAGTACCTGCCGCAGTTCCGGAATAGAGATGGCATATTCCAGAATCAGCGCCATTTCCCGGCATGTGGTGTAATGATTGTCGTCATGCAGTCCGCTGGCGTTGACAAAATGGGTGTTTTTTAGTCCAAGCCGCTGTGCAGTCTCATTCATCAGCTGAGCAAAAGCGGTCTCGCTTCCCGCAACCGACAGCGCCAGGGCAGTGGTTGCGTCTGCACCGGAGGGAAGCGCCGTACCGTAAAACAAGTCCCTAAACGGTACTGTCTCTCCGGGCTTGAATCCCGCCACAGATGCGTTTGCCTGATACAGCGGATCAAAAATTTCCGCTGGAAAAGTATACGTGGCATTCAAATCTTCTATGTGCTCATATGCTACAATCAACGTCATGATTTTCGTCATAGAAGCCGGATAAATTTTGCTGTCACCATTTTTGGAAGCCACCACAGTATTGTCGTACAGATCGATCAGAATCCCATATTCGCTTTCAATAGACAACTCCTCTGTATTCTCTGTAAACGAAGCCAAGGTAGGAAGGGCCGGATCGTTGCCGCTGGCCGCATCGGCGTTTTCTTCTCGTTCAACAAGCTTGGGCGGCGCTGTCGTTACGGCGCCATCTGTCTTTTTATCTGCCGCGCAGGACTGCACGCCGCTGATGATAATGGTTACCAAAATCAGTGCCGCAAATACGGCTGCCAGAAAAAAATTCCGACTGGCAGCTTTCTGCTTTTGCTTTGCCGGCATATTCCTCCCAGAAGTGATTTTGACTCCGGATCTTTGCACGTTTTTTTGCGGCAAATGATTTTTTCTTGGAGTGTGAGATCTGCTGCCGGGATGGGGCTGGCGGACCATCTGTCTTGTCGCCTGACGGGGCGGTGGGGTTGTCCGAGCCTGATACTGCGCTGCGCGCTGGTTGGGCCGGGGGATATTATGTACTTGCGTATTTCGTCTGGGTGCGGGCCGCCGCATATTAGGTTTGTTTTGCGTATGATCCATAGACGACCCTCCTGCAAATAAAAAATCCTATTTTCCGCCGTCTGGCGGTGCCGACCGTGAAAAAAGAAGGTTCTTTGCTCACGCCAGTCCTTTTTATTTTACATGAAAAGTGCGTATGCGTCAACAGGGAGTTGGCAAATATCTGCCGGAGGGCATAAATTCACAGGAAAAAATCTTGACAAATAGAGGGAATTATGCTATGATAAACAAAGCTATACGGGCCTTTAGCTCAGTTGGTCAGAGCAACCGGCTCATAACCGGTCGGTCCTGGGTTCGAATCCCCGAAGGCCCACCAGCGGCAACCGCCGCAGACAGGCATCGCATGTTATGTGCGGTGCTTTTTGTTTTTACTCTGTTCCAGTAAACGATTCATAGGAAAAATGTCTTTATGTTTTTCCCTCCGACAGCGAACGATGCCCACCAGCGTTCGCCTGCGAAATGCTCCGGTGGCACTTATTATATTGTATTGTTTCTGCAGCTCACTTGTAAAATGCCGCACACAGTTTAGGGCCTAAATGAAAAACCTTCTCTTGTATATGCTTCACTGTGTGAAACACCGGGATGATGTCGATATAAGCGACGGTGGGGTAGTCTCCTTCCATTTTCCTTTCTGCCTTTGCTGGGACGGCGCCGTTGTTTCATCCCATAAATTTTCAAAATTATTACGCGGTAAAAAATATAAGAAAATTTTCTGCTTGTGCCAAAAATCAGCAAAAATGTTGATTCTATTTCATTTTACGCGTATAATATAACTGAATAACTTTTTATGTACCCGGTGCAGCAGGGTGCTGGGACTTTGAGAATAGGAGCCTTCACTATGGCAATCAAAAAGAAGGATCTGTATACTGCCTTATGGGCAAGCTGTGACAAGCTGCGGGGCGGGATGGATGCCTCGCAGTATAAAGATTACATATTGACCCTTTTGTTTATGAAATATGTTACAGATAAATTCAAAGGGGTGAAGTATGCGGATATTACCATTCCCGTGGGAGGAAGTTTTGATGATATCGTAGCATTGAAGGGAAAGAAGAATATCGGTGAAGGGATCGACGGGATCATCCAGGAGCTGGCGGAGGCCAATGCGCTGTCCGGGGTAATCGACAATGCCCATTTCAATGATGAATCTAAGCTTGGAAAAGGGCAGGAAATGGTGGACAAGCTCACCGGTCTGGTTGCTATTTTTCAGCGCCCGGAGTTCGACTTTAAAAATAATAAGGCGGGTGGAGACGATATCCTGGGCGACGCATACGAATATTTGATGCGCAACTTTGCCACAGAAAGCGGCAAGAGCAAAGGCCAGTTTTATACGCCTGCCGAAGTGTCCCGTGTTCTTGCCAAGGTGGTGGGAATAGATAAGATCATATCGAAGGACAGAAACTATACAGTATATGACCCCGCCTGTGGGTCTGGATCTCTACTGATCCGTGCGGCAGATGAAGCGCCTTTTGAAATCGCAATTTACGGACAGGAAAAGGATACTACTACGGCAGGACTTGCCAAAATGAATTTGGTACTTCACAATAAAGCCGCCGGAGAAATTCGGGCAGCCAATACCTTTTCTGCTCCCCAATATTTTGAGGAGGGTACAGACGAAAAAGTTTTAAAGCAATTTGATTTTGCCGTAGCCAACCCTCCCTTTTCGCTGAAGAACTGGCAGGACGGTATGCGGGAGTATGGCCGTTTTACCGGCTACGGCGGCGAGCCGCCGGAGAAAAACGGGGATCTTGCATGGCTGCTCCATATCTTGAAATCCCTGAAGCCTACCGGAAAAGCCGCAGTAATTTTGCCTCACGGCGTTTTGTTTCGGGGCAATGCGGAAGCAGCTATTCGTGCGGAGATTATCAGAAGAGGGTATATCAAGGGGATCATTGGTCTGCCGGCAAATCTATTTTACGGTACTACTATTCCAGCCTGTATTCTTGTAATCGATAAATCAGATGCAGATATACGGGAAGGAATCTTTATGATCGACGCCAGTCGGGATTATATCAAAGACGGCAATAACAATCGTCTCCGGGAGAGGGACATTTACAAAATTGTCACCACTTTCAATCAGCAGATTACAGAGGATCCCGGCTATGCCCGGTTTGTACCCAACCATGAGATCATGGTAGACAACAAATACAATTTAAACATCCCCCGGTATATCCACAGCGGAGAACAGGAGGATTTGCAGGATATTTACGCCCATCTCCATGGGGGAATCCCTGCCCGGGATGTAGATTCTATGAAGCAGTATTGGACATTGTTTCCAAATCTGAAGAAAACCCTGTTTTCCGTGGAAAGTCACGGGTATTACCGACTGCATGTGGAAGAAAAGGCAGTGCGGGATACAATCTACCAGGATGCGGCCTTTTTGTCATATGCCGGGTGTATCAGTAACGCCTTTGCCGCTTGGCGGCAGGAAGTAGATGCAGATTTGCGCAGCATTGACGGCAGCATTGATGTAAAGCACTATATAGAAAAGCTGTCTGAAAAGCTGATTGCCAAGTATACAGATATTGATTTAATAGACAAATATGATGTTTACGAGGTGCTGCTGTCCTACTGGCAGAATACCATGGCGGACGATGTGTTTCTGCTGAAATACGACGGTTATGCTGCAGGGCGGGAAGTCGAAGTAGTCAGGGAAATGACACAAACCAAAAAGGGAGAAGAAAAAATAAAAATCAAGGGCTGGGATGGCAAATTGATCCCAAAATCTTTGATGGAACAAACATTTTTTGCACAGGAGCGGAAAGCCATTCGCGCAGAAAAGAACAAGCTGGATGAAATCCAGGATAGATTGGACATGCTTGTTGCAGAACAGACAGGGGAGTACGGCGTACTTGCCGACTGCTTGCGGGAAAAGAATAAGATAGACTCCAAAGCGGTGAATGCAAAGTACAGATTTCTCAGGAAAACAGATCCCGATGGTCAGGAGTGCCGTATCCTGCAAAAGTATAGGGAGCTTTGTAAAATTTGGAAGGCGCAGATGCAGAAGGTGACGATGCTTTGCGACGCCTTGGAAACCGCAGTGAAAGCGCAGTATGCTGCCCTTACAATAGAGGAAATCAAGCATCTGCTGGTGGAGAAAAAATGGTATGCTTCTATTTATGACGGCATCCAGGCGTTGTATGACGCCGCTTCTCTGAATATGGCAAATCGGATTGTAGAGCTTGCCAGGCGATACCAGAAGCCCCTTCCTCAGCTGGAGAGTACCGTTCAGCAGTGTGAGGCGGTTGTGCGAAAGCATCTGGAAAAAATGGGGTTTATGTGACAATGACAGAGAAAAAAAACATGGCAAAGGAGGCGGTCCTTGCCAGCGTGCCTAAGGATTGGGAGGTTTGCACTCTGTCGGAGAAATATACTATATCGGCAGCGGGAGATTTGGATCCGTCTGACTTTTCCAAGAGGAAAACCTCCCTATATAAGTATCCCATTTATTCCAATGCGCTTCAAGACGGTGGGATTTACGGATATTGCTCTAAACCGAGATATGCCGGAAACGCTATTACCATAACAGGAAGGGGAGATATCGGACACTGTGTATACCGTCAGGAGAAATTTTCTGCAATCGTCCGGCTGCTGGTTTGCGAACCGAAGGAACCCATCTGTTCCAGCTATATTGCGGCGTATTTGGAAAATACAGCCCCTTTTGTTTTTGAATCTACTGGTGTACCGCAGCTTACCGTGCCTCAGATCCAGGATACACCGATCCCCATCCCGCCCCTGTGTGAGCAGGAGCGCATTGCAAAGGTGCTGGAAGATACAGAGGCGCTGACCGTGTCTATGGAAACCCTGATTGCCAAGAAAAAAGCGATCATGCAGGGAGTGGTTGAGCAGCTGCTGAGCGGGAGATTGCGTCTGAACGGATACAGCGATCCGTGGGGGAAGGCCGCGCTGGGAGAGATCGGGACGATGTATGCAGGCGGTACACCTCCTTCAGACGTAGCGGAATATTACGCGGGAGATATTCCCTGGGTGTCTATATCCGATATGTCTGCTGGAAATAAGTATATTGAGACGACTCAGAATTTTCTTTCTCAAAAGGGGATTGAAAATTCCCCAGCAAAAATATATCCTGCCGGCACTTTGCTGTTTGCCATGTACGCCTCCATCGGAAAGTGCTGCATAGCCAGGGGACAGGTATCCTCCAGTCAGGCAGTGCTGGGCATATACGATTTGAAAAATTATTCTATTGAGTTTTTATACTATGTGCTGTCCTCAAAGACCAGGATCTTCCAGCAGATGGGACAGACCGGTACGCAATCCAATCTCAGCA
Organism: uncultured Clostridia bacterium; assembly: GCA_947627475.1. Classification (GTDB taxonomy): domain Bacteria; phylum Bacillota; class Clostridia; order Oscillospirales; family CAG-272; genus Avispirillum. The sequence continues at coordinate 13,944 of CANQWE010000026.1, forward strand.
AGGATATTATGATGGGATTTGTGGTGCCGGTGCCCGGCAGGGAGGAGCAAGAGGCAATTGCCGCCGTTCTGTCCGACATGGATCGGGAGATAGAAGCGCTCACCCGAAAGCTTGCCAAGCATCGGCTGATCCAGCAGGGAATGCTGCAGCAGCTCTTGACCGGCAGGATCCGGTTACTGTAAATGTGGACTTCCATATAAAAGCAGGTTCCCTTTTTGCATCCTTATAGTACTGGGTACTAAACTATGGAGCGTGTGGAGAATAGAGATGAAGAAAGAAAAAGATGCTATTGAAGCAGCAGTCGATTCGTCAAAAAGCGTACTTGGCAGGGCATATGACGATATAGCGCATCCCACTGCTAAATCCCTTGGAAATACATTGAGTCTGCTTCCCCGTACGGTGGGTGTATGGCTGGGCAAATGGGAAAAGTGGATCGTCAATGGAGAGGAAAGCATACAGCTTACTGCCAAGGCGGTGGCAGAAAAGGCTGGGAAAATTCCGCCGGAAAAACTCACGGAGCCCGAGCCTTACGTGGCCGTGCCGGTGATCCAGCAGCTAAGCTACTGCTATGACAGCCAGGAACTGCGGGAGATGTATGCCAATTTGCTGGTGTCCTCCATGCACGCGGATACAAAAGGCAATGTACATCCGGCGTTTGTCGAAATTATCCGGCAGCTTACACCAGATGAGGCCAAGTTGCTGAAATTTCTTTCGGGGAAAAAGGACCAGCATCCGCTGATTGATATTCGGGTTTTAGGAGAAGATGGGAGCTATCGCCTTGCCTTAAAAAATTATACCAATATCAGCAAAGGGGTATGCGACTTCGCTTCAGGTATTTTCTTATACTTGGATAATCTGGAACGGCTCAAGCTGGTTGAAATCCATGACAGACTGTCTCTGGCCGACACGGCGCTATATGAGCCCTTGGAAAACAGCCCGGAAATTTTGCAGTATATTGCAGACGTCCAGGAGATGGGCCATCAGTATCAAATCAATCGAAAATTGTTTGCATTGACACAACTGTGCTATCGTTTTATGGAGATGTGTATTTCTGCAGATTCACAATAGAAAGGCCCCGGACAATGAAGCTTTAAAGTGAAAAGAAATGGGGAGGGATAACATGGCATATATTGGAGAAAGAGAACGTGAAACCCAAAACCGAGTGATAAGCTTTTTCAGGAAGCAGCTGCAGTATACATATATAGGAAACCTGCAGGGATGTGAAAACAGCAATATTATACGGGACCGGCTGTATGCCAATTTGGTACGGCGCGATTACACGCCGGCAATTGCCAAAAAAGCAATCGATCTTTTGGAGCGGGTTGCAGGGGATTTGCGCGAGGGGCTATATGCTGCCAATAAAAAAGTTTATGCCCTGCTGAAATATGGCGCCAAGATACGGCAGAAGCCAGGGGAAACGGAGCGGACCGTATACTTTATTGACTTTGCTGATCCTTCCCAAAACGAGTTTGCTGTGGCTCAGGAGGTCACGGTGGCAGGTGTGTGTACCAAGCGGCCGGATTTGGTAGTATATGTAAACGGCATTGCGTTGGCAGTCTTGGAGCTAAAGAGAAGTACCGTTTCTGTGTCTGACGGTATCCGGCAAAATCTTATCAATCAAAATGCACATTTTATCCAACCGTTTTTTACCACGATGCAGTTTTGCATGGCAGGGAATGAAAGCGAGGGTCTGCGTTATGGCACCTTGCTGACGTCGGAGGAGCATTATCAGGAATGGAAAGCGGATGGATATGAGGCATTTGCCGACGAGCAGGACGCGGTAGATCTGCGTATCCAGGATGCCGGCAGAAATATACGGGAAAGACTGTTTTTCGGACTGCTTTCTCTCTTTTATAAAGACCGTTTTCTGGATTTAATCCACAATTTTATCGTTTTTGACAGGGGCGTTAAAAAGGTATGCAGATACAACCAATATTACGCTGTTAAGCGCGCCCAGAATCGCCTGACAAAGAAAGGGACAGGCGGTATAATCTGGCATACCCAGGGCAGCGGCAAAAGCCTTACAATGATCCTACTTTCCAAATGGATTCTTGCAAGGGATCCCATGGCCCGGGTACTGATTATCACCGACCGGGCAGAGCTGGATGAACAGATAGAGCTAACGTATAAAGGCGTAGATGAAAACATCGTTCGGGTGAAAAACGGCGCCGGGTTACTCCAGCGTCTGAACGGCTGGGAAGACCGCCTGCTGTGTTCCCTGATTCACAAATTTGGCAGACGGGGCAGAGAGGATCCCGACCTGGATTATGACACCTATATTGCAGAGCTTTATGCAGCGCTGCCGGATGATTTTTCTGCAAAGGGCAATATTTTTGTGTTTGTGGACGAGTGTCACCGGACACAATCCGGCAAGCTGCATAAAGCCATGAAAGCGATTTTGCCTGAGGCTGTTTTTATCGGCTTTACGGGAACACCGCTTTTAAAAAAAGACAGGAAGACCAGTCCACAAATATTTGGCGGGTATATTCACACATATAAATATAATGAAGGCGTACAGGACGGTGTGATCCTGGATTTGTGCTATGAGGCGCGGGACATTCCCCAGTATCTTACATCCCAGAAACGGATCGACATGTGGTTCGACGCCAAAACCAAAGGAATCACTCCCCGGGCAAAGGCACAGCTGCGTAAACGCTGGGGAAATATGCAAAAGGTATTTTCCTCCCGCTCCAGATTGGAAAAAATCGCCAGTGATATTATATTGGATTTTGCTACAAAGCCGCGCCTGATGGATGGAAACGGCAACGCAATGCTGGTGGCCGGATCTGTATATGCCGCGTGCAAGCTTTATGAGATTTTTCAAAGTAAAGGCTTTTGCAACTGTGCAATCGTATCATCGTATAAACCAAATCCGGGGGATCTGCTGGCAGATTTCGGCAGCGATAAAGAAAAGAAAGAGAACGTCGAAAAGTATCAAATATACAGCAGAATGCTGGGCGGCCGCTCCCCGGAGGATTTTGAAGCAATGGTACGGCGCAAATTTGTAAGGGAGCCTGCCAACATGCAGCTGCTGATTGTAGTGGACAAGCTGCTTACCGGGTTTGACGCGCCACCCTGCACGTACTTATATTTGGACAAAACCATGCATGACCACGGCTTGTTTCAGGCGATCTGCCGGGTCAACCGTTTGGATGGCGAGAGCAAGGATTTTGGGTACATCGTAGATTATAAGCACCTTTTCGGCAATTTGACCGATGCCGTGCGCAGGTATACGGGCGGAGCGTTTACCAATTATGACGCGGAGGATATCGAAGGATTTTTAAAGGATCAAAATCTGGCTGCCAAAGCGCATTTTTTGGAAACCCTGGAAGCGTTGGACTGCCTTTGCGGCGACGTAGCGCCGTCTATGGAGCAAATAGATTATATACAGTTTTTCTGCGGTGAGCAGGGTGTAAATCCCCAGGTAGATGCGGCTTATGCAAGAATCCGGGAGCAGTTGTATCGGCTGGCAGGCCGTCTGGCCCGGTCCTATGCCCAGCTTAAACCAAAATTGGCGGAAATCGGATTTTCTTTCAAAGAGCGGCAGAAGATAGAGAAGCGGGTTGGATTTTATCTGGCACTGCGGGGAGAGATCGGAAGAGCCAGCGGTGATTTTATCGATCTGAAAATGTACGAGCCGGGTATGCGCTACTTAATAGACAATTATATAGCGGCTGGGGAAGCCCAGACGATCGGCTCATCCTGCGACTTTGATCTTTTGGATTTCATTGCTGCTTGGGAGGAAAAACTGAAAAACGAGCTGGATAGAAGCGCCCGGGACAACGCTGCTGTTACCATTGAAAACAATATCCGCAAAAAGGCTATGGAGTGTATGGTTTCCAATCCGGCTTATTTTGAGAAAATGTCAACAGTACTGGAACAGCTGATTGCAGACCGCCGCAGAGGCGTAGTGGCCTACAAAGCGCTGATGGAACGATATGCCGCCCTGGCAAAGGATATTGTAAAGCCGCAGGAAAACGCCCGTTACCCGGATGTGATACGAGAAAGCGGAGCAATGCGGGCGCTATATGACAATTGCGGGGAGGATGCACAGCTTGCAGTAAGGCTGCATGCGGCTGTCCTGGAAACCAAGCAGGATGGGTTCCGGGGCAATCCGGTTAAGGAAAACAGGATCAAGCGTGCCCTGTATAAAATATTGCAGGATGAGAATCTGGTAGAACGGGTTTACAAAATCATCGTGGAGCAGGAAGAGTATTGATGAAAAGGAACATCTGCACAGCGGGGAAAGGGGGATTGTGGTACTGCAGATCTGCAGAGACAGCAAAACAATCGTATGTTGAACAAACCCCACTGGCGGCATCGTACAAACGAAAGGCTCCCCTGACAAGGGGAGCTCCCGCGTAAGCTATTATATTTGCTTTTGAACCGTTTTATATTCATCGTAAAACTTATAATAGGGGCAGGCGCTGTAGGGATGCTGCATAAAATGGACCATTTCATCTTCATCCAGGTTCAAATCGCAAACGTCCATGTCATACACTTCATCATAGTCATAGTAGACACAGGTTCGGCAGTCCGTCTGCCCCTGTGTGTTTTTACCGGTCATCAGAATTCCCCCTTTCTTACTTACAGTATAGCATAGACATCTGAAAATATCAAGAAAACAGTTGCAAAAAGTGGCCCCCTTGGGTACAATACATATAGAGTACATAAACAATTGTGAAAGGAATATCACTATGGGATACATTATAACAAAACCTGAGGAGATGAAGGGCAACGTATTTTCCATGATCGGCAGCGACTGGATGCTGGTGACGGCCGGTGACAAGGAAAAATACAACACGATGACCGCAAGCTGGGGCGGCATGGGCGTACTGTGGGGCAAGCCGGTGGCCTTTGTGTTTATACGTCCCCAGCGGTATACGTATACGTTTCTGGAAAAGACCGATCGCTTTACCCTGTCCTTCTTTGGAGGCGGATACCGGGATGCCCTGACCCTGTGCGGCAAAATCAGCGGCAGGGACAGAGACAAAATCAGCGAAGCGGGGCTTGCCCCATTTTCTACAAATGACGGATATACCTCTTTTAAAGAAGCTTCTGTCATCCTGGAGTGCCGCAAGCTGTACGCGGACTTTATTAAAGAAGAAAATATGCTGGAGCCTGCTCTTATGGAGCATTATAAGGCGGGGGATTTTCATAAAATGTACGTTGCAGAAATCACCCGAGGACTAATCAAGGAATAAGTCTGCAAAGAGGGGGATGTGCCAATGTATTACAGGGAAGAAATGACAGATGCCGGCAAGCTGGAAAACATGAAGCATTCCCATGTGTTTCTGCGGTTTCCCGAAGGCAGGGCCAAGGCGGTCACATTCAGCTTTGACGATGGAGTTGTGGAGGACGCGTGGATGGTGGAAATGCTGAAGAAGTATCATTTGGGCGGGACGTTTAATATTAACGCAGGACTGTGTACCTGTGATCCCACAAATTATGAGAAAGTAAGCGAAGACTACTTCCCCGATAAAAGTATCCAGGAGCGGTTTACCAGAAAAGATATGTACCGGATTTTCGAGGGCAGCGGCATGGAAATTGCCGCCCATGGATATACCCATGCCCAGTTAGACAAAATTGATACGGCCGCAGCTCTATGGGAAATTTGCCGGGATCGGGCGGAACTGGAACGGATTACCGGTGTGCCGGTGCGCGGCATTGCGTATCCTCAGGGGGGCGTGAATTCCAATATTGTTACATTTCTCAAGCAATGTGGTTTTTTGTATGCGCGGCATGCCCAGTCTACCTATGCATTTGATATGCCCGCAGATCCCTATATGATCCAGCCAACCTGTCATTTTTTAGAGGAGCAGGTTTCGCAGCTGGCAAGGACTTTCATAGAGAGAAAAATATCTACGGGGGTGTTCCAAAAAAATACGGAACCAGCGCTGTTTTATATATGGGGGCATAGCTACGAGCTGCGCAGAAAAGGAACGGAAGACTATAAAAAAACGGAAGCGCTGTTTCAGTATCTTTCTGGCAGAGAGGATATATGGTATCCTACAAACTTACAATTATTTGAATACAAAAAAGCCTTTGATGAAATTATATATGGTATTGACCGAACCTTTGCGCAGAATATGTCCTGCATGCCTTTGTGGGTGTACGCAAATGGTAAAACTGTCCGGTTAGACCCTGGGGCCGTGGTTCCCTTGTGAATTTTTCCCGTTTTTCAAAAAAAATATGGCAAAGCCCTTGCAATTTGGGAACGCATGTGCTATACTACTGTACAGTTATGATAGAATGATGAGAATGGAGAGTGGGGTTGACCCACTCTCTGTTTTGTAAAGACACAATTTTAAATGACAGGACAGGGCAAGATGGAAAGACAAAAGAAAAATATTGCCGGCATCGTGCGGGATTTGATTCAGCCTGTAGCCGATGAAATGGGATATATATTGTGGGATGTGGAATATGTCAAGGAAGGGGCGGAAATGGTTCTGCGCATTACCATTGACCAGGACGCGGGAATCGGCATCGAAGACTGTGAACGGCTGCACCGCGCCATCGATCCCATGCTGGACGAAGCGGACCCAATCGAAAATTCCTATCGGCTGGAGGTATCCTCTCCCGGAGTAGAACGGACTCTGTCCAGACCGGAGCATTTTCAAAGGTGCCTGGGCGAGCAGGTGGAAGTCCGTCTGTATGCCCCCCTGAACGGCCAGAAGAAAATGATAGGCACCCTGGCCGGCGCAGACGAAAACACCATTACCATTGCAGTGGGCGAAGATAAGGTCACACTGGAAAATCAGCAGTGGGCGAAGGTTACTACTGTTTTTGCGTGGTAAAATAGAGAAAGTTTCATATATTAACTAAGAGAAAGGCTTGGAAACCGAACATGAATGCAGAATTCTTCACCGCTCTGGATCTTTTGGAAAAAACAAAAGGAATCCCGAAGGAATATATGATCGAAAAAGTGGAAGCAGCGCTGATCAGTGCCTTTAAAAAAGAATATGGCACCGGGAATGTGCGTGTGACCATCGATCCGGAGAAAAAAGACGTACGTGTGTACGAGTGTAAGGATATTGTAGAGGCGGTAGAGGATCCTGCAACACAGATTTCCTTGGAGGAAGCAAAGAGTATCAGCAGACGGTATACCCTTGGGGGCGTCGTAGAAAAAGAAGTTAAGACAAAAAATTTTGGCCGGCTCAGCGCCCAGACTGCAAAACAGGTGATTATACAGGGCATTCGGGAAGCAGAACGCAGCAGTATGCTGAAAGAATACGAGAAAAAACGCGAAGAAGTGATCAGTGCCGTAGTTACAAAGGCGGCGGATGCCAGCGGGGATATTGTGATCGATACCGGCACCAGCGAAGCAGTGCTGATCCAGAGTGAGCAGATTCCGGGAGAGAGCTTTGCAGTGGGAGACCGGATCAAAGTGTTCGTTACCGAAGTGCGTCGGGACAGCCAGTCCGGCCCTATGGTCACCCTTTCCAGAACCCACCCCAATTTGGTAAAACGGCTGTTTGAAATGGAGATACCGGAGATTCAGGACGGTGTAGTGATCATCGAGGGAGTCGCCAGAGAGGCCGGCAGCCGGTCCAAGCTGGCTGTATACTCCAGAGATGCGGATGTGGATCCGGTTGGGGCCTGTATTGGCGAACGGGGTCGCAGAATCGGCGAAATTGTAGATGAACTGCGGGGAGAGAAAATTGACGTGATTGAGTATTCCCAATCCCCGGAGGAATATATTGCGGCGGCACTTTCTCCTGCCCAGGTGCTGGATGTGGAACTGGACGGAGAACGCAGCGCCATCGTCACGGTGGCCAGTGACCAGCTGTCCCTGGCAATCGGGAAGGAAGGACAGAACGCACGTCTGGCAGCAAGACTGACCGGATATAAAATCGATATTAAGGGAAGATAACCACATCCCTTTTCGGGAGGGTATATATGAGCAATGGAAAAAAAGGGCCAAAACCCAGAAAAGTCCCCCTGCGACGCTGTCTCGGGTGCGGAGAATCTTTTCCAAAAAAAGATTTGATCCGTGTTGTGCGCAGTCCGGCCGGTGAGGTGGCGCTGGACTTTACCGGGAAAATGAGCGGAAGAGGCGCTTACGTGTGTAAGCGGACGGCCTGCTTTCAAAAGGCAAGAAAAGCGGGGCGTTTTCAAAAAAACTTGGAGCTGAGCATTCCGGAAGAGGTTCTGGACGCCTTGGCGCAGGAGATCCGTCTTTTTGAGGAAGAGAACACGGAGCCGTAATGCAAAAGAAGCTGCAGAAATATATTGGATTTGCCTTTGCGGCAAAAAAACTGGTTTTTGGTACAGATTTGGTCCTTGCGTCTATCCGGAGACGGCAGGCAAGGTTGGTTCTCCTTGCCGCAGATGTGTCCCACCGAACAGCAAAGCAGGTGCTGGATAAAAGCAGTTTTTATGGCGTGGACGCGATACCGGTAGACTGTACGATGGAAGAGCTGGCCCGGGCAGTGGGCAAGGAAGCCCCTGTTGCAGCAGTGGCCGTAACAGATAAGGAATTTGCCGCAGCAATACGGCAGTCTCTCAAATAATCAAATCTGCTTGCTGCGGCAGACGATAGAATCAGCAAACACTGACAGGAAAGGATTCCCTATAGGGGAGAAGGTAGAAAAATATGGCACAAGCCCCAATGTTCCGTATTAACCAACTTGCAAAGGACTTTGATATCAAGAGCAAGGATCTCATTGCAGCGTTGGAGGAGGAAGGCATCACCGGCAAAAAGTCTATGACCAATCTGGAGCCGGAGGAGTTCAACCTCTTTTTGGACACGCTTACCAAAGAGAATCAAATTGTGGATATCGAAGGGTATCTCCATGGTAAAACCCGTATTCCTTCTGTCAGAATGAGTAAGGCAGCGCAGCTTGCCGCTGAAAAGAGAAAGGCGGAGGAAGAAGCGGCACAACGTGCTGCCGAGGAGGCAGAGCGGGCTGCTCGGGAAAAGGCTGCCAGAGAAGCAGAAGAAAGAGAAAAGGCAGAAGCCCTGGCAAGAGAAAAAGCAAAGGACGCTGCCCTTTTGAAGGCTGCCGCAGCCGCACGTGCCAGAGCACAGGCAGAAGAAGCGGCAAAAAAAGCCCGTCAGGAAGCGGCTGCTGCACAAAAGCAGCAGGCACAGCATACCCAGCCAAAGACGACGGCACCGGCAGTAAAGGCGCAGCAGCAGAATCTGGCCGCAGAAAAGTCCAATCAAAAACGCGGCGCACAGAATGTAAGTCAGAAAATTCAGCAGACGCTGCAGCAGCAACGGCAGGAGGCCGCGGCCCAGGGGCAGAGCCGCGATTTTACGCCGGATCAGACTACTATGACCAAGCAAAAAACAAAGCAGTCTGCACCTGCAAACGAGCGTAAGCGGACGGGAACGACCCGTGTGGTAGACACCCGCACGGTTTCTGTAAACCTATCCAAATATGATGAGAGACTGGAAAAATTTGCACCGGAAACTGGCCGGGATCAAATGGCTGCAGGCAAGCAAAAGCTGAAAAAGCAAAATACCCGGGATGTGCGCTCTTCCAAAAACAGAAATAAGGAAAGTGCCGCTATGGAGAAGCTGCGCCGTAAGGCAGCTATGGAGGCGAAAAAGCAGCCGCTGAAAATTACCGTTCCCGATGAAATTTCTGTAGGCGAGCTTGCTTCCAGACTGAAGGTCACTGCTGCGGAAGTGGTAAAACGGCTTATGATGATGGGAAGTATCGTCACTGTAAACCAAATCATAGATTTTGATACCGCGTTCCTGGTTGCAGAGGAACTTGGCGCGCAGGTCACCAAAGAAGTGGTTGTCACCATCGAGGAAAAGCTGTTTAACGAGGAAGAAGACACCAGCGGCGATCTTGTAGAGCGCGCGCCGGTCGTCTGCGTAATGGGGCATGTCGATCACGGTAAAACCTCCCTGCTGGATGCGATCCGTCATACCAGTGTAACCCGTGGCGAGGCCGGCGGCATTACCCAGCATATTGGTGCATACAGGGTCAGCGTAAACGGAAAAGAGATTACCTTCCTGGACACCCCCGGTCATGAAGCGTTCACCGCCATGCGTGCCCGCGGCGCCCAGGCTACGGATATTGCGATTCTGGTAGTTGCAGCGGATGACGGCATCATGCCCCAGACCGTAGAAGCAATCAACCACGCCCAGGCAGCTGGGGTAGAAATTATTGTAGCCATCAACAAAATGGATAAGCCGGCTGCCAACCCGGATGCGGTAAAATCCGCCCTCACCAACTATAACCTGGTTCCTGAGGAATGGGGCGGCGATGTTATCTGTGTGCCGGTTTCTGCGTTGACGGGAGAAGGCATCCAGGATCTTTTGGAGAATATCCTGTTGATTGCAGAGGTAAAAGAGTATAAGGCAAATCCTGCACGCCGCGCAAAGGGTATCGTGATCGAAGCCCAGCTGGATAAGGGCCGCGGCCCTGTGGCCACCGTTTTGGTACAAAACGGCACCTTGCACGCGGGGGATATTGTTATCGCCGGTACTTCCGTGGGCCGCGTGCGCGCTATGACCAACGATAAGGGGCAGACTTTAAAGGAAGCGGGTCCCTCCGTTCCTGTGGAGATCATCGGACTTGCAGAAGTACCGCTTGCCGGAGACGAGTTTAATGCGGTGGAAGATGAGCGTATGGCCAGAACCTTGGCTGATCAGCGGCGTACAAAGGCAAAGGAAGAGGAATTCCGCGTCAACGCCAAGGTGAATCTGGACGATCTGTTTGCCCAGATCAAAGAGGGCGTACAGGAATTGAATATCATTGTCAAAGCAGACGTAGGCGGTTCTGCAGAAGCGGTGAAGCAGTCTCTGGAGAAGATATCCAACGAAGAGGTGCGGGTGCGGGTAATCCACTCTGCTGTAGGCGGTATTACAGAAAGTGACGTGATGCTTGCCGCCGCGTCCAACGCGATTATCGTGGGATTCAATGTTCGTCCTGATAAGGGAGCCATCGATTCTGCCCAGCGACAAAAAGTAGACATCCGCACATACCGGATTATTTACGAGTGTATCGAAGAAATTACCGCTGCTACCAAGGGTATGCTGGCGCCTGAGTTTGTGGAGAAGGTGATTGGCCAGGCCCAGGTGCGGCAGACTATTCGGGTTCCCAATGTGGGTATCATCGCCGGATCCTATGTCCAGGACGGTATGATCGCCCGGAATGCCCAGATCCGTGTTGTACGAGACGGGATCGTTGTGGCGGAAGACAAGATTTCTTCTTTGCGCCGATTCAAGGACGATGCAAAAGAAGTGCAGCAAGGATATGAATGTGGTATCGGTTTGGAGAAATTCAACGATATCAAAGAAGGAGATATCCTGGAAGCGTTTATCATGGAAGAAGTGGCCCGGTAAGGGAATAGGAAAAGTCCGGAAAGGCTGCGCCTTTTCGGACTTGTTTTTTAAAGGGGAATACTGCTATGGAAAAGCAAGTGCGCAGAGCAGTGCCTGCCGATATAGATGCACTGCTAAATTTACTGCTGTATGTGGCCGATTGCCACAGCAGCGGACGGCCGGAGCTGTTTTGCAGCGGACGGGCTGCCTATACAAGAGAGGCACTGCTAGAGCATATACAAAGGGAAGATGTGGACATTTTCGTATGTGCGGACGCCGCTGGCGCTGTACAGGGCATGATTCTATGTCAGGTAAAGGAGATGAAGAATCATAAAATCCTGCGGGATGCCCGCACCATATGGGTGGAGGATATGTCGGTCAGCCCCGATGCACAAAAGGAGGGATACGGCAAGCTGCTGCTGGATTTTGTGAAGGAATATGGCCGAGAGCGGGGATGTGCTCGCTTGGAACTGAACGTGTGGGCCTTTAACGAGAGCGCTCACGGATTTTACCTGCATGAGGAGATGCGGGAACAACGGCATATCATGGAGTTTGATTTATAAAAGAAAAATGGCCCATAGGGCTATTTTTCTTTATACTATTATTTTGTATACTTTTTCCAGTGCCGTAGCAGTTCTAACCTGGCGCCGGGCGGAATATCCCCGTGCTCCTTGTCCAGACAGGAATAAGCATGCAGCTGTGCACAGGGCATGTCCGGACACATACCGCAGTGTTCAAAGCCTTTTTCGATACAGCACGCAGCCACCGGACATGTGCCGTAAAAGGGATGCCCCTTTGTTTCCAAACAGCCGCAATTGCAGGACTCTTTAAAGGTGCAGGTATCGCATAGCAATCCACAGCAGGAATGGGCTTTACAGATGTCTGCAATCTGCAATACTGCACTTTTTCCATGAATCCACAGGGAGGCCCGGATTGAGGTAAATTGGATGATACAATAGGTAGGATCGTCTTTCCCTCCTGGAAAATGCTGCATAAACCAGTCCTGCCACAAAGCGTGCCGTGTGGATATGTCTGTAAGAATGATAGCCTCTCCCACCAGACTTACGTTGTTTTGCCCTT
>CANQWE010000027.1 GCA_947627475.1 uncultured Clostridia bacterium
GGTGGACTTCAACAAAGACGCCATGGTGGACGAATGGTCGGGCGACTACGGCTGCGGCGTGAAATACTTCTCCCAGGACGGCGTGATCAAGCTGGCGCCTGCCGCGGGTATTGAACTGGACGAGAGTGCATCTCCCGCTGAAAAGCTGAAGGTGGTACAGGAACTCATGGCCCAGGGCGATGAGCGCGCCGCTAAGATTTATGACACGATTGGTGTATATTTCGGATACGCTATCGCGTACTATGCCATGTTCTATGACATCAAGCATGTACTGATCATGGGACGTGTCACCAGCGGAGAGGGCGGCGCCCTTCTGCTTGCCCGTGCCAATGAGGTACTTTCCAAGGAATTTCCCGAACTGGCAGAAAAGCTGGAGCTGCATATCCCGGACGAGAAAAGCCGTCGGGTTGGCCAGTCTGTTGCAGCTGCAAGCCTGCCGGACATTCAGTAAAGGTATAAATTCGGAAAAAGCTGTACATACGCTGTGCAGCTTTTTTCTTAAGCCCAATCATTACAAATTTGGCTTGCTTGCTTTTCGTATTTATGGTAACATGAATGTGGCTGATGCGTACTGATGAAAAAATTACCGGCCGGAGGTAAGAGCATTATGTTTCAATTAACTTGCAATGAAGATTTTATCGCCGCATATTCGGTAGAACGCGACAGGGAAATAACGTATATTACTCTTACCGCAAAGGCGGTGCGGGATCCCCAAAAGCTGCATCTCACACTTGAATGGGAGGAGGACTGCATTGGATCCAATGCGATCTGGGCGCCCATGCGATTCAAGGACAAAACCCTTCCTCCCACTTGGGATGACCGGGGACCTGATTCCTGCGAGATGTCCTGTGCTCCCGTTGTTTCCCTGGTTGGATACGGAGATGAAAATCGGCTTACCATTTCAAGTTCCGATGCAAAAAATAAACTAAAGTTCAATATCGGCGTTGTAGAGAAAACTGCTAAGCTTGCCTGTAAGGTGACAATCAAGGTTGGCTGCTGCGTCTTGGATTATACTACTCAAGTGAGAATTGACCGCAGATGTATCCCCTTTTATGAGGCGGTTTCCGATGTGGTAAATTGGTGGGAAGCCTTGCCTGGCTATGCGCCTTGCTTTGTGCCTGATGCTGCCAAAAGGCCCATGTACTCATCCTGGTACAGCTATCATCAGGATATTGACACGGAAAAACTTCTTGAAGAGTGCAGATATTTTAAGAAGCTGGGCTGTGAGGGCATCATAATTGACGACGGCTGGCAAATTCCCTTTTCAAACAGCGGTTACAGAAACTGTGGAGATTGGGAGGTGTCTGTGGACAAGATTGCCGATATCAAGGCGTTTACCGATGCTGTTCACAGCACAGGTATGAAAATAATGCTTTGGTTTTCTGTTCCCTTTGTAGGGGTAGATAGCAAGGCTTTTGACAAATTCAAGGATAAGCTTCTTGATGTGGGAACAGCGGGCGGCGCCTATGTTGTGGATCCTCGTTATCCGCAGGTAAGAAGCCACCTTATTTCTGTTTTCAAAAACGCGGTGGAAAGCTGGGGCCTTGATGGCCTGAAACTGGATTTTATTGATAGCTTCGGTCAGGTGGACGAGGTGAAAGATGGCATGGATTTCGTTTCCGTGTTCGATGCGGTAGACGTACTTATGAAGGATATTATGCAAGCATTGCGAAGCATCAATTCACAAATTCTCATTGAATTCCGACAAAGCTATATTGGGCCGCTTATGAGAACCTTCGGCAATATTTTTCGTTCCGGCGACTGTCCTGCGGACAGTCTTACCAACAGACTGAACATTCTTTCTCTCCGTCAAACAAGCGGCAACACCTCGGTTCACGCAGACATGATCATGTGGGATGAAAAGGCGCCTGCCGAGGAGGCTGCATATCAGCTTACCAACGTGCTTTTCTCCGTGCCGCAAATTTCCGTAAGCTGCAAAGTTATAACGGATGAGCAAAAGAAAATGCTTGCCAACTACCTCCGCTTCTGGAACAAATACCGTCATGTAATTATGGATGGTAAAATGAAGTATGTGGGGTATACCTCCAATTACAATTTTGTTTCGGCCGCGCTTGACGGGACTTCTGTTTGCGCAGTGTACGCAGGTGGAATTGCTAAGATAGACGGTGATTACAACGAAGTTGTAATTGTAAACGCTGAGAGCTGTGAGAATCTTGTTGTTGACAGCGATTTTGGCGGTGAATACTTTATTAGAATTACAGATTGCATGGGCAATGAGACCTACAGGGCAGAAGCGGACCTGTCCTCTCTCATAAAGCTGTCCGTGCCTGTGAATGGATATGTTTATTTAACCAAATAATTTCATAAAAAGGACGGGACACACTTTTGTAAAAGTGTGTCCCGTCCTTTTTATGAACAAAGCGGATCGTTATTAGGTGCGAATATCTGCCGTTTGCAAAATTCTTAAGATCATTCATGCATTCCCTAAAAATTTTGGCATCTTTGGGACGGAGCTTTTCAAAGGTTTTAAAGCCGCGAATTTCAATATTTGTTTTTACATTTGCAAAGCCGGAAATACAATCCCAAAATGCGTCCCAGTTATTGCCATAATAATCTGGGAAGTCAAAAACCTGCTTGAAATCTTCGTGCATGTCCGCCGCTGTTTTGTATTTAGAAAAATCCAGTATGTATAAATCTTTATGTTTGTACATTTAATAAAAACCCTTCTAAAATTATTTCTGTAAATGTTTCGTAATGGTCGTCTGTGTAAAAAATAAGGCCGTCGTTGGAATATAGAATACGTTTTGTGTTTCTGAAACCGTACAAATAATCTACATCGCATTCATACCAGATTCGATCATCGCTCATTGGTAAGTGCTCGTTTCTATTTTTGTATACATCACCGCCAATCATTTTACCGGGAGCGACAAGCGCCAAATTGCCTTTTCCTCTTTTCCATCCCAAAGCCATTGCTGCATCTTTCGTAATATAGTACTCTGGCAGACGGTGTAAAAAATACAATACCAATCGGGACCTTCCGTACCCCCTTCTGGATATTGTTCCTGGAGCCGTTGTTTCTAACGGCTCAAAATGGCAGTGGCAATTCGGATGCAAAGGCGGCCTTTCATTTAAAAGTTCATAAGCAGCGGTCGAATAGATATTTCCGTGCAATTCAATACAATCCGAACATGTGTTGGGAAGCTTTGTGGATATCCAATGTTTCCATCTTATGCTAAGTCCCATTTCTGCGTACCTCCTTTTTTGTAATCGCAAGGATCGTATACAGAATGGAAATAAATGTTTCTCCCCCTAATTTGGCGGCGGAGCAGATGGCGGATTCTCGTCCTGCTTTACTCCCGTATACCGCTTCGCCTGGGTGGAGAACAGCTTCCAATATTTTCCCCGTTGCTCCATCAGCTGGGCGTGGTTACCGCTTTCCACGATTTTGCCTTGCTCCAACACCAAAATTTTGGAAGCAATGGTGGCGCTGGAAAGCCGATGGGATACAAAAATTGTCGTCTTGTCCCGGCGCAGCCTTTCAAACTGATTGAAGATTTCCTGTTCTGCCAGGGGATCTAGGCTTGCCGTAGGCTCATCCAGGATCAGCACATCCGAATCGCTGTAAAATGCCCGGGCCACAGACAGCTTCTGCCACTGGCCGATAGACAGCTCCGTGCCATCCGGCTCAAAATATCGGGTAAGCGGGGTATCCATTCCATTTTTCAGCTTATTAATAAATTGATCTGCACCTGCCGCATCTGCCGCAGCGGTAATATCCTGTGGAATATAGCCCTTACTAATTTGACCAAACTGGATGTTTTCTCCTGCGGTCAAAGCGTATTTTCCGAAATCCTGGAAAATGATGCCGAACATGTCGTACAGCTCACCCACATCGTAGCTGCGTATGTCCTTCCCATCCAGCAAAATCGTGCCTTCCGTGGGATCATATAATCGGGTGAGCAGCTTGATCAGCGTGGTTTTCCCTGCGCCGTTCAGTCCCACCAGAACCAGGGTTTCTCCTGGATCGATTATAAAGCTTACATCGTGGATTACCTGCCGCGTGGTGCCCGGATAGGCAAAGCTCACATGGCGAAATTCTATGGTGTGCCCGGTGTGCCGTGTCACATGGAGAGGCTGGGGAAGAATGGGCAGGATCTTTGGCTGCTCATCCATGAAGGCAATCATATTATCGATAAACAGGGTTCCTTCGTATATGGTGGCTGTCGTTGCGATCAGGGAGGACACGCCGGAGGAAATCGATTCCAGCGCACCGGTATACAGGGAATAGTCGCCGATTTGCGCGGCCCCCAGACGCACCAGGTTTGCGATATACAAAAACAGGCTGCAGTTTACCGCGGCGGTAACAAAGGTCATAGCACTGCTCCAGATTCCCTCCTGCACGATCAGCTTTTTTACGCCGGAAAAATAGCGCTGAAAGGTCTGCTTATAGCTGTTAATGAACACATCGGAGAGATGGAAGATCCGTACCTCTCCCGCCACGTCCTTATCTACCATTAAGTTGTTGTAATAATTCATTTGACGCCGGTCTTTGGAGCGGTGACGCATATACTGGAAGTTTTTCTTCCGGTAAATAAAACTGATTACCGCTGTAGGAATAGACAGCGCTACGATAATAGCCGGCGCCCATGGACTGATGGCGGCCAGAATGACAACATAGGAAACTACGCTGATACAGACGGAGAGAATATTGAAGGTGGACTGCAGGATCGTCACAGGACGGTTGCCTGCCTCTCTGCTGGCATTTTCCATTTTTTCGTAAAACTCCGGCATATCGAAACTGGCCAGATCTACATCCCTTGCTTTTTCAATGATTTTAATTTTTATGTGGTTGGAAACCAATTCCCCGGAAATCCGGATGATCATGTTGTAGACATTTGCAATCAGGGTGCTGGCAAATAAATATACAAATTTCAGAATCAGGAGTCCCATGATGCCCCGCAGCGGAATGGGGATCCCGGAGAGGGCGGAGGTATACGCCGTTGCAAGATCGTTCAAAATTCCAGCATTGATAAAGGAACCCACTACGGGCAAAACCCCGCTGATCAGACAGTACAGCAACATCACCGGCAAGATCCAGGGCTTTGCCTCCCATACCAACCGGAATATGTAAAACAGGCGCCGGAAAAACTTGCCGATGATACGCTTTAAATATCCCGGTACCTCACGGATGTTTTTTGGCTTTGGTTCCCGCAGCTTTTGCAGCGCGTCTTCTCTGCCCCTCATTGGCGGACCCATCATATTATATCAACTCCTTTCCTTTTTTTATTGTACTTCATCTGTATTCTATGTACAAGAAATTTTCTGTAAAAATATAGTAAATGTAATTGACTTCCCGCTGTCTTTGTGTAATAATGACTGCAAAGCAGGTTTTGCCGGCCGATTGCAGCGGCTGTGTGCTTGTCTGTGATACAAAACTGCATGGGAGGACATGTGAATGGAAAGTAAAATTCGAGTGACGGTGTGGAACGAGTACCGTCATGAGCGTGACGGGGAAGCAAAGGAATTTTATCCTAATGGAATTCAGGAAACGATCCGGGAATTTCTTGCGGTAAATGCGGATATGGAAGTGACCACAGCAGTGCTGGACGATCCGGACCAGGGACTGCCGGACGAGGTTCTAAATCAAACAGACGTGCTGATCTGGTGGGGGCATATGTATCACCAGGAAGTAGAGGACACCCTTGTTGAAAAGATCCGCGATCGGGTGTATTGCGGCGGTATGGGTTTTATCGGCCTGCATTCAGCGCATCATTCTAAGCCCTTCCGTGCTATTGTAGGGTGTACGGGAAATCTGAAGTGGGGAGACAATCAAAAAGAAGTGGTTTGGAATCTGTCTCCTTCCCATCCCATTGCCCAGGGGGTGCCGGAGTCCTTTGAGCTGGAAAGCGAGGAGCTTTACAGCGAGCCCTTCTTTATTCCCCAGCCGGACGAGTTGGTGTTTGGCAGCTGGTACGAACACGGCAATATTTTCCGAAGCGGCTGCACCTTTTACCGGGGAATGGGCAGGGTGTTTTACTTCCAGCCCGGCCATGAAGTCTGCCGTTCTTTTTACAACCCACATTGTCAGCGAATCATTACAAACGCTGTTAGGTGGGCAAAGCCGCATATGGATACGGAAGTCGTCAATACATGCCCCTATACAGGAAAGGGATTTTATAACGAATAATCAAAAGGCCTTCGAATTTCCGAAGGCCTTTTTGATGCTGCCCGGAAGATTGACAACAGGGGAGAGTTTTTGTATAATATTGTAAAGTATAAATTGGGGAAGGAATCCAAAGTATGCAGAATACCATTGTTACACCGGCGGATATTTTACTGCCGCCTTACACATCGGGCAGTGCGGACTGGGCCCGCTGGGCTGTGATCGCCTGCGATCAGTTTACCAGTGAGCCGGAATACTGGAGATCTGTGGAAGAGACGGTAGGCAGCTCCCTGTCTGCCCTTGGGCTGATTCTTCCGGAGGTGTATCTTGGCACTGCCTTGGAAAAGGAGCGCAATGCAGCGATTCGTAAAAATATGCAGACTGTCTGCAGCAAGCTGCGTCTTTTTGCAGATCGTATGGTGTATTTGGAACGCACGCTTCCGGATGGGAATGTACGCCGGGGAATCGTTGGGAAAATAGACCTGGAGGTATATGATTATACTGCTGCCTCCTGCTCGGCGATTCGCCCCACAGAAGAAACGGTGGTGGAACGGATTCCTCCTCGGGTGGAGGTGCGCCGGAAGGCCACGGTAGAGCTGCCCCACGTGATGCTGCTGATGGACGATCCGGAAAATTTTGTGATTGCGCCCCTGGAAGAGAAAAAGGATCAGATGGAGCCCTTGTATCATTTTCCTCTGATGCTGGGCGGCGGCTTTGCTGCGGGATACCTGATAAGGGGAGACATGCAGGCGCAGCTGCTTTCTGCTCTTGCCGATTATGAATCCCAGCGGCAAAACGGTGTAGTCTATGCGGTGGGCGATGGAAACCATTCTCTAGCCAGCGCAGCTGCATATTATAAAGAAATCAAGTCCACTCTGGGTGAGGATGCTGCAAAGGGGCATCCGGCACGGTACGCGCTGGTGGAGATCGTCAATCTGCACGATCCGGCACTGGAATTTGAACCGATCTATCGTCTGCTGAAAAACTGCGATCCTGCAGATGTGCTGGCGGCTTTGGATGCAGTCGCCACGGGTGAGGGCAGTGTAGCGGCAGTGTGGGCCCGGGGAGAGCGGCGCCTTTCGCTGCCCGGCGGACACGCGTTGGATGTAGGCTGTCTGCAAAATTTTATTGACGAATATATAAAGACGCACCCCGGCGTGATCTGCGACTATATTCACGGAGAAGATTCCCTGCGGACGCTTTCTGCCGGGGACGGATGTCTGGGCTTTCTCTGCACCGGTGTGGACAAGGAAAGTCTGTTCCCCTATGTGACTGCCAATGGCCCGCTGCCCAGAAAAACCTTCTCTATGGGAGAGGCGAAAAGCAAGCGGTACTACATAGAAGCCCGCAGAATCGTCCCGCAGAATGGGAATTGATTTTCACGGCCTGGTATGGTATACTAAAACAAACAGCGAATATAAGGAAAGAGAGTACACAGATGATCCATATTGCGATTCTTGGATTCGGCGTGGTAGGCGGCGGGATCACAGAGGTTCTGGAACAGAATAAGACGGCCCTGCAGCGGATGGTCCATGACGAGATCCACGTAAAATATATTCTGGACAGGCTGGAATTTCCCGATTCTCCCTACGCAGACAGGGTTGTACACGATATGTCCGTGATAGCAAACGACCCACAGGTTTCTATTGTGTGTGAGACTATGGGCGGCGTGGGAGCGGCCTTTGACTTTACGATGCAGGCGATTCAAAGCGGCAAAAGTGTAGTCACCTCAAACAAAGAGCTGGTTGCCAAGCGGGGGGTGGAAATATTGGAGGCGGCCAAGGAAATGGGCGTGTCGTATCTGTGTGAAGCCAGCGTTGGCGGCGGAATCCCCCAGATTCGCGGCATGCGAACCAGCCTGGCGGGAGATACGATTACGGCTATTGACGGAATTATGAACGGCACCACAAACTATATTCTTACCCGCATGCGCAAGGATGGCGCTACCTTTGAAGCGGCGCTTGCTGAAGCCCAGACGCTGGGATATGCAGAGGCGGATCCTTCGGCAGATGTGGACGGACTGGACGCGCAGCGGAAAATTATGATCCTGACTGCTATTGCCACCAACATGCTGGCAGATGAAAAGGATGTTTATACAGAGACGATGACGAAAGTCACACCGGCAGACATGGATGCCGCCGCCAGATGGGGCGGTACGGTAAAGCTGCTGGGGAGCGCCCGTATCAGCGGAGAGCATGCGTCCTTGTACGTGTGTCCGGTGTTTGTTCCCGGGACCAGTCCGCTGGCAAATATTGACGATGTTTATAATGGAATCCGATTTGTGAGCCCGGTAACGGCGGATGTAATGTATTATGGCCGGGGAGCAGGCCGCCTGCCTACGGCAGGGGCTGTAGTGGCAGATGTGGCTGCCGCTGCCAGCGGCCTGGCGGATCGGGAACTTCCTATGGAATGGGAGGCTGCTCCGGCTGGCTATGTGCTGCCCTTTTCTGAAAACGTATTTTCCTATTATGTGCGGGTGAAGACAGATACGGTCCGGGAGATGCTGGAGCGGGCATCGCTTGTATTTGGTGAGATTCAGGCGCTGCCCGGATCCCCGGTCGGCTATGCCGAGTTTATCACGCCGCCTACGGTAGAGGCAGAAGCGGCCCGTGCATTTGCGGGGAATACCTTTGCCGGGTTGGAGTCCAGAATTCGGATCATGGCGACCTAAGGCGCGATTTTTTGAGCAACAAACAGACGAAAATGGAGAAGTCCGCTGCCTTGCAGCGGACTTCTCCATTTTTATATTTGGTTCTGTTACTACAAAGGACTGGCAGGTAGTCCATATGGAGCTCTCCCCCCCGGATCGTTGCGCCGCCCGCCTCGTCAGAGGGAGGCTGCACGAGACAAAGCCTCTCCATGTAGGCGTCTTGCAAGCAAGCTGCACGAAGGGGTGTCCATGTAAATTTTCTTTCTTGATCTTCTGTTATGACTTAATTAAAAACAAATGTCCATTGTTTTTCGATAAAATATTGTTTTTTCTTTGTTGAATACCATTATAACAATATAATCATTTCTAATACTACATAAAGGAAATAGAATTGGCTGCATCTGGCAGTTCCAAAAAATATATCTATATGGCGGTGCATGCAGGGGGACAAAAGTTTGAATAAAACAGGTCATAATACCGGGAACCGTCCCGTTCAGTCTTATCAGAAGGTACCTTTGCAGCGGCAAAGGCCCCAGGGCGTGGACCCTTGCAAAATGCGCATATCACGGCACTGCGCCCCTCTGTGAAGGGCAGAAAGCGAAAGCATAGATGCCGCATGCTTTTTGTGTCTCTGTTTTTCTGCTTTTTCCTGATCGCTTTGATTGCCTGCCTGGTGATATTCGTCAAGCCAAGGCTTGTGCTGAACGAGTCGATGTCATAGAAATGGAAGTGTTCGGGGAGTTCCCTGATCCTGGATGCAAAGCGTCTTTTCTGGTTTTGATCTTTCAGATAAAATTACACATTAGGAGGATCCTGCAACTTCAAAAGTGGGAAAATTTGAAAAAAATATACGCTGTCTCATTTTGGCCGTACATATACCAAATACAAAACGAACGGCCCAAGGGTGGACAAGACTCCTCCAAAGCTCCAATTACATGGGGAGGAGATAACGCTTTCATCCATAGAATTTTTTGCCGAAGGGGGATATGAGGCGTCCGACAATTATAACGGGGATCTAACATCAGATGGTACCGTTCCCAGAGACTTTGATGAGAGCACTTCTATGTGCATTATGACATATACGGTAAAGGATTCCAGCAACAATACAGCTTCCGCGCATCGTCGGATCAGCGTGCGGGACTTAGTTCCGCCGCAGCCTGTTTTGTTGGGGGACAGCGAAATTTATACCCATGTAGCAGATTTTTTCGATCCCGGCTACCGGGCATCGGATGATCTGGAGGGAAATCTTACAAATGCGGTTGTGGTCAAATCCGATTTTGTGTCATACACGGTAGGCGATTTTACTATCACAAACACTGTTTCCGATGGGTCTGGCAATACTGTGTCTGCCAGCAGACTGGTGCATGTCACAGACAACACGCCGCCTCCGCCTTTCTCTCATTGGAAATCAGAGTGTAAAAATATATGCCGGAGTAATATTCGCAGATCCGGGCATAAAGGCATCGGATAATTTTGACGGAAATATATCGGATCTGGTAGTCTCTCAGGGAGATGTAGATTGCAGCACGATCGGTACATATACGATCACTTACCGTGTAGTAGACGCTGCCGGGAATTCGTCACAGGCAACAAGGGATGTGGTTGTGGTGTCCGCGCCTGTGATTCTGGATGCTCCCTATATTGACCAGCGTTCCGAATGGCCCAATGGATGTGAAAGTGTAAGGACAGTAATGGCGCTGCAGTATGCGGAAATCGATATTTTGGTGGACACCTTTATAGACAATTATCTGGATATGTGCAAGCTTCCGTATTATAACGAAAATGGGAAGCGCTGGGGATACAGCCATTGGGATTATTTTGTGGGGGATCCCAGAAAATCTACAGGACTTTGCTGTTATGCGCCGGTTATCAAAAAGACCTGTGATAAATTTATCGCTTCCTATGGGCATTCCGCGCAGCTGCTCAGCGGCGGGACACTGGAATTCCTTTGCTGCGATTATGTAGACAATGGAAAGCCGGTGATCGTGTGGGCAACAATGCAAATGAAAACGCCTTATTTGAATGGCAAAAAATGGACTATAGTAGGAACGGATACCGTATTTGCATGGATAGTGCCTGTGCATTGCATGCTGCTCACCAGTCACGATGATACGTATTTTTTCAATGATCCTCTTTCCAGAAAAAATGTGAAATATACAAAGAATAAGCCTGAAGCAGCCTTTGCGGGAATGTACAGCCAAGCGGTTGTGATTTCCTGATAGGTGAAAAAGGAAAGCTTCTCCCTTGGGAAAAGCTTTCCTTTTTCGTATCACTTTTTATTCACATCCGGCCAGGGCCGCGCCGATTACGGTTCCGAACTGGGAATGCCTCGGAATAATAAAGTTCATGTCAAACATCTGATTGAGAGATGCAAACACTTCGGCGGCTTGCATCACCCGGGTCAGATTCCCTGTAAGCACGATGTCCCGCAGCCCATAGTTGCGGGCGGCAAAAATACTCACCATTCCAACCGTTTCAAACACCATATTGATGATTCCAAGAGCAATATCACTTTTGGTAGCAAGATCACTGATGTTGCCAAAATTAGATGCGGTCATCCGGTCCGCGAATCCGGGGATGATGTCCTGCCTGGAAATATCATTGATTTTTAAGTCGATTTTATGAAGATCGCCTGTTTTGGCAAGCTCTTCAATGTGATCTACTGTGTCCATCCCCAGCATTTTTTTGGAAAGGCCCATCAACGTGCCGCCGCCCACGCCGGTACCGCCCAGATAGACGGGCTCCGCTTCTTTTTTTGCATATACCAATGCGGTGCCGGTGCCCATGCTTGCGATAATCCCTTTCTCCAGCTTGGACAAATATAACCCGCCCAGACCAATGCAGCGAAATTCCGGAAGCGTTTCACAGGGCAGGGAATAGATTCCGCTGGTGATACAGGTAGACCCTACCCCGGTAATCATCACTTTTTCTATATCGGACAGGGCCAGGCTGTTTATATCGGTAAATTTGCCGAAAGCGCCGTAGACAGAGGTAATGGGGTCCGTTGCCCGTACAAATAAAGGATCAATTAAGGTGCGCGTTCCCTCTTCGGTATGAAATCCTACGATTTTTGTGGTGCTTCCGCCAACATCAATGCCGATTACAATCTTTCTTTTCACGTCACATGCCTTTCCGGGTCCGGTGCTCGCCCACTTGTTCAAGGATTCTGCTACTGTAACAAACTTTTTTCCATATTACCACAAATTTCAAAAAAAAGCAAGCGTTTAATATGCGCCGTACCACTGAGATGCGTCTACCGCGCCATCCTCTCCCAAAATGTAGTCTGCCAGGGAGGCGGCAAACAGAGCGCCGGAGCGTTTTGCCTCTGCTAAGGAATTGGCGCTTGTACCTACCTCCAGGAGCAGAGATCCTTTGCGCAGATCCTGATAAAAGGAGGCGGTGCGTAAATTGACCGGACGCATAAGCGTATTGTAAGTGTTGTGCAGATCTGCCTGAAGGGAAAGGGCAAAGGAAAGGTTGTCCCGCCAGGCGCTGTGGCCGCTGCCCCCTTCGTCTGTACCGCATACCAGCATTAGCTGGGCAAATCGTGTATCGTCAAATTCTGTTACACTGCTTATGTAGGCCCCGTCCTCCCCTGTAAGGGCATCTCTGTGTACGTCGAATACATATTGGATCGACGGATATTCTTCCAGCGCTGCCCGCACAGCTGCACTGCTGTTTTCATATGCGCTGCTCCAATCTTCCAAGTCAAACATTTCTTCCAGATGCAGGACGGGAATACCGGCAGATTCCAGCACTTCTGTAATTACACTGCCTACAGCGACTACGGTTTCTTCCGGATTGTGGGACCGAAATCCGGTGGCTGCCGTTACGGTGTCTCCGTTGGCGTAGCTTTCTGTTCCATGGGTATGCAGAATCAAAACCAGCGGCGCGTCTTCCCCATATTCGGCGGCCAGCTCGTCCGCAGTTTTTATCATGCGTGGTACGCCGTACAGCGCCCACAGATCCGGTGTATATTTTGTTTGATTGCTTAGGGAAAATCCGTTTTCTGCATTTGTGGAAAGATCTTTGTCCCGTATTGTATCTCCCTTTGCGGGCGGATCTGCAGCGGGTGTGTCTTCCGTCTCTGCCGGAGCGGGAGGCGTTTCTTCCGGGGCCTTGTCCAATGCATTTTCTCCATCCGGTTTTGCCTCCTCTTCGATGGGATCGGCTGTGTATGTGGGCAGTATCAGCTGCATGAGAAATTCTGTAGGAGAGATAGTACGCAGCTGTATGGCTGCCATGGCAAAGAGGGAGGTGTGCAGTGCAATGGATACGGTGATCAGAAGCAGCGCGGCAGCGATGATGGACAAAGGTAAAGTATTCTGCCGCGCTTTTTTCTTTGGTGCTGTTTCACATATATTAGGATGATTTTCCTCCAGCGTGACGGGGGATTCAATACGAATTTCGGGAATAACAGGATTATCCATTACGCCGCCTCCCTGGAACATACAGTCTGTTTTTTACGTTTTGCATTTTAACAGTCTTCCTTTCTCTTGGATTCCATTTCATATATATGGAAGCTGTAAACCGGATATTCCTAAGCCCAGTACGCAAAAAAAGCTTTGTTGATTCCCTTGGAAAGCAGGGAGGACACTTCTTCCACGATGATATCGCTGTCTCTGGGAGATACAAAAAAATTTTCTCCTTCCTGCAAAACTCCCTGCAGCTGTTCGCTTGTTTTCGTTCCGCCTGCTTTTTCCAGCGCATCGTATACAAGTGTGGCAGAACTTACCACGGTGGGAACGCCGACGGCGATTACCGGACAGCCGATGGTGTCCCGATCGATGCCCCTTAGGCGGCTGCCGATGCCAGATCCGGGACGGATCCCAGTATCCGTTATTTGGATTGTTGCTGCAAGACGCTCGGTAGAACGAGACGCCAGCGCATCGACGGCTACGACGATGTCTGCTGCTGCGGCAGCAGCAGCGCTTTGGACTATGGCAGCGGCTTCAATTCCGGTTTGCCCTTTCACCCCGGGATGGATCGCAGAGATTCTGCAGCAACCGACACGGTCGCACAAGTCTGCTTCCATCATGTGGCTGGTGACAGAAATTTTGTCTGCTGTTCGAGGGCCTACGGCGTCCGCTGTAATAAACCGGTTTCCAAGTCCAGCGATTAATACTGTCGTAGCGGGGCCCGGCTTCACTCCAAGGGATTGATATGCATAATCCCGCAGCAGTGCGCCTAAAATGGCGGACACCTGCTCGATTTGTTCGTTTTCCCAGTATCGGATTATAGGACAATATAATGTAGTGTACCGCCCCTGGATCTGTCCTGTATTCCGCTCCCCCTCCCCATTCAATACCTGAAGCTGTGTGATCCGAATTCCGAATTTCTCCCATTCCCGGTAAATAGTGCCAGGTACGTTTTCGTAGGGCTTGCTGCTTTCGCAGGCCAAGTCTGTTCGGGGAGAAAATTGTATGGCTTGCCCCGGTCTGTTTGGATTTGAACTTCTGGAATTTGAATGTGAATTTTTCATGACGGCTATTGCCTTTCTGACAAAAATAGGTATAATAATAAGTAGTATCTGCATTTTTTCGTGATCCATGCGTGCAGGCGGGGCAGGCGGTGAATCGTGTCTGTGGAAAAGTTACGAAACACAGTTTTTCAAATTGTGCAAAAGGATGAATCTTTTCTTATTTTGCAGACAGATAATTGATTCCCTGCTTATTTTATGCTATAATTTTATGAATGCGTTTCGTAGTCGATCGCAAATGCAGCCGGCGTGCCGGATGATTATCTGGATAGTCTTAGAAGGAGTTCCAAACCATGAAGAGATTGCTTTCTTTTGTTCTTGCGGCAATAATGGTCGTTTGTGCGCTCGCTTCCTGTTCCACCTTGGAAAAGGATGACAGAGGTGCGGTTATAACCATGTATCTTGCTGATGAAATTTACGACTTTGATCCGGCTCTGGCCTATACAGATGCCGCCGCAGCCAAGGTCTTTTCCCTAATTTATGAGGGCCTTACCCGATTGGATGAAAAGGGCAACTGGGAAAAAGCTATGATGGACAGCTATAAAGAATTGGAGCCCACCAGTGAAGAGGATGGATACCGGATCCAGATCAACCTGCGGGAAAATAAGTGGAGCGACGGTCGTGCTGTCCAGGCGAGCGACTTCGTATATGCTTGGAAGCGGATTCTGGAGCCTACAATGGCTTGTGACGCTGCATCCTTGCTGTATGATATCAAGAATGCGCGGGAAATCAAAATGGGTGATGCCACAGTAGATGACCTTGGCGTGTACGCCGTTGAAACCTATGTGCTGGAAATAGAATTTGCTTCCAAGGAAGTGGACTTGGACGCTTTCTTCCGGAATTGTGCCAGCGTTGCGTTGGTTCCCCTGCGCGGAGACAAGGTTGCCAGCAGTGAAAAATGGTCCAAGCGTGCTTCTTCTATGGAAACCAATGGTCCCTTCGCTGTAAGAGGAATCACAGTAGGAGAGGAGCTGCGTCTGGAACGCTCTTCTTACTACTATCGCGATACGGAATCCAACCAAGCCTTGGATAAGTATGTTATTCCTTATAGAATCATCGTGAACTTTGGATACGGGGATAAGGAAAAGCAGCTGGAGCATTATGAGGCCGGCGATATTTTCTACATGGGCGAACTTCCTTTGTCTGCCCGGGCAGATTATGAAAAGGAAGCTACGATTCAGGATGCCCCGGTGACCCATACATATTTCTTCAATACAGAAAACAAGTTGTTTGAAAAGCCGGAGGTGCGCCAGGCTCTTTCTATGGCTATTGATCGCCAGGCCTTGGCAGAACTCGTTGTATATGCAGATGCGGCGACCGGATTGATTCCGTCTACGGTGTTTGATGCCAATGGTAAAGGCAAGTTCCGGGACGAAGGCGGGGCTTTGATTGAAAGCTCGGCAAATCTTTCCCAGGCCCAATCTCTTCTGAAGCAGGCTGGTGTGACAAAAGGAACCTTCTCCATCACTGTGCGGGATGCAGAAGTAGATTTGGCGATTGCAGAATATGTTGCGGATGTGTGGGAAGAGCTGGGCTTTACTGTTAAAGTAGAAAAGCTCTCTCCTGAAAAGGAACCGTCTACAGAAGCAAACCAGTCTGACACATATAAGGATTTGTTCCAGGAAGCATATGCAGCTGGTGACTTTGATGTCATAGCGATTGACTATCAGATGCTTTCTTCTGATGCATTTTCTGCGCTGGCGCCGTTTGCTGCCGAATTTTCCGGTAACGGTGTGGACATGGAATCTCCCGATTATGATGTGATTCCTCATATAACCGGCTACAATAGCGAGGACTACAGTGCGTTGATCGAAGAAGCATATGCGGCAGGAAGTGACAGCGATACAAAAACAGAAAAACTTCATGAAGCGGAAACCATGCTGATGGAGGATATGCCTGTTATGCCACTGCTGTTTTTCAAAGATGCCTACGTGTATAATGACAAGGTGCTCAGTGGTATGAAGGATACTTACTGGGGCAGAGATTTTAAGAGAATGAAAATGCGGAACTATATGGAGTATAAAGAGTCCATGGAAGCTGCCGAATCCGGAGAAGAATAAAGACTGTTTAACAATGCAGATCGACGAAAGGCGGGGAATGAAACTCCCCGCCTTTTTGTGGGATACGAAATAAAAAATATAAATTGGGAGTGGGTCATATGGCACAGTTCAAGGAAGAAAATGAAATAAAGATTTTCATACTATATTTGCTGGATAAAATCGGCTATCCTTTGGACTATCCAAGTATCGGCTCTATTATGATGCAGGATGGACTGGTCAACTTTTTTGATTTTGCCCAGTGTTTTTTTGCTTTAGTAGATGCGGGCCATATTCGGGAAATTGTGCGGGATCCTTCTGGCGAAAAGGAGACGAAAGAAAAGGATACTACCACAGCCGGCGATGACAAAAAGGAGAACTCTCCTGCGGAGATCGGAGCAAAATTGGATGATTTTGCAGAAGAGTACGAGCCTGACGCTACTGTTTTATACGAGGTAACAGATACAGGAAGACAGGTGGCGCAGGCATTGTCCGGGAATTTAATGGTTACGGTCCGGGAAAAAAGTTATCGCAGCGCTCTGCGGCATTTGTCATTTGCCAAAAAAGGAGCATATGTGGATCATTCCTATCGTCCGGATGGAGATGGGTATTTGGTCACCTGCTCTATTAAAGATAAAAAGGGTGTCATCATGGATTTGACCGTGCGGGCGGACAGCGACTATCAGCTGCAGCGTATGCTTAGCAATTATTCTGAGCGGCCTGAAGTTGTATTCCGAGGGGTAGTTGCGCTGCTATCCGGTGATGTAAATTATTTATTTGAAGATTCGTGATTTTTCGACGGCCAAATATTTAATTTTTATTTAAAAAAAGACAAAATATATTTAAAAGCAACAAATATGAATAAAATATTTACGAAGATTTAAGAATTTTTAAAACTGCTATTGACAAAATTTACAAATGTGCTATAATATCATTATTATAGATCGTAAAAATCTACAAACGTACCAATTGGGGTAGGGACAAGACTTGCAGGATACGCCGGATACATTATTAAAGGAAATTCAGAACGGGAGCGATGAAAGCTTTTCTTTGCTTGCAAAGCAGTATGCTCCCCTTGTGGCGGGAATGGTTTCCAGTTTTCATGCAAGCGGAGGCGGCGCACGGGACGAACTGCTGCAGGAGGCGAAAAGCGCATTGCTGAAAGCAGCCCTTACATACGACAGCAGCCAGAAGGCGGTATCTTTTGGCCTTTATGCAAAAATTTGCATACGGAACGCTTTGATTTCCCATCGAAGAAAGGTGCTGCGGAGAATACGCCAGGACATTCCGAAAGAAAAATCCTGGAAGGGCAGCGGTGCCCAGAGGGGGATGCCCCGGACAGAGAATGGGGAACAGACTATTGAACGCATCGCTGTCTTGCTTTCTCCTTATGAGCGGCGTGTGCTGCGGGCATATATGTCTGGCAAAAAAGCGCCGGAAATTGCCCGGGAGTTAGGCAAGGATCCAAAATCTGTGTATAATGCCCTGTTTCGTATTCGCGAAAAGGGAAAACAATTGGAGCAGCCAGAAAAGAAAGACTGATTTTATATGTAAACACAATATGTGTTTTCCATATGCCCGAATAGCTTAATCAGAGCGTTGTTTACAAAGGTAACGGTTAAAGTCCGTTGAGGGCGAAATTTATTCTACCATATTTAAGCGAGGTAAAAAATGTACGAGGACAAGACATTGGTATGCAAGGATTGCGGTAACGAGTTTGTATTTACTGCAGGCGAACAGGAATTTTATGCAGAAAAAGGCTTCCAGAACGAGCCTCAGCGCTGTAAGACTTGCCGCGATGCCAGAAAGGCTGCATCCAAGTCGCAGAGAGAAATGTTCACCACTACTTGCGCCCAGTGCGGCCAGGAAGCGAAGGTTCCTTTCCAGCCCACAAGCGACAGACCTGTATACTGCAGCGAGTGCTTTGCAGCAATGAAACAGCAGTAACGGATTTGGTGTTTGCACAAGTATGTAAAGAGGAAGGCACGGTACCGTGCCTTCCTCTTTTTGCTTTTAGTAAGGAGGTGTCACGTCTAGAGCCTCATTAAAGGGAGAAATATAAACTGGGTCGGAGTGGATTATTGTGGCGCAGTAATCGCTTTTCAAGAAATGTGGATGCTTCTCCCTCCATATCGCTTTCGGCGTGACACTCAACCAGTATATCACCGTAAAACGTCTCAGAGGGGGCGAGGACAATGCATTAAAAGTTTCCATTTAGCGAGAGTGCGGGCGCCTCCCCGGCGGAGGGGTAGTGTGCAGTATCTTTTCTTTGTTATTGCATTTCCCTGACAAATCACTTCTCACGCAGGAAGCTGCAGCAGGCCTTGCGAGGAGACAGCTATCGGCAGGCAACGGAGAAAAACGAACATCTTTCTTTCCCGCATTTGTGACGTCAAAACTTTTCCTGTTTGCCTCGGCAGCTTTTGCCAGATGGCTTTTTTGCAAAAAGATATGTACAAACAACAAAAGATGTGCTATAATAAGCATAAATACTGGGATTCTATAGCTTTACGGCAGTGAAGAATCAGACTTATTTTTGTCAGAAAGGCAAATCATATATATGCGTGAAAACGAAACCCGGCAAGAGCAGGAAAAGCGTTTTGCTGGAAAAACACAAAATAGAAATACCGAAGCGGCCGGCAGTGGAAAAAGAAAGAGGCGGCCTCAGTCTGCAGCGAAAAAAGATTTGAAAAATAACGCACAAAAAGCTGCAACGCCAGAAGGACAAAGAAGCACAGGACAAACTTCCAAACGTAAAAAACAGGCAAGTATCCCTATATGTGGAAAAAACAAAAGTGCTCCGGCGGCACCCCAGAGCAGAAGGGATAGCAGAAAAACCGCTCAATCCGGCGGAGGACAAAAAAACGGCAATCGGCGGGGCGCCCGCAAGGGACCGCCGAAAATTCACGATGATTACGACGATATCCGAAGCTATGGCGGGAGGTATTTGCAGCTGCCCGATTATGACGAACTGGAAACAGCTACACTCAGCAGCGCAGGACTGCTTTCTCCTTCAGTGGATAAGTCGGTAAATCCAAAAGAGCCGGATACAGCGCCTATCGTTATTTCAGACGACCAGGCGCCGGTTGCCGGCAGAAACGCTGTACGGGAACTGCTGCGTAGTGGGAGAAGCATCGATAAACTTTTTGTAAAAGTCGGGCAGCGTGAAGGTTCTCTTGTGGCGATCGTCGCAGAGGCGAGAAAAAAGCATATTCCCATCTCCGAGGTGGCGCAGGAAAAGCTGGATCAGCTTGCCAGAGGCGCCAATCACCAGGGGGTAGTGGCGGTGGCTGCTGAAAAGGAATATACAGATATCGATGGAATTTTAGATATTGCTGCCCAGCGCGGTGAGTTGCCTCTGGTGGTGATTGCAGATTCTATTGAGGATCCCCACAATTTGGGTGCGCTGATTCGCTGTGCGGAGTGTGCCGGTGCCCATGGCGTGATTATCCCCCGTCGCCGCAGTGCCGGGCTGACGCCTGTGGTATCCAAGGCTTCAGCAGGCGCGCTGGAGCACTTGGCGATTGCTAAGGTGCCCAATATCGCACAAACGGTAACAGAACTGAAAAAACGGGGACTTTGGGTATTCGTAGCAGAAGCCGGCGGCACGGCATACTATGATGCAGATTTTCAGGTGCCGGCAGCAATTGTATTCGGCAGTGAAGGAGCGGGCGTTGCAAAAACAGTTCGCGAAAAAAGCGATTTTACCGTATCTATTCCCATGTATGGAAAAGTGAATTCCTTGAATGTATCGACAGCTGCTTCTGTTATTTTGTGCCATGCGGCCAGAATGCAGCATGGTAAATAACGATACAGCCAATTGATCTATTGGTCAGAATTCCAAAGGAAGGAATGAAAAGAATGGCTGAAAAAAATGAAAAAAATTCAAAAGTGACAGCCCAGGATCTTTTGTCCCGTCTGAACAAATCTGCATCTAACGCAGAATCAGAAAAGGAAACATCTGCGTCACACACAGCGATGGATCCAGCGCAGCTACTGGCAAAGCTGAAAGGCGAAACATCGGAAGCTGTGCAGCCCCATCCTTATGTTCCAGCGGAAGAGGCGGAGCCTCTTGCACCGGATGCAGACCCGGACGGAGGCGAAGACGTTTATCCGGAGGATGACTTTTTTGATAACGACCCCATTGAAGAAGAATGTTCTTATTCCGAGCCGGACACAAAGGAAGAAGACGAAACTACATACAATGCGGCGGAAAACTTTGAACAGCTTGTCAATGAGGTGACAGGGGAAGGCGGAGATACGATCGATGAATCAGATATCAGCCTGATGGTTGCCCTGGGCATGGAGGACGAGCTTGCCAAAACGGTGGGGATTGAAACAGCCACACAAATTACAGATGATTATGTAGCGGATCAGGAGGAATGGGTTACCCGCAGCCACCGATACGGGCCGGGTGAATATTCCGATCCCGCGGAGAACAGCGAAATTGCAGACCGGTATAGAAAGCGCAATCGTTGGGCCACCGGCAGACTGCTCTGCGGCATTGTGCTCACCGTTTTGATTTTAATTTATGAGAACCTTCCTGTATTGGGGTATCAGCTATCCGGAGCACTGGATCCCGCGGTCTATCCTGTGATCTATATTATGATGGATCTGCAGCTGCTATTATTGATGACCGCCTTATGCTACCGGCATATTTTGGGGGGATTGGCTTCCCTGCTGCGCCTTCGTCCTACCACAGATACCATATCGGCAGTGATGACAGTGGCAGTTCTTGCAAGCGCAATTTATGAAGCTGCTACCGTTGTGCCGGGCGTTGAACCGGTATTGTTCCACTTTCCGGCTGCTCTTTGTCTGCTGTTTACCACGATCCATGAGTTTTTAACTGTACGGCGGGAGATTTTCAGCTTCAATATCGTGTCTACTACCAAACCCAAATATGTGATGCGCCGCCTGTCTACCAGAGACTCCATGATGGAAAATGAGGCCCTGGCAGACAGCCTGCAGGATGATGACGGTGGCGATATTATTAAAATTCAAAAAACAGATTTTGTAGACGGATATTTCTGGAGAACCAAAAATCCAGGTGGAGGCGATCGGTCCATGATCGGCGTTACCCTGCTTGTGGCTATCCTGCTTTCTGTTGTAGGAGGAGTTTACGCTGCTGTCAGCGGCCATGCAAGTGGTCCCTTTACCGTAGCTTTCGCAGTGCTCGGTGCATCCATGCCGGCGGCGATGATTGTTGCAGGTTGCTATCCCTTTTACCGAGCCAACCGTGCAGCGTATGAAAATGAAAGCACCATTATCGGAGAAGGCTCTGTGGATGAATATTCCGGCGCCAGCGTGGTATCCTTTGACGACGTCAATGTGTTTCCCTCTACCAACGTAAAGGTGCATAACGTAAAGCTGTACAACAACAGCCGCATCGATAAGGTTTTGTATTATGCAGCCAGTGTCTTTTCCAAAACAGGCGGCCCCTTGGCGGATGTGTTTGAAATCGCTACGATGGAAACAGGCCACTCCAATGAGGTAGAGATTCTGGATACCGATGCGGGATATATCGAAGCAGCTGTAGGCGGGAAAAGCATTATGTTTGGCCGGGCTGCAGCTCTATCCAGACTGGGTATCGATATTCCAGTTGATGTGGTAGAGGAAGATGCGACGCTGGCAGGCGACTGCTCTGCGCTCTATATGATTTATCAGCGCAAGCTGGTTGCAAAGATGATCGTCCACTACCTGATCGATCCGGATTTTGAATATATTTTGCGTCAGCTTACCGGCAGCGGTATGTGCGTGTGTGTGAAAACATTTGACCCCAGTATCGACGAGGAAATGATTTACCGGCAGATCCGCAGCGGTAAATATTCCCTGCGGGTGATAAAATATCGGAATACTGAGGAGATCACAAAGTATTCTGAGCGTGCTGACGGTGGTATCGTATCCAGAGATGGAACAAAAGCGCTGCTCCAAACGATTTCCAGCTGCGATAAGATTCTCAGCGCCCGTAAAACCGGATATGTGATCAACGCGCTTTCTGCTGTTTTAAGCGCTGTGGTCATGGCAATTGTCCTTGTATCCGGTATGTTTCCGCAAATGTACAGCATATATTTGGGTGCTATGCAGCTGTTTTGGCTGATTCCTGTCATAATCACCACGAAAGTGATCGTTCGGTAATTTTTATAAGAAAGGGTTGGGGCGGAGAAATCTCCGCCCCCTGTTTATACAATGCGAGGAGACATTAAACCGTTTATTACAAAAGTGCAGAAGCCCGGCCGATATGTTGGGGGAGAGGCGGGGACCGTTTATAAAGACAAAAGTCAGGTGGGGCTGCGCGTGGCCTTTTGCTTCCCGGATATATACGATATCGGTATGTCCAATCTGGGCATGCGGATTTTGTGCGGTGTTCTCAATGAAATGAAGGATGTGTGGTGTGAACGGGCATTTGCTCCCTGGCCAGATATGGAAGCAGAAATGCGCAGCCGGGACATTCCTGCATATACACATGAATCCGGGGACTCCATCCGGGACTTTGATATAGTTGCCTTTACCCTGCAGTATGAGCTTTGCTATACGACTGCCCTCAATATGCTGGATATGAGTAAGATTCCCCTGCGCAGCCAGAACCGGGACGACAGCTATCCCATCGTACTTGCCGGGGGACCCTGTACCTATAACCCGGAGCCTATGGCCGACTTTGTAGATATCTTTTCCATTGGAGAAGGGGAGGAGGCACTGCCGCAGCTGGCCCAGCTGTATTTGGATATGCGCCGAGAGGGTACCTATACCAAGGCTGCATTTCTGCGGGCAGCTTCCCATCTGGAAGGATTTTATGTCCCTTCTTTATATGAGGTAAGCTACTGCCCGGATGGAACGATTCTTAGTATGCAGCCGCGGTTTCCAGATGTGCCCCCGCGGGTGAAAAAGCGGATCGTGGCAGATGTAGATAAGGTATACTTCCCGACAGATCCGGTCATGCCGTTGGTGGAAACGGTGCATGACCGAATCACATTGGAGGTGTTCCGGGGCTGTATCCGGGGCTGCCGGTTCTGTCAGGCCGGCTTTGTCACACGGCCGGTGCGGGAGAAAACGCCCCAGACCTTGTGCGCGCAGGCCCAGAAGATGGCGAAAAACACAGGCTATGATGAGATTTCCATGTGCTCGCTGTCCATCTCCGATTATTCCAAAGTGAATACCCTGTGCAGTGATCTTCTGACCTGGACGGACGATGCGCGGATCAACTTGTCCCTTCCGTCACTGCGGGCGGACAGCTTTACCAGAGAACTTATGGAGCAGATCTCCACCGTGCGATCCAGTACCCTGACCTTTGCCCCGGAGGCGGGGAGCCAGCGGCTGCGGGATGTGATCAATAAAAACGTTACGGAAGAAGATATTCTCCGGGCGGCCGGCGTGGCCTTCTCAGCAGGAAAGAACCAAGTAAAACTATATTTTATGAACGGACTTCCATATGAAACGCTGGAAGATATCGAAGGAATTGCGGCGCTTGCCAAAAATGTTGTGGAGTCCTATTATAAAACGCCCGGCCGCGCCAAGGGCAAACAGCCGAAAGTCACCATCAGCGTGGCCTGCTTTATTCCAAAGCCCTTTACGCCATTCCAGTGGGAAGGCCAGAACACCGAAGCGCAGCTGGAAGAAAAGCAACAGCATCTGCTTTCCTGCCTGCGGGATCGGAAAATCCGATATCATTATCATGACGCCAAAGTATCCTGGCTGGAGGCCGTGTTTGCAAGAGGAAACCGGCGCTTGTCTGCTGCTTTGGAGACTGCGGTGCACAGGGGGATGCGTCTGGATGCATGGGAAGAGTTCTTTGATTACGAGGCTTGGCAGCAGGTTTTTGCAGATACAGGAATCGATCCGGTATTCTATGCAAACCGCACCATGGGCGAAGCGGAAGTTTTACCCTGGGATGTAATCGACTGCGGTGTTTCCAAAAAGTTTTTGCTCCGGGAGCGTCATAAGGCCATGGAGGCTGCAGTCACGCCCTCCTGTAAGGAAAAATGTTCTGGTTGCGGCGCCAATACTTTGGCAGATCCAGCGCTGTGCCGCTGGTGTCCGGGACATTTAGATGGAGAGTCGGAGCATCTGAGCAGTCTGAGCAGACCGGTAGGCCCCCAGGCGGATACAGGAAAGCGGGATGCCAGAGGGGCCGGTGCGGCGGTGAATCCCAGTGCGCGGCCGGTGCGCACTGTACGTATCTGTTACTCCAAAGGCGGTGCCATGACTTATGTATCCCATTTGGATGTGCAGCGTACTTTTTCCCGTGCCCTCGTAAAAAGCGGGCTTCCAGTATACTATACGGAAGGCTTCAATCCGATCCCCAAGCTGACTTTTGCATCGCCTCTTTCTGTAGGCGCCAGCGGAGAAGAGGAATTTGCACAAATCAAACTGGTGCAGGATGTGGCGGATGAACAGGTGCTTGCGGCACTGTCCGGGGCTATGCCTTCTGATATACAGATCAAAGAAGTGTATGCACCCAAGACCCATTTTAAAGAAATTGCCTGGGCGCAAAATCAAATTGATTTCCATGTACAGATACAGAGAGAAAAGGACGTCCTGTCTGACCTGAAAGAGCGGTTTGCCGGGCCGGTAGTGGTTGTGAAAAGAACCAAAAGTAACGAAAAAGAGACGGACATCCGTCCCCTCATCCAGGATATTCAATTTGAAATGTTTTCGGGAGGCGTGCGTGTTATAGCTTTGACTCGCGCGGACGGTACGAATTATCTGAATCCTGTATATATCGCGCGGGTTTGTGAGCGGATAATCGACCCGGAAGGCAGAGGATATTATACGATTCACCGCCGGCGTCTTTTTTTAGAGGACGGCAGCACATTCCGGTGATCAAAAAATACTTTTGATAGAAACCCCTTCCGACTCAGACAGACGGCGGACCAATTCTAAAAGCTGCTCTCTGGCGGCGTGGTACTCTTTCTCCTCGCCGGTTTTCTGATGAGATTCCAAATCAGCCAGCGCATCTGCAATTTGATCTGTTTCCTTGTGGCTGACGCTATAGCTGATCACAGGTTCCAGCTTGTCCCATTTTGTACGGACGTCGCCAAGTTCTGCTTCTTCTGGTTTGGTTGGAAGGGTTTCAATGGCATTGGCCAATGCTTCTGTTTTTGCTTGTACATAAATGGAGTTGACCGTTACTGCACAGGACAGGAGAACTAAAACGGATAGGGCACTAAGAAACGCTTTCATTTGTTTTTCTCCTTTAAAATGATGGTAATGTCACCTGTATCGTTGACAGATAAGAGAAATATATCTTTTGCCGCAAGGCCGCGCTGTGAAAGTTCCCTGGCAAGCCTTTCCTCATCCCATCCAGCCAGAAGCAGGTTTTCTCGAATAATTTTGCGGTCAAGAATAAGAGCGTGGGAAATCCCTTGTTCAGAAACACCTAAATCCATTTGCGCAGGGGTTACGCTGCTGTTTTCCGCTTTGGGAAAAACAGAAAACCGTCCGTTTTGCTCCAGTATAGCGTATTCTACCTCGCTGATATCGGAAATGCCGCTCTGGCGCAGGGAACAAAGCAGCTCGCTGATTCCGGTACGCTGGCGTTCTAATTCTTTTTGGTTCAGCACCCCTTTATGAATAATGATGCTGGGTCTGCCTACGAATAAGGTTTTGATTCCGGGGAGCCGGAGTACAATGTAGGAAAGAACCACTTCCAACGAAAGAAGCAGTAGGATTGGAATAATTGCATAAAGGAGCGGAATATCCTTGTCTGCTATGGGAATAGCGGCAAGCTCTGACAGAAGAATGGTAACGATAAGTTCTGAAAGCTGCAGCTCTCCGATTTGCCGCTTTCCCATAAGGCGCAGCGTGATAATCAACATGAAATAAACCAGCAGTGTTCTGATGAAAACGGATGCCATAATCTACCTCCTACATTTGTGAGAATGCCCGGATTTCCCGAAAATATACCAAAAGAAGAAAAAACGAAAAAAAGAATAAAAAAGGTATTGACAAGGGAGGGGGGAAGTGATATAATAAACAAGCTGTCCCGG